>JBKKCR010000208.1:0-23247 GCA_046712825.1 Actinomycetota bacterium | reverse complement strand
GACTTAGGGCCTCCAGGGCGCGCAAGCGGAGCTGGGTGTTGTATTCACGCTTGATCAGCACCCAGTCTTCCGTCCAGTCGGGGAGCAGGTCCTTCGACAGAGACACCTCGTCCATGTCGGCTTCGTTTAGCTCGGTGGATTCGTCGAGGATCCTCCTCGCGAGGGCTTCGATCGCTCGCACGTCGAGCATGACGCCTGGGGAAAGCCGCAGGTGTGCTTCGGTCACCTCCACAACGGACTCCGCCGGATGGCCGAGCCTCCAAAGTGCCGAGCGGAGACTGCCCGCGGCATGGCGTTCGGTCGCATTGCCGCGAGCCTTCGGAGCAACCGATCGAGCGAAGGGTTTGATCTTCGCCACCCATGCCGGCGTCGCGCTCGCCGCCGCTGTGGATCTCGAAGACGCGACGCGAGCGCTTGAGGTGGAAACCAAGAGGTTGCAGAACCTTCACGGGGCGCTGGCGTCTCGACAGGTGATCGGCCGGGCCGAAGGCATCTTGATGAACCGCGAGCTCATCACCGGCGATGAGGCGTTCGACCTGCTGCGAGGCGCATCTCAACAACTGAACATCAAACTGCGCGAGATCGCTCAATTCGTCGTGGACACCGGCGAGATCCCCCATCTCCCCGGCGAAACGAAGTAGCACTGGGAGGGCCCAGCACTCCAAGGGCTCATGTGGGGGACGTCCGGCGGTGACGAACCGTTGCGGAGGCGCGTCGGTCTCGGGTCGCGGTCCTCAAATCTGGGGGCAGGGCTCAGGAGCTGGGCTCAGCGCACCGCTTTCTTCACGAGCGCGGCGATCTTCGTCTCTACGGCGGCGGTCAGCTCTTTCAACGCGAAGGAGGTCGGCCACAGGGCGCCTTCGTCAAGCTTCGCTTCGTCGCTGAAGCCGAAGGTCGCGTACCTCGCCTTGAACTTCCCCGCGCTCTGGAAGAAGCAGACGACCTTGCCGTCCTTGGCATACGCGGGCATCCCGTACCAGGTCTTCGGCGAGAGGTCCGGCGCGCTGGCCTTGATGATCTCGTGGATCCGCTTGGCAATCGCGCGATCCGATCCCTTCATCTTGGCGACCTGCGCGAGCAAGGCGCTTTCCCCGTCGGCCTTCGCCGCTTCCGCCTTCAGCTCTTGGGCGCGCTCCTTCATCGCAGCTCGTTCCTCAGCGGTGAATCCCTTGGAGCTGTTGCGGGGCGCGGTGGTGTTCTTGGCCGACTTCTTCGTGGTCTTCTTTGCGCTCATCGTTCTCCCTGTGCAGGCTCTCCCATCGAGGCTACCGTGCCAATCACGCGAACTCGACCTTAGCCGAGATACGCTCCACCAATGCAGGTAGAAGGAGAGTACGGACCTAGTCCGTGGGACTGGGTCCGGAATCAGGTCGAGGAGTACGAGAGCTCTGGCGGCCGCAGTGCCAACATGTTGGGCAACTCAGACTGGCCGGTCATCATCGTGACCAGCCGCGGGAGACGCACCGGTACCCTCCGCAAGACCCCGCTGATGCGCGTCGAGCACAACGGCGAGTACGCGTTGATCGGCTCGCTGGGCGGCGCGCCGAAGAACCCCGTTTGGGTCTACAACCTCCGAGCGGATCCCGACGCCGTCACACTGCAGGACGGACCAGAACCCTTCGCGGTCACGGTGCGCGAAGTGAGCGGCGATGAGCGGGCATTGTGGTGGAAGCGGGCCGTCGCCGCGTACCCGCCGTACGAGCTCTACCAGAAGAACACGGAGCGCTTGATCCCGGTCTTCGTCGCCATTCCCACGTAGGTAACGAAGGAAGTTAGGTCTCACACACGACGGGCTGGCCCTCGAGCGGTCACGGTGACAGACTTGCCACATGACCAGGCGTCCGAAGGACGAGGACATCGCCCAGTACTTCGACGACAACATCGACTGCTGTGCTCCTCGGCGCGATCCCACGAAGAGACCCGGCGTGAAGCTCGCCCGGTTGCTCGAGAAAGAGCTTCGCGCGGCCGGCCTGGAGGGTCGGACGGTGCTCGAGCTCGGTTGTGGTCGAGGAGAGCTTTCGGAGGAGCTTCTTACAGCCGGTGCTGCCCGTGTGACGGGGATGGACCTATCGCCCGACAACATCGCGGCGGCGCAGCAGATGGCCTCTGGAGATGGATCGCCCGGCCGCATGGAGTTCCACGTCGGGAACGCAGCCACCGCGGATCTTGCCCCTCACGATGTCGTCGTTCACCACCGGGTCATCTGTTGCTACCCAGACCCGAGCGGGCTGCTCGATAACTCGATCGCAGTTGCGGGATCGGTCTATGGCCTTTCGATGCCGAGGTCGAGCGGGATCAGCGGGCTACTCGTTCGGATCGCCCTTCGCTTCGAGAACCTTCTGCACAGGGTCAAAGGCCGAGGCTTCCGCGCGTACGTCCACGACGAACGCTTCGTCGACGAGACCCTCCGCGCAGCCGGGTTCCGGCTACAAGGCCGATCGAACCGGCTGGGTTGGTTCGCGGCCGTGTACGCGAAGTAACCGGCGATCTTGGCAGCCTCGTCGGCCCGCTCACCTGCCCTCGGAGGAAACCGAGCAAGAAAGGCGAAGTACTCGACAGGCGTGTCTATGCGATCCAGGGCTCCACACCAGAGGGAAGGCGGCGGATGTTGAACGGCGTACAGGGAACGAGGGCAAAGGGCATCCTGCGAGCGGTCGCGGTCGCGTTGCTCGTCGTCGGGACGATAGGTCCTGGAGCGTCCGCCGGCCCGGCTACATTCAAAGCGGCCGGCAGCGTCGAGCAGGTGTACGTTACCGATCTCCCGGCCGGCGCCCAGGCCTCCCTCATCACGCCGCAAGGCGAGACCTTGTACACGCAGAAGGCTACCTCCCTCGGCGGACTTCTGTTCCGGAACGTTCCGCCCGGCGAGGGGTACCGCGTCCACTCCGGTGGTTCCGAGTCGGGTCCGCTCGTCGTGCACAACGATGATCCCGCGCCGTGGAACCCCGAGATCTACGATCAAGAGATCCCGCCCGGCGGCTACGGCTACCTCACGACGCGCGACGGCACGAAGCTCGCTTACATGGTTCACCCACCGACCAGCCCCGCGGGTCAATCCGGTCTGCCGTCTGACATCGAACTGCCGAGCGTCCCGGGCGCCCCGTACCTCCCGCCGTACCCGACGCTGATCGAGTACTCCGGATACGGCTATGCCGATCCGGCCGGACCGCACAGCGGGATCGCCGTCCTCGCGAACCTCATGGGTTTCGCCGTCGTCGACGTGAACATCCGTGGGACGGGCTGCTCCGGCGGCGCCTTCGACTTCTTCGAGATGCTGCAGAGCCTCGACGGGTACGACGTCATTGAGACGATCGCCAACCAGCCGTGGGTGCTCAACAACCAGGTCGGCATGCTGGGCATCTCGTACGGCGGGATCAGCCAGCTGTTCACCGCGCAGACTCAGCCGCCCAACCTCGCCGCGATCACGCCGCTGTCGGTCCTCGACGCCGCGGCTACGACGCTCTATCCGGGCGGCAACCTCAACACAGGCTTCGCCCTCGCGTGGACGGAAGAGCGGCTGCGCGAAGCGAAACCCTCGACCACTCCCGACCAAGGCCAGCGGTGGGCGTACGACCGGATCCAGGCCGGTGACACGACGTGCGCGGCGAACCAGGCACTGCACGACGAGCAGGCGGACCTCATCAAGAAGATCCACGACAACAAGCACTACGTCCCCGAGATCGCCGACCCGGCCGACCCCGTGACGTTCGTTCACAAGATCAAGGTTCCGACATTCATGGTCTGCCAGTGGCAGGACGAACAGACCGGCGGGCACTGTCCGCAGCTCGTATCGCACTTCACCGGCACGGACAAGAAATGGTTCACGTTCACGAACGGTCCGCACATCGACTCGTTAAGTCCTGAGATCTACAATCGCTGGCTCGACTTCATGATGCTGTACGTCGCCGAGAGACCGCCCATCCTCAATGCGGCCCTCACCAGAGCGGTGGCGCCGGTCATCTTCCAGGCGGCGATGGGGCTTCCTCAGGAAGACGTCGTCACGCTGCCGGTCGATCCGATCCAGCTGATGCCGACCTATGACCTGGCGCTCGCCGAGTTCGAGAAGCAGCCCATGGTCCGGGTGCTCTTCGACAACGGCGCCGGCGCTTCGCCGACGGGTGACAAGATCGCGGGCAACCCCTATCCGGCGTTCGAGCGGTCGTTCTCGTCGTGGCCGATCGAGGGCACGGCCGCACAGACGTGGTACTTCGGACCGGGCGGCACGCTGAATGATGCGCTCCCGGCGAGTGCGGGGATCGACCAGTACACGTCGGATGCGAAGGCCCTGCCGCTTACCAATTACGGAGGCGGCACCGGCGGCGGCGGGCTGTGGGGCAACGCCTCTCAGTGGGATTGGAAGTGGGTGCACAATCCTGCGGGCACCGCCGTGTCGTACGTCACCGAGCCGCTCGCGGCGGATACCACGGTCGTCGGCGGAGGAGCCGTGTACGCCTGGGTACGATCGTCCACACCCGACGTCGACCTCCAGGCGACGATCAGCGAAGTGCGGCCGGACGGGAACGAGACGTTCGTTCAGAACGGCTACATGCGTGCCAGCGAGCGGGCGCTCTCAACCGATTCCCACAACTTGTTCAAGGAGCCGAGCACGTTGCTCAATCCGATCCCGAGCTTCACGGCGGAGGACGCCTCGCCGATGCCGAGCGACAGCTTCGTCCGGGTGCCCATCCCGCTCTACTACCAAGGCCATGTGTATCGTGCCGGGTCGCGTATCCGAGTGACGATCGCGGCGCCGAACGGCGCGCAGCCCGTATGGTCGTTCAGCCAGTCGGTGCCGACCGGAAAGTCGACGGTTGCCATCGCGTACTCGTCGATCCAGCCGTCGACGCTCGTGCTGCCGGTGATCCCGGGCTCGAGCGCACCAGCTCCACTGCCGCCATGCCCGAGCCTGCGCAACCAGCCGTGCCGGCCGTATGTAGCGCTCGTGAACGCGGCGGGCCCGGCGACGAACGGCGTGCCTGCGCCTCGCGTTGAGGCGGGACACACGTCTCGTGATGAGCTCCCGGCGACCGGGGTGGCAACCGTTCCAATGCTGTTGGCCATCATGGCCCTCCTGGCAGCACTCGTAACGGGCAAGGTGTCGCGCCGGGCGTAACCGGTTCGAACGCCGAACCGCTTCTCTCGACTTTCATCCGAAAGCTCGGCGCCCCCCGCGATCCACGATCTGTACAGTTCACGAACGACCTTTCGTAGGCGTGGCAAGATGCATGGCGATCGTCGAAGCCTTGCCGCTACGGAAGACCCTTGCTATGAGCCAACCCACAGAGGGCACCGACGACGAGAAGCAAGGCGATGCCGGCCGGGAGCGAGCTTCCCGCCGTCGGCAACGCAGCGCGGTCCCGGGGAGCATGCTGGGCCGGGCGAGCCGACTCGGCATGGGCGCACTCAAAGGGTCACTCCGGGCTGCCATGATCGGCCCGAGAACCCTGCTCGGGAAGGACTCTCCCCAGAAGCTCTTCGCGGACCTGCATGCGAACACGGCGCAGGAGCTCGTCGAGATCTTGGGGCGGCTCAAGGGTGCCTCGATGAAGGTCGGGCAGCTCGCGTCGTTCATCGATGCCGGCGTCCTGCCGCCGGAGATACGCGACGTCTATCAGTCGGTGCTGGGCTCGCTGCGCGACGCGGCGCCACCGATGGATCCTCGGCTCATCGATCAGGTGTTCCTCAAGGAATTCGAGGCTCGCCCGGAGGATCTATTCGTGACTTTCGATCGCGAGCCGGCCGCCGCGGCGAGTTTGGGACAGGTCCATCATGCGACTCTGGCCGACGGGCGTCCGGTCGCCGTGAAGGTCCAGTACCCGGGGATCGAGCGCGCGATCCGCTCGGACCTGGCGCTCACATCCACGGTGCGTCCGCTCATCCCGCTACTCGCGCCCGGTCTCGAAGCGAACGCGGCGATGGCGGAGATCCGTGAGCGGGTGCTCAGGGAATGCGACTACATCGAGGAGGCGCGGTCCCTGGACCTGCTCGCCTCCCATTTCTCGGGTCATCCGTTCGCATGGGTGCCGCGCAGCGTCCCGGATCGCTCGACCAAGCGGGTCCTCACGATGGAGCGTGCGTCCGGCCGCCCGTTCGCGGAGTTCCGCAACCTGTCGCAGGAGGAGCGGAACCGCGTCGGGGAGATCCTGTTCCGCTTCTATTACGGCTCGCTGCACCGGTATGGCTTCACAAGCGCCGACCCGCATCCCGGCAATTACCTCCTCCAGGACGACGGCCGGATGGCGTTCTTCGACTTCGGGTTGAGCTTCGAACTCGCAGAACCGATGCGTCCGCACCTTCACGCCGGCTTCCGCGCGTTCTGGAACAACGATGCGTCCACCTTTTTCGAAGAAGGTGTCGCGATGGGATACATCAGGCGTCCCGACGCGATCGATCCCCATCGATTCTTCGAATGGATGTTGATGTCCTTGGCGCCGATCCACGAAGACGCCGAGTACACGTTCACTCGCGAGTACATCGCGGAGCGCACCGCGACGATGATCGACCCGACGAACGAGTGGTGGGGGCTCGTCCGACAGCTAAACGTCCCTCGCTGGGGGATCATGCTGTACCGGCTCGAGCTGGGTCTCTTCGCGGTCCTTGCGCAACTCGGTGCGCGGGCCAACTGGCACCGGATCACCCAGGAGTTCTACGGAGATGCTCCGCCGTCAACGGAGCTTGGACGTGCGGAAGCCGAATGGTTCGACGCCCAACGCGAGTGATCTATTTGACTGTGACCGGATCGGCGGTCCGTCCCCGCGAGCGCCGGCCACATTCACCGCAGAGCAGTCACCGGTCTCGTCCCACCACTCATGCTGCGAATCGCGGTCTTCTTCACGCCACTCTCAAGTCCGGGAGGTCTGCGAGAGGGTGGGCGCGACCGTCAGAGAGGTATCGTGAGCGTCGTTGTGCGTGGGACGGGACATTGAGATCTGGGGGCGACGGTGAACGGCAACGCCTTTGCGCGGAAGTATGGGCCCTGGGCTCTCGTTACGGGCGCCGCGATGGGCCTCGGCGCGGCCTTCGCGGACCGACTTGCCTCGGCCGGCATGAACCTCATCCTCGTGGATCGCGCGACCGACGCGGTGGCAGAACGGGCGGGAGAACTTCGACGACGCTACGGCACGGTCAAGGTTCGCGATGTCGTGGTGGATCTCGCCGATGTAACCGAGGTGGAGCGCGCCTTGGACGATGTGGCGGATGTCGAGGTGGGACTCCTCGTCGCCTGTGCGGCGCATGCGGCGACCGCCCCGTGGCTCGACATCCAGCTCGAGGACAAGATCCGCCAGATCCAGGTCAACTGCGTCGCCGTCACGCAGATGGTGGATCGTCTCTCACGCGCGATGGCCGTCCGCGGTAGGGGCGGGATCATCGTGGTCTCGTCGGCTGCCGGTCAGATCGGCACCCCGCTCGCCGCGACGTACGCCGCGACGAAGGCGTTCGATCTGATCCTGGGCGAGTCGCTGTGGGCCGAGCTCCGGGGGAGCGGGGTCGATGTTCTGGCGCTGATGCCGGGGATGACGCGCACGCCCGGCTTCGAAGGGTCGCTCGGCCCTGGGGCCAAGCTGCCCAAAGGTGTCCATGTCATGGAGCCCGAGGAGGTCGTCCGCGAGGCCCTCGATGCCCTCGGGAAAAGACCGAGCATCGTCGCGGGACGCCGCAACCGCCTCGCCAACGTGATGACCCAGCGACTCCTCCCGCGTAAGGCGGCGATCGAGCTGATGGCTCGCTCGATGCGTTCGATGTATCCCGGCGCGAAACACTGAGGAGCCGGCGTTTCGAATCGTTTCCTCCCGCAGCCGACCCTCACGTAGAGCGTGCCTTTCCTGAGCGGCGGCGCCACCTCGATCTCCTGGCCCGAACCCGTAGCATCGGGCAGAACACATGCGTCAACTCGACGTTCTCGTACTCGGGGCTGGGACCGCCGGTCTGTCGGCTTCGCTCGCGCTTGCCCGGGACGGCCACCGGGTCACGCTGGTGGAGCGTGACGGCGTCCACGCCACCGAGCCACTCGACTCGCTCGGCTGGGAACGCAAGGGGATCCCGCACTTCTTTCAGCCGCACGCGTTCATCCCCCGGGGGCGCAAGGAGATGCGAGCCGCGTTCCCCGATGTATTCGACGCGCTCATATCCGCTGGGGCGTGGGACCTCGACCTGCGTCCTAAGATCCGTGGCCCGCTCCGTCCTGAAGACGAAGACCTCGTCTATCTGGCGTTGCGCCGGCCGCTCATCGAATGGGCGCTGCGTCGAGCCGTGCTCGCAGAGCCCAACGTCGCGATGATGTCCGGCGTGCGCATCACCGGGTACGAAGGCGAGCCCGGCGAACAGCCGCGGGTCACCGCGGTGCTGACGACTGAAGGGCGAAGGGACGCCGACGTGGTCGTCGATGCGATGGGAAGGCGCAGCCCGACGGCGTCATGGATCGAGAAGCTCGGCGGACGACCGGCAGATGTGCGCTCCTCGGAATGCGACATCATCTACTACAGCCGCTACTACCGGGTCCGCGAGGGCGCCTCGCTTCCCGACGGCCCGTGGATCCCATCGCCGCGCGCCGATCTCGGGTACGCGGGGTTCTCCACGTTCCCCGGCGACAACGGCACCTTCGCGGCGATCCTCGCCATCGCGCCGCAAGATCAGGAGCTGAAGGATCTCAAGACAGCTGCCGTGTTCGAAGCGGCCCTGGCCACGATGCCGGCGCTGTACTCGTGGGCCAACCCCGACACGTCCGAGCCGATCACCGACGTCCTTCCGATGGGCAGCCTGCAGAACACCCTTCGGACGACCGTCGAAGCGGAGCCGCTTGCACTCGGGATCTTCAGCCTCGCCGATGCCGTGTGTCACACCGACCCCGTGCTGGCGCTCGGCCTCTCGTTCTCGCTGATCCACGCGCAAGAGCTCGCGCGGGCGTTGCGTGAGCAGCCCGGTGACCTCCGCGACGCCGCGCTGGCGTTCGACACGGCCATACGTCCCGACATGGAGGAACGGTTCTCGTTCGCGAGCGCGCTCGACGAGCAGCGACGCCGCAGGTGGGCCGGCGAACCGGTCGACATCGCACATCGCGACGGCGGCGCCTACGAGCTCTTCACCTTCGCGGCGGGCACGCAAGCCGCGCTCGTCGACGGTGACGTTTTCCGGGCGGTGATCCGCCGGGGTGCCTTCCTTGATCCGCTGGCGGCCCTCGACTCCGACGTCGCCACCCAGGTCCGCATCGAGCAGATCTTCGCCGAGCTCATCGCGACGCCGCGGCCCCCGCCGGGCCCTTCTCGGGAGGAGTTGCTCGAGGTGATCGGCGGCGCGCTCGCCGAGTGAGCGCAACGAACGGACCACCGAACTCGGCGCGAACGTGTGCCTTCAGCCGACGCAGCGGATCGAAACCGGATCGAATCGCATCTCGCAATAACGACAGTGGCCGTCGAGATCGGGCACGCAGAACGGGATGGGGTCCGGCGCCGCGATCGCCCGCCCGAATGAAAGTGGCAACGCGGCCGCCAGGCTCACAAGAAGAAGCGCGGCCCTCTTCCTCAAGGGTCAGCTCACCCAGAAGATGTAGGTAAGCACGGTCTCGCCGCCGATCCTCTGAACCAAGCTGGGTCGCGCTTCGCTCTGGGCGGACGATCCGACCTTCGCCCCTCCATCAAGGTGGGTGTAGATCGTCTGCAGTTGAGCGTAGTCGTGCGTGTTGGGCGTCTGGTAGGACGGGGTGTTGAGGGTGCTGTTGTTGTCCTCCATGCACGTCGGCAGCCCGTGCTGGTGATCGAGGCCGAAGTCATGGCCCATCTCTTGGCACAGCACGTGACGCCGGGCGATGTCGTTCCCGTAGGTGCCGGTGAAGTAGTAGTCGTTGACCTTGGTCGTGGCTTGCGAGATGTGGCCGTTGCTCAGCCAAACCTGGGCGATCCCGAACCAAAGATTCGGGCCGTAGTTGGCGTTGCAGACCCGCACCTTCCCCGCGAGGGGATTGCATTGGAGCCGGTCGAGCAACCCCGTTGCCCCTGCTTGGATGCTCGTGTCGAGCACCGTCGAGGCGCTCCAATCCGTCGAGACGGCCGGCAGAAGCGAGTCCCATGTGCCGGTCACGCTGTCGACGATCTTCAGCGCGAACGGGTTCGAAGCCCTCGCCCAGTGATAGTTGGACCAGGAATGCGATGCTTGAGCGACGGACGCGACGGCGAGACCCATGACCACGACCAAAGCAAGCACGAATCTCTTCATCCCAGTACCCCCTGATTAAGCGTGACGCGCATTATGCCAGGGTTGTGACGGTCTGCGGACCTCGGTCTACGGCTTGTGCTGGTGGTAGCCGTGTGACGGTTGGGCTCGAACCAGCTCATACCGCACTTTGGGCAGCGTCCGCGTTCGGACTGAACGACCTCTGGGTCGGCGGGAACCTTTCCAGGCGCTTTCACGTCCAGGGATCACGTGTTCATGCTGGAGACGGGGAGGAACCGATGGTTAGAAGGATGAGGCTAGTGATCGCGGCGAGTGCGGCGCTGTTCGCGCTCACAGCCTGCTCTTCGGAACCTCAGGCGTCGCCCTCGCCGGATCCTTCGGTCGGTGGCGGCGAGGCTCTCGGGTCTTGCGTCGAGCAGTACAGCCCCTCGACGCTGGCGAAGCGGTCCTGGGCGTTCGACGGCACGGTGAAGTCGTCGATGAAGGCAACGACCGAGACCGGAGCCGATAGCGTCACCTTCGCTGTGAACCATTGGTTCAAGGGCGGGACCTCCTCCTCGATCACGGTCGAGACATACGGCTTGGGAGGAGTTACGTCGGCGGGCTCTATCTCGGGGCAGGTCGGCGAACGGATGCTCGTCACCGGTGAAGAGGACAGCCTTTGGACGTGCGGGTTCACCCAGCCCTACACGGAAACGGTTGCCGCGGACTGGAGTGCTGCCTTCGGCGCGTGACCGATCCCATCCCGGCTCAACTGTGAGTGCATACCGCGGCCAGAGGCTAGCCCAGACCGTCTGGGGGCTGTGCCCCAGCCCGGTCTGTTATGCGCTTGTTATCGACGGGAACGGCTCTATAATCCAAGTAATCCAGGGCAGCGTCGCCCGGGCCGGTACACCCAAGCCGTGAAGACAGGGGTGACGCATGTCCCGACCCATACCTCAACGGCAAGGCCTCTACGACCCTCGCTTCGAACACGACGCGTGCGGGGTTGGCTTCGTCGTGGATATGAAAGGCCGGGCCAGCCACGAGATCGTCCGCCTCGCCATCTCGGCGCTCCTCAACCTTGAGCACCGCGGTGCCACCGGCGCCGAAACCAACACCGGAGATGGCGCCGGCATCCTGGTTCAGATGCCCGACGCTTTCCTCCGCGAGGTCTCGGGGGTCGATCTCCCGGCCGCCGGCGGGTACGCGGCCGGGATGGGGTTCCTGCCCCAAGACGAGGACGAGCGCGCGAAGGTGATCGCCGGCATCGACGCCGTGGCGACGAGCGAAGGCTTGACGGTGCTCGGCTGGCGCGACGTCCCCTTCGACGACTCGATGATCGGCGAGCAAGCGCGCGAGATGATGCCGCTCTTCCGCCAGGTGTTCATCTCCGGCAACGACCGGGAAGGCATGGACCTCGAGCGTTTGATCTACGTCACACGCAAGCGGATCGAGCACGAGGTTCCCGGCGTCTACTTCCCGAGCTTGTCGGCGCGCACGCTGGTGTACAAGGGGATGCTCCACTGTCCGCAGCTTCCCGGCTTCTTCCCCGACCTCGTCGACCCGCGACTGCAGACGGCCCTGGCGCTGGTCCATTCCCGCTTCTCGACGAACACGTTCCCGTCGTGGCCGCTCGCTCATCCCTATCGGATGATCGCCCACAACGGAGAGATCAACACCCTCCAAGGCAACCGGAACTGGATGCGGGCCCGCGAGGCGCTGATGCGCTCCGACCTGATCCCAGGCGACATCGAGCGGATCTTCCCCGTCATCACTCCCGGCGCCAGCGACTCCGCGTCGTTCGACGAATGTCTCGAGCTGCTGAACATGGCCGGACGCTCGCTGCCGCACGCCGTGCTGATGATGATCCCCGAAGCGTGGGAGAACCATCGCTCGATGAAGCGCGACCGGCGCGCGTTCTATCAGTTCCACGCGGCGTTGATGGAGCCGTGGGATGGCCCCGCCTCGATCGCCTTCACCGACGGCTCGGTGATCGGCGCGGTGCTCGACCGTAACGGCCTCCGTCCGTCCCGCTACTGGGTGACCGACGACGATCTCGTGGTGATGGCGTCCGAGGTAGGGGTCCTCGACATCGACCCGGCCAAGATCGTGCAGAAGGGGCGCCTGCAGCCCGGCAAGATCTTCCTCGTCGACACGACGAAGGGACGCATCGTCGGCGACGACGAGATCAAGGACGAGCTCGCCGCGCAGCTTCCCTACGAGGGCTGGGTGCACGCCGGACAGATCCACTTCCGCGACCTTCCGAAGCGCACGCGCGAGATGCCGAGCCACGAGTCGGTCCTTCGGCTCCAGCAGACCTTCGGCTACTCCGAGGAGGATCTCCGCATCCTCATCGGACCGATGGCGCAGGCCGGTCAGGAGCCGGTCGGCTCGATGGGCAACGACGCGCCGCTCGCGGCACTCTCCAGCCGTTCACGCCAGCTCTTCGACTACTTCCGGCAGCTGTTCGCGCAGGTGACCAACCCGCCGCTGGACGCGATCCGCGAGGAATTGGTCACCGCCATGGGCTCCACGCTCGGCCCCGAGCAGAACCTGCTCGAGCCGGGCCCGGCCTCGTGCCGCCAGGTCGTGCTGCCGTATCCCGTGATCGACAACGAAGAGCTCGCGAAGATCATCCATATCGACGACGACGGGAATCTCCCCGGGTTCCACGCACAGGTCTTCCAGGGGCTGTATCCGGTGATGGGTGGTGGGAAGGCCCTGCGCGAGGCGCTCCGCGCGATCTGCGCGGAGGTCAGCCGGGCGATCGAGGACGGGATCCGCATCGTGGTCTTGAGCGACCGCGATTCGGACGACGAGCACGCGCCGATCCCGTCCCTGCTCCTCACGTCCGCCGTGCATCACCACCTGATCCGCGAGAAGACGCGGACGAAGGTCGGTCTCGTGATCGAGACCGGCGACGCGCGTGAGGTGCACCACATCGCGTGCCTGATCGGGTACGGCGCCGGTACGGTGAACCCGTATCTCGCGTTCGAGACCGTAGAGGACATGATCGACCGCCGGGAGATGACCGGCATCGACGCCAGCAAGGCCGTCTACAACCTCGTGAAGGGCCTCGGCAAGGGTGTCTTGAAAACGATGTCGAAGATGGGCATCTCGACGGTCGCCTCGTACACGGGCGCACAGGTCTTCGAGGCGATCGGCCTGTCGCAGGAGCTCGTCGACGAGTACTTCACCGGCACGGTGAGCCGCCTCGGCGGCATCGGACTCGACGGGATCGCCCGCGAGGTGGCCGCGCGCCACGCGATCGCCTACCCGTCCCGACCGACGATGCGCGCGCATCGTGGGCTCGAGGTGGGCGGCCAGTACCAGTGGCGCCGCGAGGGTGAGACCCACCTCTTCAACCCCGAGGTGGTCGCGCTCCTTCGTCAGGCGGTGCGGGAAGAGAGCTACGACGTCTTCAAGAAGTACACGAAGGCCGTCGACGACCAGGCGCGCAACCTCGCCACCATGCGCGGGCTCTTCCGGCTGCGGGACGACGTGCGGCCGCCGGTGCCGATCGACGAGGTCGAGTCCGTGGAAGACATCGTCAAGCGTTTCGCGACCGGCGCGATGAGCTACGGCTCGATCTCTCAGGAGGCGCACGAGACGCTGGCGATCGCGATGAACCGGCTGGGCGGACGATCCAACTCCGGAGAGGGCGGCGAGGACGCCGAGCGCGACCGGCTCGATCCGAACGGCGATTCACGTCGCAGCCGCATACGACAGGTCGCCTCAGCACGTTTCGGCGTGACCTCGCTGTATCTCGCGAATGCCGACGACCTGCAGATCAAGATCGCGCAGGGCGCCAAGCCGGGGGAGGGCGGCCAGCTACCAGGCCCGAAGGTGTATCCGTGGATCGCGAAGACGCGGTTCGCCACTCCGGGCGTGGGCCTGATCTCGCCGCCGCCGCACCACGACATCTACTCGATCGAGGACATCGCGCAGCTGATCCATGATCTCAAGAACTCGAACCCGCAAGCGCGGGTCCACGTGAAGCTCGTCGCCGAGGTCGGCGTCGGCACGGTCGCGGCCGGCGTCTGCAAGGCGAAGTCCGATGTGGTGCTCATCAGCGGGCACGACGGGGGCACGGGCGCGTCGCCGCTCTCGTCGATCAAGCACGCCGGCGGCCCATGGGAACTTGGGCTCGCCGAGACCCAGCAGACTTTGCTGCTCAACGGGTTGCGCGACCGCATCGTCGTGCAGGTCGACGGTCAGCTGAAGACCGGGCGCGACGTCGTCATCGGGGCGCTGCTCGGCGCCGACGAGTTCGGCTTCGCGACCGCGCCGCTCGTCGCCATCGGCTGCATCATGATGCGCGTCTGTCATCTCGACCTTTGTCCCGTCGGTATCGCGACGCAGAACCCCGAGCTGCGGAAGCGGTTCGACGGCGAGCCCGAGCATGCGGTGGCGTTCATGCGCTTCGTGGCACAGGAGGTTCGCGAGTACCTCGCGGCACTCGGGTTCCGCTCGCTCGAGGAAGCGATCGGCCACGCGGAGCTGATCGACCCGGAGCCCGCGATCAAGCACTGGAAGACCGACGGGATCGACCTCACGCCGATCCTGTACATCCCCGATGTCGGCGACGATGTCATCCGGCACAACGCCGGCACCCAGGACCACGGCCTCGCCAAGGCGCTGGACAACAAGCTGATCGAGATGTGCAAGCCGGCGATCCAGCTCGGCCGCCCGGTCGCGTTCGAACTGCCGATCCGCAACGTGAATCGAACGGTCGGAACGATGCTCGGATATCAGGTTTCGAAGCGATGGGGAGAAGATGGTCTGCCGCCCGACACGATCAAGCTCCACTTCCGCGGCTCGGCGGGTCAGTCCTTCGGTGCGTTCGTTCCCAAGGGCATCACGCTGGAGCTCGAAGGCGACGCGAACGACTACCTGGGGAAGGGACTATCCGGCGGGAAGCTCATCGTGTACCCGGACCGATCGGCCCGGTTCCGCGCGTCGGAGAACATCATCGCGGGCAACGTGATCCTCTACGGCGCGACCGGCGGGAAGGTCTACATCCGCGGCGTCGTCGGTGAGCGCTTCTGCGTCCGCAACTCCGGCGCGGTGGCCGTCGTCGAGGGGGTCGGCGATCACGCGTGCGAGTACATGACCGGCGGCCGTGCGGTCGTGCTCGGAAGGACCGGCCGGAACTTCGGCGCCGGGATGTCGGGCGGGATCGCGTACGTCCACGACCCCGATGGAACGTTCCCGGCGAACGTCAACCCGGAGATGGTCGACCTCGAGCAGATCGACGACGAAGAGGAGCGCTGGCTGCGCGGCGTCGTCGAACAGCACTATCTCCTCACGCGCTCGGGCGTCGCCTACCTGATCCTCGCCGACTGGTACAAGGCGGCCGAGACCTTCGTGAAGGTGATGCCGAAGGACTACAAGCGAGTGCTCGCGGCGACGCGCGCTGCGCAGGAGCGTGGCGAGTCCGTGGAAGAGGCGGTCATGGCGGCGGCCCATGGGTGAGAAGGGCGGCTTCATCCGCTACGAGCGCGAGTCGATCCACTACCGGCCGCTCGAGCGCCGGCTCGAGGACTGGAAAGAGGTCTATCAGCCCCTCCCGATCGTTTCGGTCAAGACGCAGGCGGCGCGGTGCATGGATTGCGGGGTGCCGTTCTGCCACAGCGGATGTCCGCTGGGGAACCTCATCCCGGAATGGAATGACCTCGTCTACCGAGACGATTGGCGCGACGCGATCGACCGGCTGCACGCGACGAACAACTTCCCCGAGTTCACCGGGCGGTTGTGCCCGGCACCGTGCGAGGGCGCATGCGTTCTCGGGATCAACGCTCCGGCCGTTTCGATCAAGGCGATCGAGGTGACGATCATCGATCGCGCCTTCGCCGAGGGATGGGTCACCCCGGAAGCGCCGGAGATCCTCACGGGCAAGAAGGTCGCGGTGGTCGGATCGGGCCCCGCCGGCCTGGCGGCCGCGCAGCAGCTCACGCGCGCCGGCCACTCCGTGATCGTGTTCGAGCGCGCCGGCCGACCGGGGGGGCTGCTCCGCTACGGCATCCCGGAGTTCAAGATGGAGAAGCGAGTCCTCGACCGGCGCATCGATCAGATGCGCGCCGAGGGGACCGAGTTCCGGTGCAACGCGAACGTCGGTGAGAACGTCTCCGTCGAGGAGCTGCGGGACGATTTCGACGCGATCATCTTGTCCGGCGGCTCGACGATCCCGCGCGACCTACCCGTTCCCGGCCGTGAGCTCCAGGGGATCCACTTCGCGATGGAGTACCTGACGACATCCAACGAGGTGCAGGAAGGGACGGTCTCGGAGCCGGCGATCACGGCCGAGGGCAAGCACGTCATCATCATCGGCGGTGGAGACACCGGCGCCGACTGCCTCGGCACCGTGCACCGGCAGGGCGCCGCGTCGGTGCACCAGCTGGAGATCATGCCCCGGCCTCCCGAGGAGCGCGCCGAGTCCAACCCGTGGCCGCAGTGGCCGCTGATCTTCCGCACCTCTTCGGCGCACGAGGAGGGCGGCGAGCGAGTGTTCTCGGTCGGCACCGACAAGTTCACCGGGGACGAGGACGACAACGTCCGAACCTTGCACGGCCGTGAGGTCGAGATGGTTATCCGCGACGGACGCCCGATGTTCGAGCCGGTCGAGGGAACCGAGTTCGAGCTGCAATGCGACCTAGCGCTGCTCGCGATGGGCTTCGCCGGGCCCCAACGCAACGGCCTGCTGGAGTTGCTCGGTGTGGAGATCGATCAACGAGGCAACGTCAAGCGCGACGAGAACTGGATGACGACCGTCCCCGGCGTGTTCGTCGCCGGGGACATGGGTCGCGGCCAGAGCCTCATCGTGTGGGCGATCGCCGAAGGCCGTTCCGCTGCTTCCGCCGCCGACCGCTACCTGATGGGCCAAACGCAGCTCCCCGAACCACTACGCCCCTAGCCGCTCGCGGTCGTGCGCATCTGCAGCGCAGTCCGGTTGCGAGAGACCCCTATCGTCGTCCGCGACCGCGGGATGCTTTCGACAGGGCGCTCATCAGTCTGTCGTATCGCTGCTCGAGATCCTCGACGCGTTTGATCAACGCCGTCACCTCTTTGCTCCGCCCACGCGAGGGGCGAACGAGCGAGCGTCGCTGAAGCTCACGCTTCGACGCGACGTTGTGCCGGGAGCTTCGGTGCCGGCCGAGGCCCATGGGATGCGCAGCCTTGAAACCGCACTCGGGACAGATCAGGCCCTTCGAGCTGGACCGACCGGTGGTGCGACGGGAGACTCTCTGTTTGGTCGCCATGTTCGACAGGCTAGGAGTTCGTCAAACGTTCAGCAACTCGCCGCGTGCTATTTCCGCATTGCCCGGCCTTGACGTACCGCGTGCGCGTTAGGTATGGCGTCGATCAGAGAACGCTCAAATGAGCCACACCCGGGCGGCTCTGTTGGAAAGGCCCCGAGAAGCAATCCGGACTCGAGTACGCCCACGCTTTCACGGTGTATTGGCCCGGAGCGTAGGACCACGTCAGCTCCTGAATAGCGGGCGTCCCCGGCCGATCCTCTGGATCACAGGCGAGGAGGAGCCAGACCATCGCGCCGTCACCGAAGTCGATGGCGATCTCGGTGATGTGGCCGTCGGGATCCATAGCATCGACTCGGATCAGATACTCGGCGTTGCGCCGCGGGGTCGATTCCGAGGTGAGTGTCGCGGTGACCTTGGTGCGAGGCGGGGCGTTCTTCTCACGCGCCTGGGCTGAGGCACCCGGCAGCAGCATCACGACCAACAGCAACAGCGCGGCGCGTCTCATCGTCCCCCTCCTCGCCCTAGCGTGGCAGTTCGACGGACGGCGCGCCAGGCCGGTTCCCGTTCGGGACTCCGCAAAAGAGAAAGAGGGGAAGAAAGGTCAGCTGCAGGCGGCCGACGTGATGCCGACCGAGCCGAGCGCAGTGCGGGCCGAGCTACGCCCGAGATTCACGGAACGCCAGGACGGTTCGGGCCCCAAGGAGTGGCTCTGCCCGCACAGCGCTTCGCGAAGCGCGGCGGCGTCGGCGGAGGGGAGCCGGTCGAGCAGGGCAACGAGAAGCGGCACGGCATCGCTCCCGAGGCTCACGCCGAGATAGTCGATATCGATCTTTCCGACGGCTTCGAAGCGCGCGACGTTCCGCTCGGCGACGAATCGTTCGGGGTTGACGACGTTGATGACGAGCAGGGCCGCGAACCCGACGAGGAGGAACCCGGCGACCACGCGCTCGCGTCGTCCCGCCCAGATCGCCGACGCCAGGACGAGCAACACCGCGCCGATCGAGATGATCGCCACGTAGCCGAAGAAGCGGGCCATCGTGAATCCGAACGCGCCCTCGTACAGCGCCAGACGCTTCACCGCCGAGATGAGTACGACCCCGGTGAGGCCGACCATCGCCGTCACGAGAGCACGGAACCAGCGTTCCTGCCGAGGGTCGTCCCGACGGCCGGCGTCCCAGAGCGCGAGGATGAGGACGACGGTCAGCGCCGCCGCGACCGCGAGCTGCATGAAGCCCGTGCGCGCGTACTCGGCATAGGTAAGGCCGGGGGTTACGACGACGCGCTGGTTGCCTCCGAAGAGGTAAGCGAGTTGCACGACCACGAACGTGGCGAACAGAAGGTCGATCCCGGCGAGCACCGTCGCCCACTCTGCGAACCCGAGGATCGGACGATGCGCCGCTTCGTGTTGGGGCTCCTCGCCCGTCACGTCCCCCAGCGCGCTCCGCCACAGGATCGCCACAAGTATCGCGCCGACTATCGCGAGCACGACATGCGACACGATGCTGCCGAGGTCCCACTCGGGCAGGACCGACGAGAGCAATCGAGCGAAGACGCGGTCGCCGGACGCGAGGATGGTGGCGAACAGCGCCACGATCGGCAGGGCCACTAGCGCGGCCCGCAGGGCTACCTTTGCCCGTCGTCGCTCGACCGGCTCTCCGAAGCGCCCTGCCAGGAAGCGGGGAACATGGAGCGATCTTGTTAGGAGTGCCATCCCACGGCGAACGATCCCCGTTATCGAGACCGATGCGATCGATCCGAGATCCTGTGTCACCGCCAGCGCGAGCAAGGAAGAGATCGCGAGAACGTCGAGCGCGATGAGCGGCTCGCTCGCGCGAAGAGCGGGGAAGATCGACAGCAGCACGGCGGCGGCGAGGAGGATGTCGGTATCGAGGGCTCGCCGTGTGGCGCTCCGTATCGAGCCGACGAGGAGGATGGTGAACAGTGGGATCGAGATCCCCGGCTGCTGGCCGTTGAACGCGAGATCGAACGCAACGCCCAGGAACAGGATCGTGAGGATGGTCCGGCGGGAGGCCTCCGGCTCGTCGAGCCCGAGTACGGCGTTGGGCTCGAAAGCGTCGGTGGAGGGCATCCCCCCAACGCTACGGGGGGCTCGGCGGTGCGGCCATGGACTTTCGGGCAGCGCGCGGGCGCTCGAACCGCCCGAAGATCGCGACAAGGGCGCCGAGGATGAGCGCGGGGATTCCGATCCAAGCGATGCGCTCGATCCACCACGCGGTCGTGCCGCTCGTCTCGCGGCCGAGGCCGAGCGGCCACAGAGCGAGCACCGCCAGCAGGAACGCGGTCATGTGCCAGAGGAACAGGGTCATGATGATGCTGTTTGCGAGGATCGTCGCCTTCCAGGGCCTCGGTTCCTGGAGCCAGCGGCTGAGCCTGTCGCGGAGCAACATGATGGCGCCGATCGTCCAGATCCCGACGGCCAGGTAGCACAGCGTCGGCGGATAGGCGTTCGAGATCGACTCCACGTCGGTCCCGAGAAGGCTGCGCGGGTAGTAGCCGATGCCCGGGAACCAATCGAAGCGATCGGCTCCGCCGAGGACGCTGAACAGATACGGGTTCGTAAGCAGGATCAGCATCCCGAGCCCGATCGCCACCATCCCCCAATAGACCTTCCGCGGCAGCTTCGCCAAGCTGCCGTCGGCGTAGAAGTGGCCGAGCTGATGGGGGAGGAGGAGCACGAAGGCGACGTTCGCGTAGCGGACGCCCGAGATGCCGAATCCGAAACCGATGACGTCGGCGGCGATCGCACCCACCACGAGTACGGCGGGGACGTGCCATCGATAGCGTTGATGCAAGCGGATCGTCAGCGGGCTGATCGACACTACGACCATGTACATGCCGAGGAACCACAGCGGTCCGAACGGCAGCGTGGAGCCGGGAGGGAACATGCCGCGTAGCAGGTGGGTGTCTCCCCAGAGCTTCGGTCCGGTGGGGCGTCCCACGTCGGCGAGGTGCAGAACGATCTGGATCAGCACCCACAGCCCGAGGAAGATGATCGAGGGTCGCAGGAGGCGCTCGAGCCGGCCGCGGATGAACATCCATGTGCTCAGCCCGCGCCGGCGGTACGACTCGTAGGTCACGAGGTTGGAGAACCCGCCGACGAAGAAGAAGATCGGCATCACCTGGAAGACCCAGGTCGCGAGCCAAAGGCCGCGCGTGAGCCCGATCGCGCTCGTGGTGTAGATGACGCTGTCGCGCCAGAAGATGACGCTGATCAGCCAGTGGCCGAGCACGACGCTCACGATGCTCGCCGCCCGAAGGAAGTCCATGAAGCGATCACGGGTGTCGGGCGTGAGCGCGACGAGGGCGTCGAGCCTGCCTGCTGGAGGCTTCTCCGTCATGTCTGGGAACCTTATCGGCGGGCGGGCGCGTCGCCGTGAGCATGGACTAGCATCGGCTCATGATCCCCTCGTTCTCCGACGTCAAGGATCTCGCTGCTCGGGTGTTGTCGAGGTCGCACGAGCAGATCTTCCGCGTGACCAACGGCCGGATCGGGAACTCAGGCTTCGGCATGCCGGTCTTGATGCTCGCGACGACCGGGCGTAAGAGCGGGAAGGTGCGGACGACGATGCTCACGTCGCCGGTCCAGGAAGGAGACTCGCTCGTCCTCGTCGCGTCGTTCGGCGGCGACAACCGCCACCCGGCTTGGTTCCTGAACCTGAGGGAGAATCCCGATGTCGAAGTCACCATGCGCGGCTCCACCAGCAAGATGAGAGCGCGGGTCGCATCGATCGACGAGAAGGATCGGCTCTGGCCGCACGTGATCGCGAAGTACAAGGGTTACGCCGCGTATCAGCGCCGTACCGACCGCGAAATCCCGCTCGTCATCATCGAACCGATCTAGCTGGTGGAAGTTCAGCAGGGGAGGCTCAGGGCGAGGCAGATCGCCCCGAGCGGGTCCTCCGTGAACCCAGCCCCGCTCGGAGGATCGCCATCCGGCGGGACGCGATCGATCGGAACGATGGGCAGGGAGATCGACGACGGGGCGTCTGCGTCTTGGTGGACGTAGAAAGCGTCCAGCCCGCGGGCCGGGAACGCAACCGCGACATCCGACGGCGTGATCGTGAGCATCAACCGGCTGCCCGCGTCCACGCGATGGCTCGCGATGGTGAGCGCGATCGGCACCGCGACGGGGGTTGGGCCCAGGCCGGTCAAGCCGATGCGCGCATGGGAGAACTCGTGGGCTGAGCCGTCGGGCGCGAGCTCCGACAATCCGATGTGCAGCTGGCCTTGGCCGTTCGAGGCGGCGTTCGCCGACGATACGTAGATCGTCGCGAAGGGTTGTCCGGTGAACTCGGTCGACTGCGCCACGGGCTCCGTCGCGTAGACGAGTCGCATCCGCGGGATCGCGACATCATTGTTGGTGTTCACGATCGTGCCGACGAACGGCGCTTCGGGTGGGCTCGCGAGGACCGGGACGTTGCGGAGCTCCTCGGGTGGGGCCGGGGCCGGCGATGCGGCGAGCGCGCCCTTGGTGAGATAGAGCGTCTGGGTCGCCGTTCCGGGGATAGGCCAGCCATGCTCGAGCCGGAACGCATTTCCCTCCCACTCCTGCGCGATCGCGACGGTCGCGTCGCGGAGCGGCGGGCCGCCGGCTATCTGACTCTGGATCCACGTGAACACGTCGCCGATCACGGCGAAATTCCCGCCGACGGCTCCGTGACCGTCATTCGAGATGGTCAGGCGCACGTCCTTGCCGAACAGGTCGTCGTCCGTGTCGAGGGTGCGCGCGTGCAGAACCTCGTATGCGGAGGTGACGAGCTGCGGCAGGATCAATCGGTCGTAGAAGCTCGTAACTGCGTAGACGGGGACGTCGATGCGATCGAGCCGATGTGCGATGTCGACGAAGATGTCGGGTACCGGTCCCGGGCGCCCGGTGGCCGCGCACGCAACGAGGGATCCGGCGAGGACCGGGTTGAAGCGAGAGTACACGAGGCCCTCCACAGCGAACAGCGAGCAGATGCCGTCGTCCAGGTATTCCGTCGGCCCTTGGACGGGCGCGATCGCGTCCACCCAACGGCCGCCTTCGTCGCACGGGATCGTGGAGTCGAATGTCGCAGCGCGCGCCCCACCACAGTTGTAGACCGCCGCCGCCCACGAGAGCCAGCCGCCCTGCGAGAGCCCGTAGAAGGCCGTCTTGGTCGGCCGGACGTTCTCGTGCCACCACGCCAGGACGGCGGCCTGGTCGGCGATGTCGTCCCGCCCGAGGAACGCGGCCTGGCCGCCGGAAGCGCCTTGCCCTCGCACGTCGTAGCTCAGCACGTACATGCCACGCTGCACGGCTTGGAGCATGTCCGCAAAGGTGACCTCTTTGTTGAATCCGAATCCGTGCGCGATCACCACGCCTGCGCAACCGCCGACGCCGGGGCAGCTCTGCGGGACCCAAAGACGGGCCGCGATGTGCACCGGGCTCGATGAGCCATCCGAACAGAGGACGAGCTCTTCGTCGTGGAACCCGAAACGTTGTTCTTGGAGCTCGAGGATCGGATTCGTGGGGTCGGGCCGCGGGGTTTCCGCGCACGGGGAGCTCGAGGCGTGGATCGGCGCGACGGCTGCGATAACGAGAAGGAGCGCGGCGAGTCGAGGCTTCATCCGGCTGCGATCGAGCGGGCGAAGTACACGCGGAACGATCCCAATGGCCCGACCGGCTCGACGCGCGTCCAGGCGACGCCCAGGGTACCGTCGGGCGCGAAATCGATCCCGACGATCTCCGACGGGGGTTCGGGGCTCGCGGCTTCGTCGACCACATCGAGGGGGACCAGCTCCGGCATCGAGCCGGGGTCGAACACCGATGCGTAGACGCGCCAAGGCGATGCCGAGT
>JBKKCR010000207.1:0-7268 GCA_046712825.1 Actinomycetota bacterium | reverse complement strand
ATCAGCTTGGCGCCCTGCTCGTGCGCGATCTCGGCGAGCATCGAGACGTCCTCGAGGCATCCGAGGAAACTCGGGTGCTGAACCGCGATCGCCGCCGCGCCCTGCGCGAGCCGCCGGGTCGCGTCGAGGTCTGCGCTTCCTGCACTCCCCCACCCCGCCTCACGGATCTCCAAGCCGGGTCCGCGAGCAGCCGTGCGAAGCACGTCGACGTACAGCGGGTTGACGCACCCGGCGAGCACCACGGCTTTACGTCCGGTGGCGCTCGAGGCCATGTGGACCGCTTCCCCGAGCGCGCTCCCCCCGTCGTACAGAGAGGCGTTGGAGATCTCGAGTCCGGTCAGCTCGGAGATCATCGTCTGGTATTCGAAGAGCGCCTGTAGGACGCCTTGCGAGACCTCGGGCTGGTAGGGCGTGTACGAGGTCGCGAACTCGCCGCGACCGAGCAGCGGCCAGACCATCGAGGGAACATGGTGGTCGTACGCTCCCCCACCGAGGAAGCAGATCAGCTCGTCGGCCGACCGGTTCCGCGCCGCCAGCACGCCGAGCTCCCGCAGAACCTCGATCTCGGTTTGGCCCTCGGGCATGTCGAGCGCGCGCTCGTAGCGAAGCGATGGCGGGATCATCGTGAAGAGGTCGTCGACCGACGTCAGCCCCAGCACGTCGAGCATGGCGCGGACGTCGGCGTCGGTATGCGGCGCGAATTCCAGGAAGACCCCCCTTGGCTTCGGCGCATTCTACCGACCGAGAGCGCAAGGGCTGCGTTTCGGCTACTTGCTCAGCGACCCCCGGCCCTCGAGGCCGTACTTCGCCAGGAGCTGCACGTAGTCGCGCTGGTAGAAGATCTTTACGTTGACGTCCGGATAGAGCTCACGCAGCCGCCGCACCTTGCGGTTCTTCCGTGTCACGAGCTTCTGGCTCATGGTCGTGACCTCGATGTACATGTCGAAGTCCGGAAGATAGAAATCGGGGGTGAATCGCTTGGTGACGTTGCTTTCCTCATCCCATTCGACGTCGAACGAGCGCGGCTCGTACTCCCAGACGATCTCATAGAAGTCGAGCAGGCGAGCGTATTGACGCTCGCTGATGTGCGCGAAGTCGGTGCGGTCGCTCGGAAGATCGTCGGGCGATGGCGGCCGCGGACTAGACGCCGCGAGCTTTGCGGACGCCCGTCTCTTCCGCCGTTTCCCGTCGGACGTTGAGGTCGGCAACGCTCCCCTGCAGCTCCTCGTAGACCTTACCGACGGCGATGCCGAAAACGCCCTGGCCGCGCCCCAGCAGATCGATCACCTCGTCTTTGGACTTACAAGCGTAGATGGAACTCCCATCCGAGATGATCGTGACCTCCTCGAGCGGCTGCTTCAGCTCGGTCCGGAGGTAGTCGACGGCGCGGCGGGTCTGCTGGAGGCTGACGCCGGCGTTGAGCAGATTCTTGATTATCTTGAGATGGACGATGTCCGTGAAGCCGTACATGCGCTGGCTTCCGGATCCGACGGCCGGCTTGATGCTCGGCTCGACGAGCTTGGTTCTCGCCCAGTAGTCGAGCTGCCGGTACGTGATCCCGACGATCTTGCAGACCTGAGGTCCGCGGAACCCGTCTTCCGCAACCGCTGCAGCCATGGCACCCGGCTCCCTGACAAGGGGGTAATTACGCGGATGCAAGACTATGGCGGCGTCGATTCGCCTGTCAATGATTTCTTGAGGGTGGCCGAACCTTCGATGGGGAGTTGAGGGTTCTCGGTTCGTGTTCCCGCTGGTCAGGCCCCTGCGAAGTCGTCCGGGTTCACCTGTTCGAGGAACTCGCGGAACTTTTCGACCTCTTGCTCCTCGTCGTCACGGATCAATATCGAGGCCTCGTTGAGGACCTCCTCGCTGCCGAAGATCGGCACATTTGTCCGGACGGCGAGCGCGATGGCATCGCTCGGCCTGCTCGACACCTCGATACGTGACCCGTTGTGCTCCAGCTCGATGGTCGCGTAGAAGGTCGAGTCCTTGAGCTCGGTGATGACGATCTTGTCGACCCGGACGTTGAGTTGCTCGATGACGTTCTTGAGCAGATCGTGCGTCATCGGCCGCGGGGTCACTATCCCTTGCAGGGCGAATGCGATGGCGGTGGCCTCGACGGCGCCGATCCAGATCGGGAGGAAGCGCTCCCCCTCGCGCTCCCGGAGGAGGACGATCGGCTGGTTGGTCGGCAGCTCGACCCGGACGCCGACCAGCTGAAGTTCGATCACGTCGTCAAGCCTCCTGGGCGGCGTCCTGGCCGTACAGACTACGACAGCCACCCTATCGGTGAAAGCGCGTCCGGGCCCGAGTCGCGCCGCGCTTAGACGTACGGCGAAACGACGCGGTCCGGATCGGTATCGAGGGCGTCGAGGTCGCGGACGCCGACGATCGAGCGAAGGTTGCGATACCGGCCGTTGTGGTCGAGGCCGTAACCGATCACGAACTCGTCGGGGATATCGAAGCCTTTGTAGCGGATCGGCACCTCGATGATGCGGCGCACGCTCTTGTCGAGGAGGGCGCAGACCTCGAGCGAGCGCGGTTTGCGTGCGCGCAGATTGGTGAGCAGATAGGTGACGGTGAGGCCGGTGTCGATGATGTCTTCCACCAGGATGACGTCCTCCCCCTCGATCGCTTCGGAGAGGTCCTTCAGGATCCGCACCACGCCGGAGCGGCCGCCGTCCCCGTAGGAAGAGATCGCCATGAAGTCCACGCGCACCGGCAGGTCGATGCTCCGGACGAGGTCTGCGAGGAAGAGAACCGATCCCTTGAGAACCGCTATCAGGATCGGCGAGCGGCCGGCGTGATCACGCGTGATCTCGGCGCCCATCTCGGCGACGCGCTGCTGGATCTGGTCCGGTTCCAGTACGAGCCCGACTGGGCTCGTTGCACCTTCTGCCAACTAGCGATCCCCCGACAGGTACGCGCGCAGGTTCTGTCGCAGGAAGGCGTGGCGAAGTTTCCTTGAGAGACGCGTCAGCTCCGACAGCGATTGCGTCGCCTGCTTGCGGGTCTCGGGGCTGCGGTTGCGGAACGCCGGAAGCACGACCTGCTCGAACAAGGCGGCTTCGCGCTCGGCGAACTGGCGAAACATCTTAAGATGCCGCGCCTCGACCCCGAACTGCAGGAAGTCGCGAGCGATCCGGCCGACGAGCAGGTCGTCCTGGTCGTAGTAGGTGCCGCCGTTCATCGTGTGCCTGCAGATCACGCCGAACGATTGGAGCGACTGCACCTCGTTGAGCTCAAGGCCTGTGGCCGCTGCGAGGTCGCTTTCGGATAGGTGGAGAGCGGTGGCCGGCTCGGCGATGTCCTCGTCGGGCTCGACCTCCGGACGGGTGGCCTTGGCAACGGGCTGGACTTCGGCGGCCATCGCGGCCGAGGGATCCGGCACCCCACCGTTCCCGCCGGTCACGAGGCCGGCGTCGTAGGCGGCCAGGCGCTCGCGGATGACCTTGAGCGGCAGGTAGGAGTCGCGCTGGAGGGACAGGATGAAGCGCAGCCGGTCCATGTCCTTCTGGTAGAACTTGCGATATCCGGAGGGCGTCCGTTCGGGGTCGATCAGCCCTTCCGTTTCCAGGAACCGGATCTTCGAGATCGTGATCTCGGGGAAATCCGGCTTGAGGCCTCCGAGGACCTCCCCGATGCTCATGTAGGGCCGGCCGGTCTTCACGAGCCCGCCTTCGTCGCCGTGTAGAACATGAGCTTGAATTTGCCGATCTGAAGCTCGTCGCCCGTGGAGAGTTCGGCGACGTCGACCCGTTCGCGGTTGACGTAGGTGCCGTTGAGGCTGCCCACGTCCTTGACGAGGAACCTCGCCCCTTCGCGCAGGACCTCGGCGTGACGCCGCGACACGGTGATGTCGTCCAGGAAGATGTCGCTAGACGGGTGCCGCCCGGCGCCCGTCAGATCCTTGTCGAGCAGGAAAGTGCTTCCTGCGTTCGGGCCGCGCTTCACGACCAACACGCCCTCATCGGCCTTCAGCTCGTCCAGTGAGACGGCAAGCTCCTCCGATTCGGCGTCGGGCTCCTCGGCGGAGCCGACGTGCAGCGTGAGGGTTGAGTCGTCCGTGGCTGCGGCGAGCGGCGCACCGCAACGGCCGCAGAAATTCGCGCCGTCCGGGTTGCCGTGTCCACATCTCGTGCAATACATCGCGCGTCCCCCCTGAGAGCCCTGACCTTATAGCACAGGGTGAGGACACCCAAAAAGTTGGAGGCGGGAAGCGTGAAGCCGAGGTGGAGACTCGCGGCGTCGAAACGCGACTGGGTCTAAGAAGATGCCTGTTCGGAGGCGATGAACTCCTGATACTGGGCTGGAGAAAGGAGCCCGTCGAGCTCTGCAGGGGTCTTCGACTCGATCAAGACCATCCAGCCTTCGCCGTATGGATCCTGATTGACGAGGTCGGGCGACTCCTCGAGGCGCGCGTTGCGCTCGGTGATCGTGCCGGTGACGGGAGCGTAGATGTCCGAGACGGATTTCGTGGACTCGACCTCACCGAACGGTTGCCCGGCGGCGACTTCGGTGCCGGGACCCGGCAGGTCGACATAGACGATATCGCCGAGCGCATCCTGCGCGTAATGGGTGATCCCGACCCGGACTACGCCGTTCTCTTTCTTCGCCCACTCGTGTTCTTTCGTGTAGCTCAGACCCTCGGGATACATTCTCACCTCCGTGGAGCGCGTAGCGTAGGGAAAAGAAGGTTCGGGACGCAAGAGGACTGCCTTGTCTGCACGCGCCGCTTCAGGCGAGCCCGGCGCGGACCATCGCCACGTACCGTTCGAGCCAGCCCTCCGCCGCGTCGGATGTGCCGCCCTCGGCCCATACGTGGGTGATCGGGTCCTCCGGGTCGGGAAGGACGAGCGCCCAATCCTGGCCGTGGAAGACCTTCAGACCTTCGATGTCCTCCGTGCGGTCGCCGCGGGCCGCCGTGGCCACGTACCGCATGACCGCCCCTTTCTTCTCCCAAGGGGTAACGACGGTGGCGTGACGGATGTGGGTGTTGGGGATCCTTTCGAGCCGATCGATGAGCGAGCCCTCCGATGTAGCCAGGATCTCCAGGAACCGGCAGAAGGATGCCAGGGCGTCGAATGCCGGTGTGAAGTCCGGGAAGACGTAAGCGCCGTCGAGGCCTCCGGCGAAGATGGCCCGCTCCTCGACCGCGGCCGCCATCAGAGCGCTTGCCGCGTGCGGAGTCCGGCGAACCGTGCAGCCGTGCTTGGCCGCGATCGTCTCCGCGACGGCCGGCGCAGATACCGGGAGCACGACGACGCCGGGGCCGCGCCGCTCGCAAACCAGATCCAGCAGGAAGAGAAGAGCGCGTTCGGTCGGAACCTCGATGCCGCCTTCCAGCACGAGCTGGATCCGCTCCCCGAGCGTGTCGAACAGCGCCCCGAAGCGCGCGCGCGACGCCCGCACCAGAGACGCAAGGTCGTCGAGCCGGTAGCGACGCTCTTCGTCGGACATCGTCGTGCGGTTCTCGTCGACGTAGGAGTTCACGGTGAGGATGTCGGTTCCCAGCCTGCCGAGGATGCCGGGAAGAACGAGCGCCGTCGGCCCGAACGCGCAATCGACGACGGCCTTGACGTTCGCGCGCCGGATCGCTTCCACGTCGAGCGTGGAGAGCAGGCCCGCCTGATAGAACTCCAGCGCTCGCGGCGGGAATCGCAGCTCGCCGATCTCATCGGGGAAGGCGCGGCGCGCGTCCTCGCGGAAATAGACGCGCTCGATGGCTCGCTCGGCCCCCTCGTCGATGTCGGCGCCCGAGGAGTCGAAGAACCGGATCTCGATGGACTGGGCGTCGCCGGGAACCGTCTCGACGGACACGCCGCCGGTCGCGCGCGCGGTGCGGAGGTTGAACCTCGCGACGGGAACGGGCGCGACCTCGAGGTCGTGCACATGGATCCCGGATCCATTCAAGCCGGCGATGAAGGCGCGCTTGATCGTCCTCGCGGCGCGGGATTGGTCCCGGCAGGTGACCACCGTCGAGCCTCGTTTCAGGGTCGCGGCGTACGCACCGCCGAGGCGAACGGCGAGCTCGGGCGTGATGTCGATGTTGATAAGACCCGAGACCCCACGGTGACCGAACAGCGTCCGCGTTCCGCGGGCCTCCCAGATGATGCTCCGTCCGATGACCGCGCCGGCCTCGACCGACTTGAACGGATACACCTTGACGTTGGGCTGCAGCACGGCGTTCTCGCCGACGAACCCCTCGTCGCCGAGCACGACGCCTTCCTCTAGCCGCGCACCGCGCCGCACGTCCGCGTTTCGCCCGAGGATGCAGCCGCGGAGGTTTACTCCTTCGCCGACGTAGGCGTTGTCGTGGACGATCGCGCGGTGCAGGAATGCACCGGACTTCACGACGCTGTTGTTACCGATGACCGTGAACTCACGGATGTGTGCGCCGGCCTCGACCTTGGCGTGCTGTCCCAGCACGACCGGCCCGTCGATCTTCGCGTCGGGGTCCACGATCGCGCCGTCGTCGATCCAGACGCCGTCGGCGATCTCGAACCCGGCGATCTCGGTGTCGACTCGGCGCTCGAGTATGTCCTTGTGCGCGCGCATGTACGTCTCGATGGTTCCCACGTCGCACCAGTACCCCTCGGCGACGTAGCCGTAGACCGGCGCACCCTGCTCGAGCAGTATCGGGAAGAGGTCCTTGGAGAAGTCGAACGGCGTGTCGGCCGGGATGTGCTTGAAGATCTCCGGCTCCAGCACGTAGATGCCGGTGTTCACCGTGTCGCTGAACACCTGCCCCCAGCCCGGCTTCTCGAGGAACCGTTCGATGCGGCCTTCCTCGTCGGCGATGACGATGCCGTAGTCGAGCGGGTTGGGCTGGCGCGAGAGCACGACGGTGGCCATCGCGCCTTTCTCACGATGGAATGCGGCGACCTTCTCGAGGTCGATGTCGGTGAGCGCGTCGCCGGAGATCACGAGGAACGTGTCGTCGAGCGCGCCTTCCGCGTTCTTCACGCTGCCGGCCGTCCCGAGCGGTGTCTCCTCGGTCGCATAAGCGAGCGACACGCCGAGATCCTCGCCGTCGCCGAAGTACGTGCGCACGAGACTCGCGAGGAACTGGACCGTGACGATCACGTCGGTCAATCCGTGCTTCTTCAGCAGGAGGACGATGTGCTCCATGAGCGGACGATTGACCATTGGAACCATCGGTTTCGGCTGGTTCGAGGTCAGCGGCCGCAGCCGAGTCCCCTCCCCACCCGCCATCACGACGGCTTTCACGCAATCACCTCTCCCCGTGCCTTCAGGACGTACTGCGC
>JBKKCR010000206.1:0-9482 GCA_046712825.1 Actinomycetota bacterium | reverse complement strand
GCTCCGGACGCGCAGGCGGGGGAGGAGCGCCTCTCCGAGGCAGCCCGGCACGACGAGTGGCTGCAGCTTCGGCTGCGTCTGGTGGCCGGCCTCGACCTCGACGAAGCGGCCCGTCGGATCGGACGCGATCTCTCCCACGCCCTCGAAGACCTGGAACGCGCCGGGCTCGTGACTTGCTCTGCCGGATGGATGAGGCTCACACGGCGTGGATTGCTCCTCCAGTCGGAGGTTGCACTCCGGCTCGCTTAGTCGCCGCACGGCTCAAGACTCGGACCTCCCGGGCCGATGTAACAAATGGGAATGGCCGGGGTCCTGATCGTCGACGACAACCCCGATCTCGCGGGGCTCACTCGACACATCCTCGAGCGCGAGGGCTACGTCTGCCACACCGCCACCGACGCCGAACTGGCGTGGAAGACACTGGCTTCCGAGCTTCCGGGGATGATCGTGCTCGACATCGCGTTGCCGGGCGAGGACGGTTTGTCGCTCCTGGAGCGAGTACGCGACGACACGCGTTTCTATCGCATTCCCGTAGTGGTGGTGACGGGCTCCACCGACGAGGACGTGATCCGGAGGGTCCGTTCGCTCGGGGCGGAGTACTTGAGCAAACCGTTCGCGGCTACCGCCCTCATCGACAAGGTGCACGCCGCCGCCGCTCGTGCTCAGGAGCTCGTTGCGCCGGCGCACCCCACCGCATTGACACACACCCGCGTCGTTCTGTTCTTGAGCGGCGGCCGGGCCGCGGAAGGGGTCGTGCACATCGCGTCCGAGCTCGCGCGTTTCTCGGATGCGTGGGACGCGCTGATGCACGACACGCGGGCGTTCATCCCCGTCACCGAGGTTACGATCACCGCCCCGGGGTCGGAGCCTCGCCGCGCGCCGTTGCTGCTCGCCCGCAAGGAAGACATCGAGGGCGTCGTTCCGCTCGTCTAGCACTCGCAACCCCCGAGTGCTAACCTGATTCATCATGGCCGACCCGGTCTCGAAACGCGCGCTCGGGGCCCGGCAGGCGGCGATCCTGTCGGCGATCGTTCGCGAATACATCCGCTCCGGCGAGCCCGTCGGATCCAAGCACCTCGTCGGCCGTTACCGGCTCGACGTGTCGAGCGCGACGGTCCGGAACGACATGTCGCTCCTGGAGGAGCTGGGATATCTCGCTCAGCCACACACGAGCGCCGGCCGGATCCCGACGGACCAGGGGTACCGGTGGTTCGTCGACACGGTCGGTCCGCCGAAGCTGGCCGAGAGCCAACAGCGTGAGCTGACCGACGCGCTCGGCGAGCCGGCCGATCTCGACTCCAAGCTCGTCCGCGCGTCCGATGTCTTGTCGCATTTCACGCGCTATGCCGCCGCTGTGCTCACCCCGAGCTTGCAGGGAAGCCATCTCCGCCACCTGGACCTGGCGTGGCTCGGGCCGCGACTCGTCGTCGCGGTGCTCATCGGCGACGGTGGACGGGTCGAGAAGCGCATGTTCGAGCTTGACTCCGACGTCACCGAACGCGACGTCGAGCATCTCGCGCACGAGGTGAACCGAGAGCTCGTGGGCGTCGGGCTCGAAGACGCCAAGCCGAGGCTCGCGGCGATGGCGAAGCGCGCGTCCGCGAAGGATCGCGGGCTGCTCGCCGGCGTGTCGGAAGCGGTCACCCACATGATCGAGGCCGAACGTCGCGTGTTCATCGGCGGTACGTCGAACTTCGCCGCGGACGAGACGCTCTCTTCGGAGCGCGAGACGTTGCGCCGGGTCTACGAGACGATGGAACGCCACACCGAGATCCTCCGCCTCCTCGAGGAGGCTATCCGTCCGGTAAGCGTTCGCATCGGCGCAGAGCTTCAGGTCGAAGACCTCCATTCGCTGAGCGTCGTTGCCGCGCCCTACGAGCTCGGTTCCGAGGGCGGCGGCACGCTCGGCGTGATCGGCCCGACGCGGATGGACTACCTTCGTGCGATGGCGATCGTCTCGGCGGTCGCGCGGACGCTGGAGACGTCGCTGCGTGAGCTCGACCGGTAGCGCCGGACGATGGCCACCGACCACTACCAGGTTCTGGGCGTCGAACGCGGCGCTTCGGCCGACGAGATAAAGCGCGCGTACCGCAACCTCGCGCGCCAGTACCACCCGGACGCGAACCCCGACCCCGCAGCCGCCGAGCGGATCAAAGAGATCAACGTCGCCTACGAGGTGCTTTCCGATCCCGGGAAGCGCGAACGCTACGACCTGTACGGCGACGGAGGGGCGCCGTCACTGGGCGGGTTCGGAGACCTCGGCGACATCATGGAGTCGTTCTTCGGGTCGGCGTTCGGCGGGCGTACCCGGACGCGGTCCCGGCCCGGCCAGCCGTCGCGCGGGGCGGATCTCTCGCTCCGGATCGAGGTCGACTTCGCGGAAGCCGTCTTCGGGACCACCGAGTCCGTGCAGGTCAACATCTTGCGGTCCTGCGAGCGCTGCACGGGCAGCGGCTGCGAGCCCGGAACCTTCCGCATCCGATGCGCGACGTGCGGCGGCTCCGGCGAGCAGCGAACACAGCAGCGATCGATCTTCGGAACCGTCGTGTCGACCCGCCCCTGCGCCGCCTGCCGGGGCGACGGCGACGCGCCCGCAGATCCGTGCCGGGACTGCCGCGGGCTCGGACGGATCCACCGCGAAGAAGAGATGGAGGTGTCCGTCCCCGCTGGGATCGCAGACGGGCAGGCCATGCGGCTCGACGGACGCGGCGAGGCCGGCCACCGCGGTGGGCCCGCCGGCGATCTGTACGTTCAGGTCTCCGTCCGGCCGCACGAGGTCTTCGCCCGCGACGGCGACGATCTGGTCTGCTCGCTGACGATCCCGTTCACGGTCGCGGCGCTGGGCGCGGAGGTTCCGGTGCCGACGCTCGACGGCGATGAAGCGCTCCGGATCCCCGGGGGGACGCAGCCCGGCACGATGCTCCGGCTTCGCGGGAAAGGCGTGCCCCGCCTGGGCGGCCGCGGACGCGGCGATCTGATCGTCCAGCTGACCGTGGACATCCCGACCAAGCTCGGGGGAGACGAGCGAGCCCTCGTCGAGAAGCTCGCGGAGATGCGCAGGGAACGAACCGGCGAGGTGAAAGGGATCCTCGGCCGCCTCAAGGATGCGTTCAAGGCCGGGCGTTGACCGCTCCGCACTTCTTCGCCGTGGACGTCACCGGGGAGCGCGTGGTTCTCGAACGCGAGGACTCGCGTCATGCTTTGCGGGTGCTCCGGCTGCGACCCGGGGAGCAGATCACCATCGGGGACGGCCGTGGCTCCGTCGTCGAGGCGACCGTCGGCGACGACGATGATCGGCTCGTGGCCCACGTCACAGCCCGCCGATCGGAGCCGGAGCCGCATCCCGCGCTGCACGTCTACCAAGCTCTCCCGAAGAAGGGAAAGCTCGACGTCGTCGTGCAGAAGCTCACCGAGCTCGGCGTCGCTTCGATCCATCTGTTCGCGAGTCACCGCTCGGTCCCGAAGTGGGACACGGCCAAAGGCGCATCCCACGCAGCACGCCTCGGCGAGGTCGCACGGCAAGCGGCGATGCAGTCCCGGCGAGCATGGCTGCCGAAGGTCCTCGCGCCGGCTCCGCTTTCTTCGCTCGACACGGCCGAGCCGGTCGTGATCCTTCACGGATCGGCGGCCGTGCGCTTGTCGGAAGCCCTTCCCGAAACGGCCCCGAGCGCTGTAGGGCTCGTCGTGGGTCCGGAGGGAGGCCTGACCGAGGAAGAAGTGACCGCGCTCCGCGCACTCGGCGCGATCCCCGTCACGATGGGACCTCTGATCCTTCGCACCGAGACTGCCGCGCTCGCCGCCGCAGCCATCGTCCTGGGGCGCTACGGGCAGCTCGGCTGATCCACCTACGTCACCCAGGGTGGGGAAAGCACAGCTTCTAGTGATTGACGGATGCTTGAACCAGGGGTTTCAATTGACTAGTTTACGGAGGAGTCGGAACAAGGTTCGCTTTTGCCGGGATCGCGACTCCTCCAGCCGGGGGGTGCGGGAATGCCGCGGGAAGGGGAAGCGTCGATGGCCGCGACCTACGCTCAGCGCGTCGGGGAACGCCTCCGAGCGATACGCCTGCAGAAGGGTCTCTCCCTTCACGACGTCGAACAAGCGTCTTCGAAGGAGTTCAAGGCGTCAGTCCTCGGCGCGTACGAACGCGGTGAGCGCAGCATCTCGGTTCCGCGCTTGCAACGTCTCGCGATCTTCTACGGAGTACCGGTCGATCAACTTCTTCCGCGGATGGCCGGCACCGAGATCGTGCTCGATGCTCCCGATTCGTCCAACCATTCGCCGGAGGGTATGCGCATCGATCTGCTGCGACTAAGAGATGTCGCCGCACCGGAAGCGCCGGTTCTGACGCGCTATCTCAACATGATCCAGATGGCGCGCGGCGACTTCAACGGCAAGGTACTCACGGTACGTGACATCGACATCCGTGCGCTCGCGGCGGTTTTCGACCTCACTGCTGAAGCGCTCACGGCTCGTCTGGACGACCTCGGCCTCCGCATCCCCGCGACCGTCTAGCTCAAGGCCGAGTAGCGTCGGCAACCCCCACTGCGGGTAGCCTTATCGTTCGTGCGCGCATTCGTCACTGGAGCAACCGGATTCATCGGTGGTCACGTGGCCCGGCGTCTCGTCGAGGGCGGCTGGGAGGTGACGGCACTCGCGCGCACGCCGGAGCGCGCGGCGCCTCTTCGAGAGCTCGGGATGACGATCGTCCCGGGGGATGTGACCGAGCCGGCGAGCCTCGCAGGACCGATGCGTCGAGCGGACGCCGTCTTCCACCTCGCGGCGTGGTACCAGCTCGGCGTCACCGACCGGATGCGCATGTTCCAGATCAACGTCAAAGGGACGGAGAACGTCATGCGCGCCGCGTCGGAAGCCGGCGTGAAGCGCATCGTTTATTGCTCGAGCGTGGCCGCTCTCGGGTCGCACGCCGCCGGCGAGGTTCCCGATGAGACCGTGCGTCACAGCGGCCGTTTCGGCTCCGTGTATGAGGAGACGAAGTGGATGGCGCACGAGAAGGTGCGCGAGCTCGCTTCCGAGGGGGTGCCCGTCGTCACCGTCATGCCCTGCGCCGCGTACGGCCCGGGCGACACGAGCATCCTCGGCGTGCTGCTTCGCTACTACGCCAAGGGTTGGCTGCTCGCCCTCCCATTCCAGGACGCGGGCGTCTCCTGGGTGCGCGTCGAGGATGTCGCCGACGGAGTCATCGCGGCGCAAGACAAGGGCCGGTTCGGCGAGGACTACATCCTCGGAGGCGACAACGCGACGATCGGCGAGCTGCTGCGGCGCATCGCCCCGCTGACGGGGATCCGTGCTCCGCGGTTCTCGATCGGCAAGCGGATGTTGCGCGCTTCGATGCCGCTCGCTCCGATCATGGGCAAGATCCTGAAGCAACCTCCCGGGATAATGCGCGACGGGATGGAGAGCCTGAGCGGCTCGATCGAGTTCTCATCCGAGAAGGCCCGGCGCGAGCTCGGCTACACGTTCCGCTCGGTCGAAGAAGGGATGCCCGAAGTCGTCACCTGGTACAAGGAAAACACGTGACAGGCACAGGCGGCTTACTCGGCGTTTTCGCCCATCCCGACGACGAGGCGTACTCGATGGCCGGCCTCATGGCCCGGTACAGCGAGGAAGGGATCCCCGTCGCCAACCTGTGTTTCACGCGCGGCGAGGTCGGGCTGATCGCCGAAGGAAGCGGAGCGACGCCCGAGACCCTCGGCGAGGTCCGCGAAGCGGAACTGCGTGCGGCGTGCGCGGCGGTCGGCGTTACTGATGTTCGCATCGTGGGAACGCCGGACGGCGGGACCGTGGCGAATGAAGAGGGTGTCGAGACCATCGCGGGCGTCGTGCGCGAGCTCCGGCCGCGCGTGATCGTGACGATGGAGCCGCAAGGGGTCACCCGGCATCCGGATCACATCGCCGTCTCGCAGATGACCTCCGACGCGTTCCATCGGGTTCGCGAGGAGAACGGCGGAACGTTCCCGCAGCGGCTCTACTACTCCGCGATCCCCGACAGCGCGCTCACCGCGTTCACCGAAGAACTTCAGAAGCGTGGAGTGCCGGGGCTGACGCAGCCCGACGACCCGCTCGCGCCGCGGCCGGCTCCGGACGACACGATCGCAGCCGTCGTCGACGTGACGGCGTGGTTCACACGCAAGCTCACCGCCCTGCGCGCGCACCTGACCCAGACCTTCGAGATGGTGGCGTGGATGCCGGACGACCTCCTTCCGCTCTTGCTAGCGGCCGAGGCCTTCCAGCGTCCGTTCCCTCCGTTCACAACGGGGGACGCTCCCGAGGACGACCTGTTCGCTGCGTTCCGTGTGGCGGATGGTGGCATCGCGTGAACGATCCGGACTGCCTCTTCTGCAAGATCGTGTCGGGTGCGATCCCGTCCACCGCTGTGCTCGATCGGGGCGGCATCTTCGCGTTCCGGGACGTGAGCCCGCAGGCGCCGACCCACATCCTGATCGTGCCGAAGGAGCATGTGCGCGATGTCGCCGCGCTCGACGCATCGCACGGCGGAACCCTCGCCGAGATGGTCGAGGCGGCGAACGAGCTCGCCCGCGCCGAAGGGATCGACGGCTCCGGCTACCGGCTGGTGCTCAACGTCGGGCCCGACGCCGGCCAAACCGTCTTCCACCTGCACCTTCACGTACTCGGCGGCCGTCCGATGGCGTGGCCCCCCGGCTGATGCCCGTCCGGCCGGGTTCCCCCGTTTTCCTCGTCCGCTGCTCGGTATAATCGCGGAGCGGCCCCGTGAAGGGGCCGCTCGCCGCATACCAGCGGCACAGGAGACCGGGTGACGAGAACCGAAACGGTGAAGATCCTGGTACCAGGGAACCACCCGATGGTGAGTCTGCTGGGCCAGCGCGATGAGCACCTCAAGGTCATCGAGGGCGCGTTCGACGCGTCGATACTTGTCCGCGGCAACGAGATCACCATCTCCGGAGAAAAGGACGAGGCCGATCGGATCGCCGTCTTGTTCGAGGAGTTGATCGGGCTTCTCGAAGCCGGTCAGTCGCTGAGCTCGCACGCGGTCGAGCAATCGATCGACATGATGAAGAGCGACGAGGCCCGGCCCCGAGACGTTCTGACCGACGCCGTTCTGATCCACCGCGGCAAAGCGATCCGTCCGAAGACCGTCGGGCAGAAGAAATACGTCGACGCGATCCGACGCTCGACGATCACGTTCTCGATCGGGCCGGCCGGCTCGGGCAAGACCTATCTCGCTATGGCAACGGCCGTGCGCGCGCTCCAGCACAAAGAGGTCGCGCGGCTCATCCTCTGCCGGCCCGCCGTCGAGGCGGGCGAGAAGCTCGGCTTCTTGCCCGGCACGCTCTACGAGAAGGTCAACCCCTACATGCGTCCCCTATACGACGCGCTGTACGACATGATGGATCCCGAGCAGCTCAGCCGCTTGATCGAGCGAGGCACGATCGAGGTATCGCCGCTCGCGTTCATGCGCGGTCGCTCCCTGAACGACTCCTTCATCATCCTCGACGAAGCGCAGAACACCACGCCCGAGCAGATGAAGATGTTCCTCACCCGGCTGGGGTTCGGATCGCGTGTCGTCGTGACCGGGGACATCACCCAGGTGGACCTGCCGGCGGGTCAGGATTCCGGGCTCAACGTGGTCCGTGAGATCCTTACCAGTATCAACGGCCTCGAGTTCGTCTACCTCACCGCGAAGGACGTGGTCCGGCACAAGATCGTGCAGGAGATCGTCGAGGCGTATCGTCGTTTCGACGATAACCGATGAACGATCGATCGGAACCCGGCGGATCCGCGTCACCACGCGTCGCTATCGCGGACGAGCAGGATCGTCCCGTCGATGTTGAATCGCTGTCGGTCTTCGCCGAGCGCGCGCTCGATGCCGCCGCGATCCCGCCGTCGCACGGCCTGTCGATCGGTCTCGTCGACCGGGAAACGATCGCCGACCTCAAGGGGCGTTACTACGGCGAGAAGCGAGCGACCGACGTGCTGTCGTTCGCGATGGATCCGCTCGACGCGCCGGGTCCTGCGAGCTTGGGCGACGTCGTGATCTGTGTCGCGGTGGCGGAGAGCCACGCTCGCGGCCTCGGCATGGCGCTCCAGCGGGAGCTCGAGCACCTCGTCGCGCACGGCATCCTGCACCTGGCCGGCCGCGACCACGCGGACCCGGAGAGCGAGCTCGCGATGGCGCGAGAGGAGAAGCGCATCCTGTCGGCGGCGCGAGCGGTGGCGTCGTGAGCTGGCTCATCGGCGTCGTCGTCGTGCTGGTGCTGCTCGGTTCGGTGTTGGCCATGGCCGAGGCTTCGGTCAGCCGGATGAGCCGCGTGCGCGCGATGGCGCTTCGCGAGGACGGGCGGCGCAACGCCGCGCTGCTCGAGCGTATCGAGGAGCAGCCGGCGCGGTACCTGAACTCGATCTACTTGGCCGTGATGTTCTGCCAGAACGGCTCCGCCATCATGGTCGCGATCATCAGCGAGAGGTACACGAACAGCCTTGGGGTCACGCTGATCTCGGTCGGCTTCACGCTGATCTACTTCGTGGTCGTCGAGGCGATGTCCAAGACGTTCGGCATCCTGCACAGCGATCGCGTCGCGCTCTTCATCGCGCCGCTGGTCAGCTTCCTGGCCAGGATCCTTTCCGCTCCGACGCGACTCTTGATCGCCCTCGCGAACGTTCTGCTGCCCGGGAAGGGGCTTAAGCAAGGCCCCTTCGTCTCCGAGGAGGAGATCCGTTCGATGGCCGACGTCGGGCACGAGGAAGGCGCGATCGAGCAAGGCGAGAAGGAGCTGATCCACTCGATCTTCGAATTCGGCGACACCGTCGTGCGCGAAGTGATGATCCCGCGCCCGGACATGATCGCCGCCGAAGCCGGTACGAAGCTCAAGGATGTGCTCACCCTGATGCTCAAGCACGGCTTCTCCCGGATGCCGGTTTTCGAGAAGAGCATGGACAACATCGCCGGCCTCGTCTACGCGAAGGACGTCATGCGACGCCTCCACAACGGGAGGCGGCCGCGCAAGGAGCTCACCGTCGAGGAGATCGCGCGCCCCGCCATGTTCGTACCCGAGTCGAAGAAGATCGCCGAGCTGCTGCGCGAGATGCAACGGAACAAGACGCACATGGCGATCGTCGTCGACGAGTACGGCGACATCGCAGGTTTGGTCACGATGGAAGACCTGCTCGAGGAGATCGTCGGTGAGATCGCCGACGAGTACGACCGCGGCGAGTCTCTGGTGGAGCCTGTCGACGACAACACCCTTCGCGTCGACGGGAAGCTGCCGATCGACGAGCTCGAGGAGCTCGTCGGCGCCGAGCTACCCGACGAGGAGTGGGACACGGTCGGAGGGCTGCTCGCCGGGGTCCTGGGGCGGCTTCCAAAGCGGGGCGATGAGGTGACCGTCGGCGGCGTCACGTTCCGCGTGGAGAAGGTCAAGGGCCGTCGGATCGCAAAGGTGCTCGTCACCCAGCCGTTCAAGGTCGGCGAGGCCGATGGC
>JBKKCR010000205.1:0-7839 GCA_046712825.1 Actinomycetota bacterium | reverse complement strand
GGCCTTCGGCCCGCGCCGCTCGGTTCCCGCGCTCTAAACCGAACCTTCGATGTTGGCCTTGATCTTCACGAGATCCTTCATGAGATTCTTCGGCGCGATCCGCTTTATCACCGGCGCCGCGAGCTTCGCGGACAGCGCCGGCTTGATGAACTCCAGAACCTTCGTGACCTTCGTGGACCCGTCCTGATCGGCGAGCTCGAACCAGTTGCGAGAAGCGCCCGCGTCGCCCTTCACCTCGACGGTGAACTTCTTGCCCGGCACGTACTCCGTCACCGTCACGTGATCGGTGTGCTTGCCGAACTGCTTCCCGCTCGTGTCGAACGTACTGCCCACACCGACCGGCCCCTGGGATGTCTGACGCACGTCTGTCGAGAATTGGGCCCACTCCGTGAGCTTGGTGAGGTCCGACACGTACGCGAACACCTTGTCCGCCGGCGCGTCGATCACGATCGCCTGCTCGATCTTCATCGTCTTGCCCCCCAACTCCGGCTTCCTATCCGATAGTCGAGAGCAAAGCAGCCAAATCGTCAAACCCGGGCCGGAGGCAGAGGCAGTCCCGGAAAATCCGACCGGGTGCAGAAGAGCGTTCCCTTCCGGTCTGGGTGCTCGGAGTTGTCCGCCGTTCCGATATAGAGATCGCGCAGATCTTCGCCGCCGAACGACATCGTGGCGACGAACGAGGCCGGGACATCGAGCATGCGGTCGAGTGAGCCGTCGGGCTCGAACCGCGCCACGCCGCCGGCCTGAGCCAGCGCGACCCAGACACCGCCCGCCTCATCGACGGCGAGCCCGTCCGTCGAGCCCTCGGGTGCGGTCGCGAACACGTCGGCGGCGCCGCCGGTGCCCGACGCGTCGCAGCGCATCACCCGCGCGTTCTGATAGTCGCTCACGTACAGCAACGAACCATCCGGTGACAAACCGATCCCGTTGGGCCAGTCGATCCCGGGACACACGACTTCGGAGCGCCCGTCCGGATGGAGGAGCCACACCTCGCCGGGAACGACCGCCTCGCCGCCGAACGGCCGGAAACGCAAGGCGCCGGCGTACACGCCGCCGTCCGCCGCGACCGTGAGGTCGTTGAAGCCGGGGACACCTCCCGGCGCGAGCAGCGTTCGCGTCTCTCCGGCGTGGACGTGTGCGAGGTCGCGGCCGCCGACCACGAGCCCGCCATCGGCGTGGAAGGCGAGTCCTCCGACGCCTCGCCGCTTCGGAAGGACCGTCTCAACTCCCTCAGGGGTCCAGCGATGAACGCCGCCGGCGAGCGCGTCGGAGAAGGTGACGCTGCCGTCAGGATGCCAGCGCACCGCCTCGACAAGATCGAACCCCCAGGTGAGCGCCTCCACAGCGCGGAGCGTAACCCGTTCGCGGGCCCGGGGGCATGGCCGGCGGTGGATGGGGCAAAGTGTCGCCGTGCGCGCGGCGGTGATCGGCCACGTCGAGTGGGTCGACTTCGTTCGGGTCGACCGGCTGCCCTCGGCCGGCGACATCGTTCACGCGCGGGCAACGTGGTCCGAGCCGGCGGGAGGCGGCTCGGTCTCTGCGGTACAGCTCGCGAAGCTCGCGGGAGGATGCACGTTCTTCACGGCGCTCGGCGACGACGAGCGGGGCCACCAGGCGTACGAGGAGCTCGCCGCGCTCGGACTGCGGGTTGAAGCTACGTTCCGCGCGGATCCGACACGACGCGCGATCACGCACATCGATCGGAGCGGCGAGCGCACGATCACGGTGCTCGGCGACCGGCTGTCGCCGTCGGCCGCCGACCCGCTGCCGTGGGAGGAGCTCGAGGATGCCGAGGCGGTCTACGTCTCCGCGTGCGATCCCGAGGCGCTGCGCCTCGCACGGAGGGCGCGTTGCGTCACGGCGACATCGCGCATCATCCTGCCGACCCTTCGCGAGGCCGGCGTAGCGCTCGACGCCTTGGTCGGAAGCGCGCTCGACCCGGCCGAGAAGTACCGCGACGGCGATCTCGATCCGGCCCCGCGACTCGTGGTGCGCACGGAGGGGGCGAAAGGCGGGACGTACGCGCGCGAGGGAGGCACGACCAAACGGTATGAGCCGGCTCCCGTCCCCGGGAAGGTCGCCGACGCCTACGGCTGCGGCGACAGCTTCGCCGCCGGGCTCGCCTACGCGCTCGCCGGGGGACGCTCGCACGAGGACGCAGTCGCCTTCGCGGCGAGGTGCGGTGCCGCCGTCCTGACCGGCCGTGGGCCCTACGAAGCTCAGCTGACCGCCGAACACGCGAAGGGAGAGTGACTCGCATGGACCGGCTGCCCGCGCTCATCGGCGGCAAGGACGTCGAAACGAGCAACTTCTTCGTGACCGAAGACCCTTCGACCGGGAAGCCCCTCGCCGAGGTTGCACGCTGCGGAAGTGCCGAGATCGACGCTGCCGTCTCCGCCGCGCGTTCCGCATCCGAGGGCGCGTGGCCGGACACACCCGCGGCAGAGCGCGGCCGAACGCTGAAACGGGTCGCCGACCTCATCCGCCGCGGCCGCGAGGACCTGGCACTCACCGAGAGCCGGGACACCGGGAAGCCCCTCAGCCAGGCGCGAACCGACGTCGACGTCGCCGCCCGCTACTTCGACTTCTACGGCGGAACCATCGACGCGTTCTACGGCGAGACCATCCCGCTCTCCGATGAGTTGCTCGCCTACACGCTCCGCGAGCCGTTCGGCGTGACGGCTCACATCGTGCCGTGGAACTATCCGATCCAGATCAGCGCACGGACCATCGCGCCGGCGCTCGCGGTGGGCAACTGCTGCGTGCTCAAGCCGGCGGAAGAGGCACCGCTCACCGCGCTCCGTCTGGCGAGGCTGTGTCTCGAGGCCGGCCTGCCGGCGGGAGCGCTCAACGTCGTGCCCGGCTTCGGGGAGGAGGCCGGCGCCCCGCTCGCCGCGCACCCCGGCATCGATCACCTGTCGTTCACCGGATCGATGGAGGTCGGGAAGCTGGTGCAGAAGGCGACGGCCGACAACGTCGTCCCCGTCGCTCTCGAGCTCGGCGGGAAGTCGCCCAACGTGGTGTTCGCAGACGCCGACCTCGACGCGGCGCTGCCCGTGATCGTGAATTCCATCCTCCAGAACGCCGGCCAGACCTGCAGCGCAGGCTCGCGACTGCTCGTCGACGAGCGGATCCACGACGACGTCGTCGGCGCGGTGGCTGAACGCTTCTCCGCGGTTCGCATCGGGCCGGGACCCGACGATCCCGACCTCGGGCCCCTGATCAGCAAGCAGCAGCTCGAGCGGGTCCGCGGATTCGTCGAGGCCACCCGGGATCAGGCGCGACTCGTGATCGGCGGGACGTCACCCGAGGGGATGGACGGCGGCTACTACTTCTCGCCGACGCTGTTCGATCAGGTGTCCTCGGACGCTCCGATCGCGCGCGAGGAGGTGTTCGGTCCCGTGCTGGCGGTCACGCCGTTCCGTGAACTGGACGAGGCGATCCGGCTGACGAACGCCACCGACTACGGGCTCGTGACGGCCGTATGGACCCGGGACGTAACGACGGCGCACCGGCTTGCCCGCGCCGCCCGGTCGGGTCAGGTATACGTGAACACGTACGGGGCGGGCGGCGGCGTCGAGTTGCCGTTCGGCGGCTTCAAGCGCTCGGGCTACGGCCGCGAGAAAGGCTTCGAGGCACTGCGCACCTACAGCCAAGTCAAGACCGTCACGTTCCGCTTGCCGGGGAGGTCCGGATGACCGACACCCAAAACACTCGCATGCGGCCTCGATGGACCGACCTCGCAACCACCGGGTTCGTTCTCGCGGCCCTCGGTCCTTTGCTGCTGCTCATCGCGGTGATCGGCTGGGGCGTCGACAGCGAAGGAGAGGTCGGTTTCTTCGGAGCCGTGCTCGGGGTCGCCGTCGTCGCCGCGATCCTTTCCCGGTTCCCGGCACGCTGGGCGAAGGTTGCGAGCATCCTGCTCGCCGTCCTGATGATGGGCGGACTCTGGTGGACGATCTTCGGTTTGTTCGCCGGGCCGTCGAGCTTCTTCGACTTCATGTCTGGGGTGCTCGTGCTTCCCGGCGCGCTGCTGGCGCTGGTCGGAAGCGTTCGCGCGTTCATGGCGGTCCGTCGCGGAGACCTCCGGCCGAGCCCCGAGGGCGGCGAGCGCAAGACGATCCGAACCGCCTTCGTGATCGTTGCCGTGGCGGCGCTCATGTCCGGGATCCTGACGGTGACCGGGCGATCGACGGTCGCGGACTCCTCCTCCGCTTCAGCGACCGTTCTCATGAAAGACTTCGAGTTCTCCCCCAGCGAGGTATCGGTTTCCGGCGGCTCGGCGGTGCTCGTGCGTAACGACGACCCGTTCCTGCATGCGTTCAACGTCGATGACCTCGAGATCGACGAAGCGATCACGCTCGGCAGCGAGCGGCTCATCACGATCCCGGCGAAGCCGGGGACGTACATCCTCTACTGCAAGCCGCACACGTCCGACCCGGAGCGCCCTGATCCGGAGGACATGGTCGCGACGCTGCGCGTCACCTGACCGCCGTGGATACCGGCCTCGGCCCGATGGAGCTGTACCACGTCGGCATCGTCGTGCACGACCTCGACGACGGGATGCGCCGGTTCGGAGATCTCCTTGGGATATCCCGATGGGTCACATTCGAGACGGCGATGCCGTCGCGCTACCGCGGTGCGGACGTCACGGCCGGAGCGCGCGCTGCGTACGGGAACGCGGGATCTTCGTACGTCGAGCTTGTGCAGCCGACGAGCGGACCGTGGACCGCACAAGCATTCCTCGAGGAGCGCGGCGAAGGCGTCTACCACCTCGGCTATTGGGTCGACGATGTGCCGGACGCGATACGGCGCGCGGACGCGGCCGGGTTAGGCGTGGACTGGTCCGCGGAGGCGGACGGGAAACCGTTCGTCGTCTACCTCGACGCCGTCGGGGGCGTCCATATCGAGCTGGTGGCCGCGTCGGTGCGACCCATCATCGAGGCGCGCTTCGCCGAACATTGAGCCGAGATCGAAGTCCGCGTGCGCGAGCTCTGACCGCAGCGGTTACGGGGCGACGCACCAGTCGAAGTTGAAGAGACTGGGCACGCGTGGGATCTGATCCTCGATCCCGGGACGACACAGCAGGTACGGGCCGCCGTTCATCACGTCGATGATCTGGCCGGTCAGCCAGAAGTGCGCTTTCTGTTCACCTCCGCGCGGGTCGCGACGCGGATCCTCGTGCGGGTCGCCGCCGTCGTGGAGCGGAGGCACATTCGCGTTCGGAGGCAGCAGGTTTCCTGAGTCCCAGTAAACGAGGGCGGAGCCGCTCCACGGCAGGATCGCTCCGCCGCCGTCGCGTGGGAACGGTGCCATTCCGTAGAACGGTGTCGCGTCCCAGTGCCGGCCGGGCATCAACGCGGTGTCCATCACGCGAGCGCCGATCGTGCGGGCCTCGACCTCCGCCGAGAGGTTCGTCACTTGGAAGTCCCCGAGCGCCGCGTGGAGCAACACTTGATGGGCCGGCGTGTTCGGCAGCGGATCGGTGGTCATGTGCTGCGCGTAGCCGTTCCCTTCCGCGCGGTCCCAAAGCATCTGCATCAACGCCATGACGAGTTGCTGCTCCTGCTTGTCCGGGAACATCGTGTACAGCAGCGAAGAGTACGACGGAAGGACGTCCTCGGTGTTGATCAACGGTCCTTCCCAGTCGACGGAACGGTTCAGCAGCGTCGAATAGTTCATCCCGAGCACGCCGAGCACCGATCGCGTGAAGTCCACGCCGAGCGCCGTCAGCGCCGCGCCCATGATCCCGCCCTGGCTGTTCCCGTCGTAGAAGAGCTCGTTCGGCTTGATGATCGGCGCGCCGGCCGTCTGGAAGGCCGGGTCCGACGCGAAACCCTGAGGATGCGCCACCGCCCTCCCGAACACGAGGAAGTTCAGGAATCCCTGCTGCGCGCGATCCATCATCGACGGGATGTTCGAGGGATCGAGCAAGCCGACGACCGCGTTCACGACATCGTATTCGGCGAAGCCCATCCAGTTCACGGCGCACGGCATGAAGTTGCGCTCGCGGTCGCGCTCGGTGGAACCGCCGGCCGACTCGAAACGGCTTCCCAGCAGGCCGTGCCCGTAGAGCATCGGATGTGCCGGGGTCGATGCGGTCGCAAGTTTCGGGATCGTGCACACGAACGGCACGTCTATCGTCGGGAGGATCGGATTCTGCTGCGGAAGATCCTCGAGCCCGTAGTAGAAGCGGCCGGCGGGGATCGCTTGCCCGGGCAGGCTGTTCCCGGCCGGCGTGTCGACCGGCGCCGAGATCTCCTCGACCGGCGGCTGTGGGGGAAGGAACAGGAAGTTGGGCACCGTGACGGTTCCCTCGACCGTGCGGAGCTTGGCCGGGCTCGAGGGCTCGTCGGTGATCGACGTGATCGAGAACTTCGGAGCGCTTCCTTCGATGATCCCGTTCGCGAGGTCTGTGTCGCCGAGCTGCGCGAACGCCGTGTCACGTATGTGGAGCACGCGTTCGCTGAGGTTCCGTTCGGACGCGACCGTGAACTCCCACGCGAGGAACAGCTCCGACCGTTCGAACGCCACGCCGCGCGCGGTCTCGGCCGTGCCGATCTCGGTGATGATCCGATCGACTTCCGGACGACGGCCCTCTTCGAACGTGGGGTCGAGCGGCCCCGGTGCGCCGTCACGATAGGCGGCGAACTGATCTCCCGCAGGGATGGTTCCGCCCTGCGCGTCTTTCATATTCCGGAGCGCGACGAGGTAGCGGTGACCTTCGAGGAAGTTGATCGCCGGTCGCAGGATGAGCAGGCGCTCGTTCGCGGCCGTGCCCGCGTTCATGTCGAGCTCGGACCAGAACGGCCAGCGCTCACCGGTCGTCGCGTCGATCAGGAGCATGGGTGCGTCCGGCTTCGCGAAGCGGCCGATGTCGGCCAGGTGGTCACGCGGATCGTTCGGACCGCCGACGCCCGGGCCCGTCATGCCGGCGGTCGCCCACGTCTGATGCAGGTCGAGGTCCGGTACGAACGTCAGGACCATCGAGCCCGGCGAGAAGCCGTCGTTGCGGTTCCACTCGATGGGCGTGATCGGCTTCTGGATCAAGCTGCGCGGCATCTCGAGCAGCCCGAAGTCGATGCGGCGGCCGGTGTCGGTGGTCGGGTCGGCTTTGGTGAACCGGTCGTTCGGGAACGGCAGCAGGCAGAGCGCCTTGTCGAGCGGGTCGCACGGGAGCCGGGTTGCGGAAGCGGCCGGCAGCGGAGCGAGCGACGTCAGGCCGGCGAGCAGCGAGGTGGCGAGGACGGCTCGGCTTAAGCGTCGGGTACGTCGCATCTGATCAGGCCTCTCCTTGGGGGACTGAGGGTCGGATTCGACGCACGGCGCTGGAGTTCCTCTTTAGGGCGGTTCGAGGCCGGAGCAAGGAGATGGGGCAACGCATGGGGAATCCCGTTCGAGCGGATCGAGCGAGGAGACCAACCTTGGGAAGGAAGCGGGCACCGATCGTCGTCTCGATGATCGCGCTCCTGGCGCTGACGGGGCTCCCCGGCTCGGGACGGGCCGCCGTGCCGAACCCCACGGTCAAAGGCCCCATCGGGGCGACCGGGATCCACGGGTACCCGCTTTGGGACAGCTGGTTCTCGCTCGCGGAGCTGGGATACGAAGAGGCCGAGTACTTCATCTCCGGGACCGCGCGGAACCTCGACACCGGCGCGACCGCGCCGTACACGACGCGCATCATCGTCACGCGCCCTTCATCCCCTGATCGCTTCAGCGGGACGGTGCTCCTCGACTGGGTGAACGTCACCGCGCAGTTCGAGAACGCCGTCGATACGATCACGACGCACGAGTTCCTGCTTCGCGAGGGATGGGCATTCGTCCACGTCAGCGCCCAGG
>JBKKCR010000204.1:0-4099 GCA_046712825.1 Actinomycetota bacterium | reverse complement strand
CATCGGTGCCGGCCCGCCCGTCACGACGCCGGCCTGGCGCAACTCGTCCATCAGGTCGCGCGTCGCCAGCGCCGCGCCGATGGCGTTCTCGGTAAACGGCCAGCCCTTGGGGTCGAGCACCCTCGCTCCTTTCGCCAGGCAGCGGGCTGGGGCCTGTAAGGAATCTTGTGTCAGGGGATGAGATCGGGTATTACCCAGCCTCTTTCCCTTACGGAGATTCACGAATGAATGCGCTCCTCAAGACCCAGGCCGAGCAACTGGCTCGCGCGATGGCCACGCAGGCCACCACGCTCGACGACCTCAACGGTCTGATGCGAACCATGATGAAGACCGCCCTCGAACGCATGCTCAACACCGAGATGGACGTGCATCTCGGTCGGCGAGCGCTGCCGGCTGTCGCGGAGGTCACCACGCCCGTTGCGGCGGCGACGGACGCCGTCAATGCGGCGGTGCCGACTCCAAAGAATCGTCGCAACGGACATTCCCCAAAGACGGTCAGCGGCGATCTGGGGGACATCCAGTTGCGAACGCCGCGCGACCGCAACGGCACGTTCGAGCCGCAGTTGATTGGCAAGCATCAACGTCGGCTCAGCGGCTTCGACGAGAAGATCCTCGCGCTCTACGCCAAAGGGATGACGACGCGCGACATCCAGGACATTGTCAAGGACCTCTATGGGGTGGAGGTGTCGCCGACGCTCGTCTCCGAGATCACGGCGGATCTCGATGCCGAGGTGACGGCCTGGCGTCAGCGGCGGCTCGATGCGGTCTGGCCCATCGTCTATCTCGATGGCATCGTGGTGCATGTCCGCGGCGACCATGGTCGGGTGTCGCAGCACACGATGTACGTGGCTATCGGTGTGAATCTGCTGGGAAAGAAGGAGCTTCTGGGTCTGTGGCTCAGCGAGACGGAGGGGGCGAAGTTCTGGTTGAATTGCCTGACGGACCTGAAGAATCGCGAGCTGAACGACATCTTCATCGTGTGTGTCGATGGCCTGACCGGCTTCCCCGAAGCGATCCGCACCGCCTATCCGCAGACGAAGGTGCAGCTGTGCATTGTGCATCTGGTGCGGGCGGCCCTTAGGTACGTGACGGACAAGGACAGTCGAGCGGTGGCGGCCGATCTGAAGAAGATTTACCAGTCGGCGACGGTAACGGAGGCGGAGCAGGAGTTGGAAAAGTTCGCTGAAGTGTGGGGCCAGAAGTATCCGACGATTGTGAAGCAATGGCGACTGAAGTGGAGCGATCTCACCGCCCTGTTTGAATTCCCCCTGCCGATCCGGAAGGCGATCTACACGACGAACGCGATCGAGTCGGTGAACAGCGTGATCCGGAAGTTCACGCGCAACCGGAAGCAGTACCCGAATGCGGAGTCGGCGTTGAAGCTGGTGTACCTGGCGATCCACGAAGCTTCGCAGCGGTGGACGATGCCGATCGTGGGTTGGAAGGCAGCCCTAAACCACTTCGCGATCGTGTTCGAGGACCGCTTGCCGCCGAACAGCAGAAACTGAGTAGCAAGACCCGTTCCCAACCCCACTGACACAAAAGAAATTACAGGCCCGCCACCGCCGCCGCCGGCTTCGCCCTCACGTCCCGCTCTCCGCAGCGGTCGTCTGTAACCGCTCTTGCTTGGCCTTCTTCGCCTGTTCCACCCGGTAACTCGGGATGTTCAACTCCACGATCACGCTGTGATGCACCAGCCGGTCGATCGCTGCCGCCGTCGTCATCGGGTCCTTGAAGATCGCCTCCCAACCCGAGAACGGCAGGTTGCTCGTCAGCAGCACGCTGCCCCGCTCGTACCGCTCCGCCAGCAACGTGAACAGCACCTCCATCTCCTCCCGGCTCTGCTGGACGTAGCCCAGGTCGTCCAGGATCAGCACCTCGTAGCCCGCCAGCCGCTTCAGCACCCGGCTCAATTTCAGGTCGCGCTTGGCCACTAGCAGCTCCTGCACCAGCAGGCCCGTCGTCCAGAACTGCACCCGGCGACCCGACCGCACCAGCTCCTGGCCCACCGCGCACACTAAATGCGTCTTGCCCGATCCTGGTACTCCGAATACCAGCACGTTCTCGCGCCGGTCCACGAACGAACCCTCCAGCAGCGACCGCACCTGCTGCACCACCTTCGCCGGCAGGCGCTTCAGGTCCAGCGCCGGCCAGCTCTTCTCCAGCGGCAGCCGCGAGTCCCGCAGCAGACGTTCCGTCCGCCGGCCCCGCCGCTCCTGGCACTCGCGTTGCGCCAGCCCCAGCAGGTACTGCTCGTAGCTGGACGCCTCCTGCTGCGCCTGCCGCGCCAGCTCCTCGTAGCCCGACCGGAACGCTGGCAGATGCAGTTCCTTCAGGCACCCCGTCAGCGTCTCCCGCACGTCCACGCTCGCCGTCGCCATCGTCCGCCTCCTTGCTTCCGAGTAAGGCGTCATACGACGCCAGGTCTACTGGACCGACCGTCACCTGCGCCGGTGACCTGTCCCTGTCACTCCGGTTCAACTCCGCCTCGACCGCTGCCGCGCCGGGCAGTCGGCCCTCGTCCAACAGCCCCCGCAGCACCGCCTCGACCCCGCTCTCCGACCGCCGCGCCGCCAGGTGCAGGATGGCCAGGTACTCCTTCGCCGCCCGCTCCGGCTGCCGCTCGGCCAGCACGTCATAGGCCAGCCGGAAGCGGCTCGACGGGAACAGGTCGCGCCGGTAGCGGTAGTCCGCGAACGCCCCCGGCTTGCGCACCAACCAGTCGATCACGTGCCGGTACTCGATCCGGTGCTTGCCGCGCCCGCGCAGCCGCGGCAGCGACTCCACCAGCCGCTGCGCGTACCACACCTCGACCCGCTCCGCGTACAGCCGGGCCTCGACGCGCTCGCCGATCAGCCGGCTGGCCACCGAGTAGGTGTTGCCCCGGACGTGGATCGTGCTGCCCGTGTCCACCCGCACCCGCAACCGCTGGCACGACTCCAGCCGCCGCGCTGGCAGCGGACGCAGCAGGGGCAGCTCTGCTTCCAACCGCCCCCGCCGGCCCGCGTTGAGCTGGTCGAACAGGCAGCGCAAGAATGCCTCGTACTCGGCACGCCTGGGGAAGTCTCGGCTGCCGCGCAGCATCAGGGCCTGGTCCAAGGCCCGCTTGAACTGCCGGTGGCTCTGCTCCACGTCGCCGTTCTCGTGCGCGTGGGCCGCCTGGATCGCCTGGCCCGTCAGGCCGTAGTGCCGCAGCAGCGCCTGGTAGCGCTGCGTGAACGCCGCCGAACCCTCCGTCCCCGGCGGGATCGCCGCCGTCAGCCGGTCGGTGCGGTGCAGCTGCGGCGCGCCGCCCAGTTCCCCCAAGGCGTTCTGCAAGCCATCGCTGAGGCTCTCGTAGCTCTCCGCGAAACAGATCGTCCCCGTCTCCCAGTTGGAGTAGGTCAACACGAAGTGGTAGATCAGGTGGTCGAAGGGCGCGCCGGCGATGGTCACGCGCAGGTCGGTGCAGTGGGTGAAGTCACTGGCGCAGAGCCGTCCGGGGTGGTGGACCTGAGCGAAGAACACCTCCCTGGCCGGTCCCTGAAGGGCGCGCCACTGCTTGACGCGCCGCTGCAAGGTCCTCAGCTGGCCGTCGGCGAAACGTCCGGGAAAGCGCCGCTGCAGGTCGTCGAACAAGGTCTTGGCCTCCAGTCCGGGGTTGAGGCGGAGCTGCGCTTCCAGTTGCGGCCAGACCTCGGCGAAGGGATCGGGCCGGGTGCGGTAGTCGCGATCCATGCGGCGCACCTCGCTGGGCAACTGGCCGAGTCGGCGGTACTTGCGCGCGGTCTTGAGGTCAAGGCCGGCCTTGTCCGCTGCGCGTCCCTTGGGCAATCCCTGGAGATCGAGTCGTCGGAGCCGTCGCACTTGCTGATCGGTGACCATCCAGAACCTCCTGCCGGGGTGAGTTCTGGATAGCGTAGGGCCGTCGCCGGATCGGGAATTCTAATGGTCGTGGACCAGCGAACGGGTCAACACGGATCGGGAAATCTAGTTGTCGTCGGGCGGGATATACAGTTGTCGTTCATCAAGCTTCAGGTTCTTCTCCGGCTGGCCTTCGGGGAGCCGCGTGCGGTAGGCGCGCAGCGCCAGGGTGGTGCGGCGGTGCTCACCCCACAGC
>JBKKCR010000203.1:0-5341 GCA_046712825.1 Actinomycetota bacterium | reverse complement strand
CCAGCCCCAGCACGAACGCGCGGTCGTACCCGAGCGCCCGCACCTCCTCCTTCACCCCCACGCCGAGGTCCCGGATCGGCTCGCCCGGCCACGTCAGCAACGCCGTGGACGACGAGGCGGTCGACAGCTCGACCGCCTGCAGCCGCACCGAGGTCGGGATCAGCACCGAGGCCGGCCCGGCCAGCGGCAGGCGCGGCCCGGCGATCTCGCTCGAGGCCAGCGGATTGCCTCCCGGCGGCGGCAGCGGCACGACCTTCTCGGCCATCGCGGCGCGCGTGATCGGCTCGGGCGCCAAAGACGAGGCGACCCGCGCGGCCTCCGCGGCGAACAACCCGGCGGTCCACTCGGCCTCGGGATACGAGTAGCGCACGTAGATCGGATCCTGGTCGCCCTGCGCGCCGGTGAACCAGATCGCCGTGCCGCCGACCTCGCGCTCGAGGGCGCGCTCGGCGAGCCCCACGAAGTCCGCCGACACGAGCGGGTTGTCGAGCAGCACGACCGGGTGCAGCCCGTAGTTCATGATCGTCGCGAGCGGCGCGCCGGTGGAGGCGTCGTCGAACCGGATCACGCCGAGCTCGGGATCAAGTCGCGAGACGTCGTTGCCGAACGGCGGCTCGTTGTCCTGCTCGGCCACGGTGTGGCGACGGTTCAGCGAGGGCAGCGTGACCGAGCCCGACCCGGCCGCCATCGTCGCCGGGCGCATGTTCTTCGTCGCGGCGACGATCGCCGAGGCGATCCGGTCGGCCAGGAACAGCTGCTCGCGCGGGTCGAACGAGCGGTAGAGCGCGCCGTGCGCGGGGTGCGGGAACAAGCCGTTGTTGGCGACGTGCGTGTGGGTGGCGGCGAGCAGGAGCCGCTCGGGCGGGATGCCGGTGGCCTCTTCGACCCGAACCGCGACCGCCTCGTAGAGGTCGCCGGTGACGAGCAGGATGTCGGCGCGCGCGATCACGAACGGCTCGCCGGCGTCGACGACGATCGCCTTCGCGTAGGGCCGCGAGTGCAGCCCGGCGAAACGGAACGGATCGGCGGGGAGTTCCGGCCCGGCCAGGTGGGGCAAGCCGTCGGTCCCGCCGGCCGGCAGCGTCGGGCCGACGCGCCACGTGAGATCGGCCTTCCCGACGCCGACCCGGACCGGCTCGGACGCGCCACCGGTGCCGGGCACGGCCAGCGCGGCAACGACGGCAAGAGCAAGCGCGATAGACATCCCCCGACGTCTCACACCTACATCTTTCGCCGCCGCCGCCACCCGTCCTCCTCGATCGAGCCTGTCTCCTCGATCGCGACACGGCCGCCCGTTCCGCGCCATTGCGGCGGCTCTAGGGCACGTGGTTTGCCTCGACGCCCGCCCTCTCCCGTCGCGGCGGTCGCTCGATGAGGGGATCAGCGTGCCAGGCAAGCCGAAGAGATCGACGCGAGTACGAAGAGGCCGCCCCGTGAAGTCGGCGCCCAAGATTGAAGACATCGCCGCCGAGTCCGAGCGCTTCGAGCGAGAGAAAGACCTCCCCCTCCCCCAGAGTTGTCAGACAAGTTGACGTCATCTTGTCTGACAAGCCTCCCGACCACCCCATCTCGCCGGCATACCCACCGACCTCGGGCCGCTATTTACCTTGCTATGGGGGGCTCGACACCCAGATCCTGCCCCTGCTGCCGCTGACCTCTGGGGTCGTACTCCCTGGCATGGTCGTATACGCCCGCATCGGGACCATCGCCAAGATCGAGGCCACCTCCAGAGCGGCCGCGACGCCACCATGACCTCGATGTGAGATTCTCAATGGCGCCCCGTATAACAGGGTGAGATCCTCGGGCGTAGTCAGTGGTTGATCGTCTCGATCGGACCCAAGAAGGGGGGAGCGGGATGCGCGCAAGAGTCTTGGCCCTGCTGCTGGTGGCCGTTTCGGTCGTTCCACTTCACGCTCGCGCTGCGACACCGATCAGCGTGACCGCGGTGAATGCGGCCGGTCAAGCGGTTGTGTGGTCCAAAAACACCTTTGTCATCAAGGCCAAGGCGACCAGCCTCCCTGTGAAGGTTCAGTTGACCTGCCTTCAGGTCGAGCAGTTCGACTCGAGCCTTGTCCCGGCCATTCCGTTGAGCGCGACGCAGGTGAACGCCTCGGTCAAGGCAGGTGGCGAAACGTACTATGTGATGTTCCAGTCGTTCGCCAACCGGGGAAACAAGGCCGTGCAAGCGGTCACCGCTCTGGGGATAAATAAGAACGCCGCCCCCTCCAACCCCTGCGGGTCTAATCCAAATCTGACATACACAGCCGGGATCGCGATCTACCGCTGAGCACTGCGAGCTAGAGCTGCCGCACGTGCGCGACGAGTTCCGCAGGAGGACGTCCTTCGTCCACGACAACACGGCCGATCCGAGGCTGCCGTTCTTGTGGGAGACCACCAACGGGCACGGTTGCACTTGACATGCAATCTAGATGCAGTACCATGCAACCATGCCCACCAAGACCGTCGGCTTCGCCATCGAGGAATCCGACTCCGCCCGGCTCGAGCGCCTGGTTCAGAAGTACGGCGGGGGCAACCGCAGCGCGTTCCTGCGCGTGGCGATCGATCACCTCGAGGCGGTCGATCGAGCCGAGCGCCTCCGCAAGCTCCAGTCGTACGGGGCCGCCCGGTCGGCGGAGAAGGACCTGACGCTCGACGACGTACACAAGGTCGTGCGGCGCATCCTCAAGACGCCGCGGAGGGGTTGAGCGGACGGGACCCTTCCCCCCGGAACGCGGTCTTCGACATCAGCGTCCTGGTTGGCGCCGTCGTCGGCGGGAACTCCCCGTTCCGATCATGGCCGAGCCCTCCCCCGGTCAGCGACAACCCGCACGCAGACTGCGTCGGGATCGTCAACGACGCCCGCGAGTTCGCCCTCTGGCTGAGCGAGCACATCCTCGTGAACGTGGTTCGCGTCCTCTGCGAGGGCTACGACTGGGAGCTCGCTCAGGCTGAGGAGTACGCGGCGCTCCTCGTCGAGATCGCCGAGGCGTCGGGCGGCGACGTCGTCACGCCGGCAGTCACCGTTTCGGACTGCCCCGATCACGAAGACAACCGGATCCTCGAGTGCGCGTTGGCGGTCGGCGCGGACCTGATCGTGGCCGACGACGAGCACCTCATCTCGATGTCGCCGTGGCGGGGGATCCCGATCATCCGGCCGCGAGAGTTCGCGAGCCGCGTCGACGCCTCACGCCGCGCTTCCCGCCGGCGCGACCGCTCGACGTGATGTCAGACAAAATGACGTCACTTTGTCTGACACCTCCCGCAGACGATGCCCGCCCTCTCGAAGCCGTCTGGCTCGCTTACCGCGTGACGGCGCGTGGGTCCAGGCCTAACGCGCCGGCGGCTTGCCGCTGATGGCCGCGGCGATCCCGTGCAAGAACGTCGGTACGGCGTTGCCCAGGAACTGCTTGCGGTTCACCACCGCCAGGAACACGATGAGCCCGAGGAGCCACACCAGCGCCCCGAGTGCCCCGTCCTGCCACGTCCGCCATAACAACAGCGCGTAGCCAATCGCCTGGAGCAAGAACGACAGCGCCTCGTTCCGCGTGAACGCGAACGCGGCGAAGAGCACCGCTGCGAGGCTGACCCCGACGAGCGCCGGCAGCCACCCCCATGCGACGAAACCCAGCAGCAGCCCCACGCCGACGAGCGTGTCCACCCACAGGTCGAACGCCCCGAGCTTCGTGCGACCCTCCGCGGCTCGCGCCGCCCGGCCGTCGAAGAAGTCGGTCAGCCAGCCTGCGCCGACGAGCACAGCGGCCGCGGCGGCGTGGTGGGCGGCGAGCACCGGCACGAGCACGATCGCGATAACCAGCCGCGAGAACGTGAGCCCGTCGGCGGTACGCCCGAGCGCAACCGCCGCAGCGGTCGATCGCTGACTTCCCCCCGGTGACACTGAGGGCAAGCCTAGTCGCCCGGCACCGACGGCGTCCCACCAAGAGAACGCGCAGTCTTGGACGAGCCGGAGGCCGGGGGCGCCACATAGTTCCCGCGGGAACGCTTTGTGAGCTCGGCTACTTCGTCCCAAGACGGAGGGGGCTCCGAGTACTGGACCAGCTCCTGGCCGACATTGAGGCCGGGGCCTAACGCACTCGACTGCGGGGACGAAGACATCCAACGCATCCGTGCGTTACTCACCCTCTACGCGGACCTCGGCCTCAGCTACACCGATGCGGCCGTAATCGCGTGCGCGGAGCGCAACGGCGGCAAGCTTCTCCCGTTCGACCGCCGCGACTTCGATATCGTCGCGCGCCCTCTCCTTCGAGCCGCACCGGGATTGACACCCCCAAACCCGGCAACCTAGGCTCGGCCTGCCGGCTCCCAGGGAGGTCACTCATGCTCGGACGTCGGAAGCGTTACGCCGCTCCGCTTCTCATCGCGATCACCCTCGCGTTCGCTGCGTGTACCGAAGACAAGACGCCTGGGGCGCAACAAGCGACGAGCTTGCTCGACACCGTGAAGTCCCGAGGCACCCTCAACTGCGGCGTCAACAACTCCGTCCCCGGGTTCGGCATAGTCGATCCCCAGGGCGCCTACTCCGGGTTCGACGTCGAGTTCTGCAAGGTCGTGGCTGCCGCCGTTCTCGGCGACGCCACCAAGGTCGCCTACAAGGCCCTCACCGCCGAGCAGCGGTTCACCGCCCTTCAGTCGCGTGAGATCGACGTCCTCATCCGCAACACGACCTGGACCGCCACCCGCGACGGTGGTGAAGGCGCCGGCTTCGTGACGACGACTTTCTACGACGGCCAGGGGATGATGGTCCGCGCCAACAGCCGCTTCCGGAACATCGAAGACATGGACGGCGCCACGATCTGCGTCCTCCGCGGCACGACGACGGAGCTCAACCTCGAAACGCAGTTCGCGAGCCGCAAGATCGACCACAAGCCGCTTTCGTTCGCCACGATCGACGAGATCCGTCCGGCGTTCACCGCCGGACGTTGCCAGGGTTGGACCGCCGACAAGTCGCAGCTCTCCGGGATCCGCTCGGCCTGGCCGGCCGGGGATGGAGGTTCGGCGGGGCTTCGCATCCTCGAGGAGACGCTCTCCAAAGAGCCGCTCGGCCCGGTCGTCCGCGACGGCGACACGGAATGGTTCGACGCGGTTCGCTGGGCGGTTCTCGCGACGATCCTCGCCGAGGAGCTCAACATCACCCAGGCCAACGTCGACGACCTCCGCTCGAACACCACCAGCTCCGAGGTGAAGCGCTTGCTCGGCGTTCCGATCGCGCCGCCCGCCCCGGCGGCGACGGCCACCGCGACGGCCACCGCGAGCCCGACCCCGAAGCCATTCGATGCCGGACTCGGCCTGCCCGACGGCTGGGCCTACCAGATCATCAAGCAGG
>JBKKCR010000202.1:0-11320 GCA_046712825.1 Actinomycetota bacterium | reverse complement strand
TGCTCGAGGCCGGCGCCCAGCACGATCTCGGCCCGCGCGGCGCCCCCCTGGCACAAGCCATCCATCGAGAGTCCGAGGGCAACCCGTTCTTCATCGAGGAGATCATCCGCCACCTGGTCGAGACCGGTGGCATCTATCGGCGCGGCGATCAGTGGGCGATCGGCGCCGACCGGATCGAGGACCTCGGCATCCCGGAAGGGATCAAGGAGGTCATCGGACGGCGGCTGTCTCGGCTGAGCGAGGCCTGCAACGTCGCGCTATCGAACGGCGCAGTCCTCGGGCGCGAGTTCGATTTCTCGGTCGTCGGGCTCATGAGCGGGCTCGACGACGACGCCATGCTCGGCGCGGTCGAGGAAGCGCTCGAGCATCAGTTGATCGTCGACGCGCCGGGGCGCTCGGGACCGGCGTACATGTTCACCCACGCGTTGGTGCGGCAGACGCTTTACGACGAACTTTCGCTCCCGCGCAAGCAACGGTTGCATCTCAAGGCCGCGCAAGCGATGGAGGAGGTCCACACCCGCAACGTCGACCCGTACGTTTCACCGCTCGCGGTGCACTACCGCCTCGCCGGCGCGGCGGCCGACGCCGACAAGGCGATCGAGTACTCACTACGCGCCGCGGCCTCGGCAGCCACGATCTTCGGGTGGGAGGAGTCGGCCACGCACATGCAGGCGGCCCTCGAGCTCATGGAGGAGCAGGGCGCGGCGCCGGAGATCCGGGCTCGTCTGCTCGAGCGGCTTGGGACGGTGATGTACGCGGTCGGGCTCGATCTGAGCCTCGGCGTTCGATATCTCGAGCGCGCGCTCGAGTTGTATCAGCAGCTCGGCGACGACGACCGCACCGGACGCGTACACATCCGGCTCGGGTTCCTGCGCGCAACGTTCCCGGAGACCATGGACATCCCCCTCGCGTACGAGCATCTGAATGCGGCACGGGTCGGTTTGGACGAGGAGAAACCAACGCAGGCGCTCGGCTACCTCTACATGGGGTACGCGTCCGCGGCGTTGTGGGACGGCCAGCCGCGCCGAGGGCTCGATATGGCGTCGCGCGCGCTTGAGGTCGGGACCGCGCTGGGCAACGAGGTTCTGGAGTCCATGGCCGAGACGGTGGTCGGGTGGTTCCGAGCCGTGCGCGGTGAGCTCACCGAGGGCGCTCGGATGATCGACGACGCGTGGGCGAAGGCCGACAGGCTGAACCACTTCTTCGCGTCGTTCCTGGCGAGCTGGTGCCTCGCCGGCGTGTACGGGATCGGATGCTGGGATCCCGTCCGGATGGCCGGGGCCGCCGAACGCGAACTCGCTAAGCCGCGGATCGAGCAGGCACCGAACCAACGCCACGCTCTGGAGCAGATGGTGGCGGGGTCTCTGATCGTGCGCGGCCGCATCCCCGAAGCGCGCGCCGCCACGGACGTTCAGCTCGACTGGACGTTCGTCGAGCCTTGGATGCTGCTGTACGAAGGCGACTGGGATGCTGCAGACGCCCTCCTCGCGCGCTCGGTCGACCTCGGGGCCGCGCGTCGAGAGGTCCTCACGCCGACCGGTGCCCGCGGTTTTCGCGGGAACATCGCGCGATTCCGTGGCGATCAAGACCGCGCACGCGATCTCTTAGCGCCGGATATCGAGATGGCCGTCGAGCGCGATTGGATCTGGCCCGAGGTTACGAATCGCATGTTCCTCGCGGAGTCCGAGTTCGAGGCCGGACGGCTCGACGAGGCCGAGCGGCACGTCGCACGATGCAAAGCGATCTTCGCTCGGGACAACCACGGAGGGAAGGTAGGCGTCGTCGCTCGGGTCGAGGGACGACTCGCGGCCGCGCGCGGGCGACCCGAGGAGGCAGCGACACACTTCAAGAGGTCCGTCGAGATCCTCGGGAAAAGCGAGCAGGTCTTCGAGGAAGCCGCGACGTTCCACATGTGGGGGAAGACGCTTCTCGACGCGGGCGACCACAGCGCCGCCGTCGAGAAGCTGTCGCAGGCGCTCGACCTCTATACGAAACACGGCGCCGGCGCCGTGTTCATCGAGCGTGTGCTCGTCGACAAGATGGCCGCCCAGGGCATCGATCCGTCTTCCGTCGAAACATCCATCGACGCCGTGGCGTCGATCGTCGGCGTGGAGCGGCCCGACCTGCGCCGCGCCGCATCGCCGGACGGCACCGTGGCGATCGTATTCTCGGACATCGAGGGCTCGACGCAGATGGCCGAGCGGTTGGGCGACGAGCGATGGATAGCCGTTGTGCGCCGTCACAACGAGATCGTGCGCGAACAACTCGCCGCCCATCGCGGGACCGAAGTGAAAGCCCTCGGCGACGGGTTCATGCTCGCGTTCCCGACCTCATCCGACGCGGTCGCGTGCGCGGTGAAGATCCAGCGCGCGTTCGCGGCCCACAACGCCGCGCATCCGGAGGAGCCGATCCGCATACGAGTCGGCGTCCACGCCGGGCAAGCCATCAGAGAAGGTGAAGACTTCTACGGCAAGACCGTGATCCTCGCCGCGCGTATCGCCGCCGAGGCACGCGGCGGAGAGATCCTCGTCTCCTCTGCCGCGCGAGCCCACGCGGGCAAGGTCACGACCGATGAAACGCGCGAGACCGAGCTCAAGGGCCTCTCCGGTCGCCACGACCTTTTCCGCATCGCGTGGTCCGCGTGACATAGTTACGGCGATGGGCGTCTACATCTTCGACAACGCCTGGCAGCTGGAGCGGGAGCGCTTGGCCGGGCTCGAGGCGACGTACGACCCCGGCACGATCCGGCATCTCGAGACGATCGGCGTGACCGAGGGATGGCGCTGTCTCGAGATCGGCGGCGGGGGTGGATCGATCACCGAATGGCTCGGCCGACGCGTGGGCTCCCGCGGCAGCGTCCTCGCGACCGACGTCAACACCCGGTTCCTCGACGCCCTCTCGCTGCCCAACCTCGAGGTACGCAAGCACGACATCCTCGTGGACGACCTTCCGGCGGAAAGCTTCGACCTGATCCACGCGCGCCTGCTCCTCGAGCATCTCCCCGAGCGCGATCAGGCGATGAAGCGGATCGTGACGGCGCTGCGTCCCGGTGGCTGGCTCTTGATCGAGGACTTCGACGCCACCAGGATGCTCGCCAACCCGCCGGGCATATTCCGCTATCCGTGGGATGGGGCGAAGCGCAGCGTCAAGATCTTCCGGAGCCTGTTCAAGGTGATGCAGTCGGCAGGGTACGACCCCGAGTACGGCGCCCGTTTGCCGAGCGTGCTCGTCGAGCACGGCTTGATCGACATCGGCGCCGAGATGCGAAGCGGCCTCTCTTGGGGTGGCTCCCGCGGAACGCTGATGCCGGCGTGGACGCTCGAGCAGCTGCGCGGTCTCTTGGAGCAAGCCGGGGTGAGCGCGAAGGACGTCGACCGCGAGATCGCCTCGTTCGGGGATCCCAACATCGCGACCTTCTCGCCGTTGATCGTGTCGGCGTGGGGCCGGCGGCCGGATGCCGACGTCCGGATCACCGGAGGTTCGATGCCTGTCGGACCTCGCACCGAGTCCACCCTGGACTGGCTGCGCTCCGCGCCGCTGCTCGAAGGCTGCACGCAAGCCGAGCTCTCTCGCGTCGCGTCGCTGGCGCGCCGGGTGGACGCGCTCGACGGCGAGGTCTTGACGGCGGAGGGTGAGCCGGGCGATACCTTCTATCTGATCGCCACCGGCTCGGCCACGGTGACCAGGGGCGGCGTGCGGCTGGCGTCGCTGGGCCCGGGGTCGTACTTCGGCGAGATCGCCATCCTAGAGCGAGGACCCCGGACGGCGACGGTTACGGCCGACACGCCGATGCGCATGTTCGAGCTCGAAGCAGCGGATCTGGCGGCGCTCCTGCGCGACATCCCGATCGTGCGCACGAGGATCGAAGCCATCCTCGCCGAACGCAAGCCGCGCGACTGAACGCCTAGAAGCCTTCGAGCACCGGCGGGACTTCGTCCAAGGTTCGAACCACGGCGTCGGGGACCGCGAGCTGCTCGGCGGTCGGGTCGTCGGGCGCCTCGTTGCGGAGAACCCAGACGGTGCGCATCCCGAGTGCTTTGGCCGGCACGATGTCACGGTCGAGCCGGTCCCCCACCATCGCGACCCGATCGGCGCTCGCGCCGGCCTCGCGCAACAAGCTCCGGAAGAGGGCGGCGTCCGGCTTCTCCGCACCTACCTCGGCGGAGATCGCCCACGCGCCGACGAGATCCGCGAAGCCGGCCTCTTCGGCCCGGTCGCGGACCCACGAGAAGTGGTTGGTGATGCACCCGATCCGATAACGGCCGGCGAGCACGCGCAGCGTCGCGAGCACCTCCGGGTAGAGCTCGTCTGCGTGGTGACCGCGGTCGGCCCAGCTCGCGTCGGCGTCGGCACGGACCCCGGCGTGCCGGGCCGGGTCGGGGACGAACGCGTCGAGCAGCGCCGTCGTGAACGGCTCGGCCTGCGCCGCGCGCAGCACACGCAGTCGCTCGTCGTAGGCGGCGCGCGTCGTCGTCGGTTCCACCAGGGCGATCGCCTCGAACAAGCCGGTGAAGTAGGAGTCATCGCTGAAGATGATCCCACCCACGTCGAGGAAGACCCAGTCGATCGTCATTCGGATGACCATCGTACGGGCGGTGATACGCTCGCGCCGTGACAACCGGTCCGTTCTGCGCCGTCGGGGCGATCGTCGTCGACAAGGGCGCGCTGCTGCTTATCAAGCGCGACCGCGAACCGGCGCGGGGCCAGTGGTCGCTCCCCGGCGGACGCGTCGAGATCGGCGAAACCTTGCGTGAGGCCCTCGTGCGCGAGGTCCGCGAGGAGACCGGCGTCGACGTCGACGTCGACGGGCTCATCGGCGTGGCCGAACGGATCGTCCGCGACGACGACGGCGCGATCGAGTACCACTACGTGATCCTCGACTACGTGTGCACGCCGCGTTCCACGGTCGTCAAAGCCGGCGACGACGCTGCGGATGCGCGGTGGGTGCCCGTCGGAGAGCTGGCGGACCTGCACCTGACCGCGGGGCTGCTCGAGTTCCTGTCGGACCGAGGCGTCATCGAGGGCAGGCGGTTGCGCGTCGACCGCGGCGCCTAGCAACAGGCTCCCCCGCGTCTAGTAACGGATCAGGACGTCGAGCTCGCCGTCCTTGCGCAAGACCTGACACCCGGTGACGCCCTCGTGCGAGTTGAACGCGAGGTCGACACGCGCGTCGCCGACGCGCATACCGATCAGATCCTGCCGTTGGAGCCATTGGGGGAGCGTCGGCCGGGCGATGTAGAGCGTTCCGTTGGGCGCGTCCGCCGAGATGCCGCCGTACGAACGAACCATGAGGAGCGACGCGCCGGTCGCCCACGCCTGCGGACGGCACGCGACCGGGTATTCGACCGGCACCGGCACGTCCTCGCGAGCGAAGCCGCAGAAGAGCTCGGGGAATCGGCCGGCCGGGAAGAACGCGCCCGACAACGCCTGCTGGTCGATCACCTTGTTGGCCGCGTCGTCGAAGCCCATCAATTTCATCCCGTGCGCGATCAGCGAGTTGTCGTGTGGCCAGACGGTTCCCGTGTGGTATCCGATCGGGTCGTAGGCCGGGCTGCGCCGGGACAGGGTGCGGATCCCCCACCCGCTCGACATGTCCGGCGCGAGCAGCCGGCGGACGACGCGCGTGGCGCGCCCGCGGTCGATGATCCGCGACCAGAGGCAATGCCCCGGGTTCGAGGTGATCGAGCGGACCTGCTGCTTGTTCCCGTCGAGCGCGACCGCGTAATAGCCCTCCTCGGGCATCCAGAAGTCCTCGTTGAACCGGCGCTTCAACTCGGCGGCCTTGCGCTCCAGATCCCTCGCCACGTCGGTGTGGCCGAGCGCCGAAGCGACGCGCGCCACTTGGACCCAGGCGTCGAAGACGTAGCCCTGCACCTCGACGAGGGCGATCGGCGATACCGGGATCGATCCGTCGGCGTGGACGATGCCGTCGTGTGAGTCCTTCCATCCCTGGTTGTCCAGCCCACCGTCGGACTTCTTCCGGTACTCGACGTACCCATCCCCGTCCATGTCTCCGTACTTGTCGATCCATTCGAGCGCGCGCAGCGCGTTCGGCCACAGCCTCTCGGCGAACGCGCGGTCGGCCGTCCACATCCACACGCGGCCGTAGATGAGGAGCCACAGCGGCGTCGCGTCGATCGTGCCGTAGTACGGGGTGTGGGGGATCTCGCCGGTACCGGCGAGCTCGCCGACCCGGAGCTCGTGCAAGATCTTGCCGGGCTCCTCCTCGCGCCACTCGTCGACCTTCGAGCCTTGGTACTCGGCGAGCGTCTCCAGCGTTCCCTTCGCCAGCTCGGGATTCACGCCGAGCGCCTGATAGGCGGTGATGAGCGAGTCGCGCCCGAACAGCGTCGAGAACCACGGAACCCCGGCGTCGATCGTGGGCCGGCCCTCCAGGTCCGTCTGCATCATCCGCAGATCCAGCACGGCGCGGTCCATGTACTGCTGGAGCTGCGGGTTGGAGGCATGGAATCGCGTGCAGTGCTTCCGCCATTCGGAATAGTCGCGCTCGAGCTCGGCGTGTGTGCGGTGGAGCGGCTCTTCGTCGCCGGCTCGCGGCAGGATACTCACCTCGATCGAGCTCGCGGACTGCGGGTCCACGCGAAGCTCGAACGTCGCTCCGCGCGTACTGATGCGTTTGGGATGCGGCTCGAATCGGATCTCGAGCTCACGGTGTACCCCGTCCAGCCCGTCGTAGCCGAAAGTCACCCCGTCCTCGGTGACCCTCGGATCCAGCATCTTGCCGGACTCTTTGCGCCGGAAGCCGCGCACCACGAACAGGTCGAGGAAGTCGGCACCGAATGTGAGAGAGATGCGCACCCGCCTGCGGTTCGACCCGAAATTCTGAACGCGGATCGTCTCGTGGAGGCCGTGCTCGAGCCAGCGATGGCGTGAGACCGAAACGTTCTTCTTGGTCTCGACCCCGGTGGGGTCCACCGACGTAACCGGCAGCGTCGCCTCGACCAGCATCGAGTAATTCCGATCGACCTCGGAGTGCAGGTAGGTGGGGCGCATGCCGTCTATCTCGAGCTCGTAGCGCGATAGGAAGCGCGTGTCCCGGAAGTAGAGCCCGAGCGCAGCCATGTTCTTGTCGGGGATGTCGCCGTGCCGGTCGCAGAGCAGGAAAACCCGGTCGTGCTTGATCGTCTGGACGTCCCGGATGTCGAGCGGCCGGGCGGGGGCTTTCTTCTTCGCGCGGACCGCCATGCCGCGGGAGTGTATCGGGCCGTATAATCGCGCCGCGACCGACGAAGGAGACCCGGTGGGCGTCACGATCCACGACTTCCGCGTCACCGATGCAGTTCTCGCTGTGACCGATCCCGACGCCGGCGACGTCGTCTATCTGGGACCGGCCGGCAACGCCGCTTTCCCGTTCGTAGTGTCCCGGAAGCTGTCGGGGCCGGGCGGGATGTACATGGACGCCGTCGAGATCACTGGACCGGACGTGGAGCCGATCGCGTTCATCGAGCGCAAGTACGAGCTCGACGGCGAGTCGATCATCCAGAACATCGTCGACGAGTTCACCGACGTCTCGTTCCCCAAACCCGGAACGTACAAGGTCCGGTACTACGTCTACGACGATCTCGTTCTCGAGACGCCATTCGAGGTCGTTCAGTCCGACCCGCCGCACGGCGCGGTCGTACCCGGCCCGGTGGACGCCGCGCTCTCGAAGTCCACGATCGCATGGCTCGTCGTGCCTCAGGAAGACGGCACCGAGATAACCAAGCCGATCTGGTACGGCTACGACCAGGGGCGCGTGTACGTCCTAACAGGAAAGGGCGAGCAAGAGATCCCCGGACTCGCGGGATCGTCGAAGCACGTCCGCCTGATCGTCCGCTCCAAGGATGTGCAGTCGCGCATCGGGGAGATCCAGTGCGTCTCGCAAACCCTGCCGAAGGACGCGAACTGGGAACGCATCGCGCGCGAGATCCTGGTCGGCCGCCGCCTGAACCTGCGCGACGGGGAGAAGGCCGTCGATCGCTGGAAGAAGGACTGCGAGGTCGTGATGCTCACCCCGGTGATCGTCCCGCAGGGCGAGGAGTAGCTCCACCGCTCCGATGGAGTCTCCGGTCGTCCTCTTCGTTTGCATCCACAACGCCGGACGCAGCCAGATCGCGGAAACGCTCTTCAACGCGTACGCGGGCGGAGCGGCGACCGCGATCAGCGCCGGCGTCGAGCCGGTCGCGGCGCTCAACATCGCGGTGGTCGCGACGATGCGAGACGCCGGCTACGACATCGCCGATCAAAAGCCGAAGCTGCTGACCGAGGAGATGATCGACGCCGCCGACCGCGTCATCACGATGGGTTGCATGGACGATCCGGCCTGTCCGGCCGTGCTCGCGGAAGAGGACTGGGGGATCGACGATCCCGCCGGGGCTCCGATGCCGAAAGTACGAGCGATCCGAGACGAGATCGCCCGCAAGGTCCGCAAGCTGCTGCGCGAGCTGGGGATCGATCCCGTCGGGTAGCCGAGCTCAGTCGAGCGGCGTGGGCGCTTGCGCGGGCGGGAACGCCCTGGCGTCCCCGTTCGTCTCGCCGGTCTCGGGCGGGCCCGAACGCCGGCTTCGACGGATCAACGTCCAGCCGAGGAGCAGCAGCAGCGCGACAACCGGAGCGCCGACGATACCGAGCGACGTCGTGTTGTACGCCGTGCTTTCCGCGCGGAATGCCAGGCTCTTTCCGAGCTGCGGCGTCCACGTGACCGTCCCGCCGTCGATCTGATCGGGCTCGCCGGACGTCGTCGAGACCTCCCCCGGCAGCTCAGCGCGGAGGCGAAACTTGAAGAACTCCCCGGCCGCCTGGGTGATGATCGCCTCGAGCGCGGCGCGGCTCTCCTCCGGAGCATTGCCGAGGACGCCGGTCGAGGTCAGATCGACCGACCCCTCGACGACCGATCTCGTTTTCAAGAACCCCGGCTCACGGTTGACCTTCAACTTGAAGAACTGGGCCGTCGGGCCCTCTTGCTCCGCGGCGATGCGCTCGAGCTCGGCCATAGCCCGGTTGAACTCTTCCGGGCTCTTGAACGAGCGCTCCAGGCTGATCGTGAGGCCGCCCCCTTCGGAGGTCCGGCCGCACGTCCACCCGACCGTGGTGAGCTCCGCGGGACACGCCAGCGCGGCGAACGGATCCTCCCCGGCGTTGCGAGCGAGATCGACGAGCTCCTTGTCGATCACGAATCGAAGCGAGAAACGCCCGCTGCCGTCGCGATCGACCTTCGTTACGAGCTCAACGTTGATCTCGCACGCCGCGCAAGCCAAGCCGACGACCACGCTCAGCGCGAGCGCGCGAATCCGACGAGAAACCCGGGGCATGGCCGCATCCTATCAACGTGCTTGAACTGCAGCCCCGCTCCTACGCGTCATCCTTGCGCATCCGGTAGGTTCCCGTTGAGGTCTTCTCGATCTCGCCCGCGCGTGCCGCTTGAGAGAGCCAGCGGACGAGCTCGTCGCGCGCATCGGGCTGGGTCATCGGGTTCACGTAGCCGCCTTTGAGCGCCCGGTCCCATACGACGGTCCAATGCAACGTCTCGTCGGCGGCCTCTTCGAGAACGAGCCGCGCGGCCTCGCCGGGTTCCATCAACGCACCGCCGGCAGCACCTCGTGCGCGAAGAGCTCCACCTGCTCCGCGTCCGACACCGAGAACGGAACGAGCCCGAACGAGCAAACGAGGTGCTCCACACCGAGTGCCTCGAACTCCTTGATCCTGGCGATGCATTCGTCGGCGGTCCCGACGAGCGTGTCGCGCCCGAAGTCCTCCATCGCGAGCCCGGACGCGTCGATCGGCGCGCTTTCGGTCGTACGGGCCCATCGCTTCGAGAGGTCGGCGTGATCCGACCCCACGACCGTGTAGAGGCCGAGCGAGCGGCGGACGGTGGCAGCATCGCGCCCGGCGCGCTCGCATGCGCGCCCGAGCTCGACGATCCGCTCGGCGTACGCCTCAGGCGTCCAGCGCCAGACGGTATTCCAGCCGTCGGCCGCCTCCGCGACGATGCGCATGAGCTTCGGGCCGCCCTTGCCGCCGACCCAGACGGGCGGGCGTGGCCGCTGCACCGGCGGCGGGTCGTTCGGGGCGTCCTCGACGCGGTAGTACCGCCCCTCGAAGGAGAACCGATCCTGCGACAACATGCCTGCGAGGATCACGACGGTCTCGCGCAGCCGCTCCATCCGCTCGGCCACCGGGGCGAACTCGTATCCGAACGCGCGATACTCGTCCTCGTACCACCCCGCGCCGACGCCGAGATCCAACCGGCCGCCGGAGACGATGTCGAGCGTCGCCGCCATCTTCGCGAGCAGCGGCGGATGGCGGAACGCCTCGCACAACACCAGCGTGCCGAGTCGAACCCGCTCTGTCTCGACGGCGATCGCCGCCAGGGTCGTCATCGCCTCGAGCGAAGCGTAGCGCTTCGATGGCCCGCCGTATCGGGCCAGGTCGAGGAAGAAGTGATCCGACATCCACACCGAGTCGTACCCGAGCTGCTCGGCCCGCTGCGCGAATGCAATCGTGGCCTCGACGTCGGCGGGGCGGCCGTCCGGGTAGGAGAAGTCGTAGTGCGGGAGCGCGATGCCGACCTTCATCGCGGCAAAGCCTACCGGCCACCTGAGTGGGTATGCTCCGGCGCGATGCCGGCGATCTCGGTGCGGGGACTCCGCAAGTCCTACGGGACCCTCGAAGCCGTCCGCGGCATCGACCTCGAGGTCGGCGAGGGCGAAGTCTTCGCGCTGCTCGGCCCGAACGGCGCCGGCAAGACGACCACCGTCGAGATCCTGGAGGGGCACCGTAAGCGCGACGCCGGAGAGGTGTCGGTTCTCGGACAAGACCCGGCCCATGCCGGCCGCGCCTACAAAGAGCGCATCGGGATCGTCCTGCAGTCGACGAGCATCAATCCGTATCTGACGGTGGGCGAGATCGTCGAGCAATTCCGCGGCTTCTACCCGAACCCGCGGCCGCTCGACGAGATCCTGTCGTTGGTCGGCCTGACGGAGAAGCGCGACGAGCGCGTCCGGAGCCTCTCCGGCGGACAGCAGCGCCGCCTCGACGTCGCGATCGGTCTCGCCGGCAACCCGGATCTGCTCTTCCTGGACGAGCCGACCACCGGCTTCGACCCGGCGGCCCGGCGCGGCGCCTGGGAGATGGTGAAGGGGCTTAGGGACCTGGGCAAGACGATCTTGCTCACGACGCACTACATGGACGAGGCGCAGGCTCTCGCCGATCGCGTCGCGATCATCACGGCAGGGCGGATCGTGGCCGAAGGTCCGCCGTCGACGCTGACCGGAACGAGCGAGCGCGTGACGCTCGTTCGATTCCGCCTGCCGGCCAAAGC
>JBKKCR010000201.1:0-10950 GCA_046712825.1 Actinomycetota bacterium | reverse complement strand
TCCCCGAGGAGACCGCGCAAACCATACGCGACGGCTGGCTCCACACCGGCGACATCGGCCGGCTCGACGAAGACGGGTACCTGTTCATCGTCGACCGCGTGAAAGACCTCATCATCCGGGGCGGGCTGAACGTCTACCCCCACGACGTCGAAGAGGTGCTCGTGGCGCACCCCGGCGTCGCGGAAGCCGCGGTCGTGGGGATCCCGGACCCGACGTACGGGGAAGAGGTGGAGGCGTTCGCCGTGCGCCGCATCGGCACCGACGCCTCCGAGGAAGAGGTGCTCGCCTACTGTCGCGAGCACCTCGCCAAGTTCAAGACCCCCCGGCGGCTCACGTTCCTGCCGGACCTCCCCAAGAACCAGGTCGGGAAGGTTCTGAAACGGGTTCTTCGGGAGCAGGCGGCGGCGCGCTCGTAGCCTCGGCCGGCGCGAGCATCTCCAGCAGACGCTGCGCGAGTACCACCCCGCGCCCGCCGTCGCCGTCCTCGTGCTTGAAGTAGCAATAGATGTCGGACCCATCTTCGAGCGCAACGCCGATCTCCTTGGCCCACCGCGCGAGGGCTTCGTCGTCGTAGCCGGACTTGCGGAGCCGGACGTACGCGAATCCAGGAGCGGTCCGCTCGAACGGTGCGTCGTGATCGTCCGTGTCGGCGACGCACCATGCACCTCCGCGCTCGGCCAACACTTCCTTGACCGCGTCGTGGCGCCACGTCGCGTGACGGAAATCGAAGGCGAACCGTGGCCCCACCGGCAGGAGCGCCAGGAAGTCTCGAAGCATCCCGAGGTCCGCTTTGAGTCGAGACTGGAGCAGAACCGTCCCACGTGCATAGAGCGGCTCGATTGTCTTGAGGAACCGCTCCAGCGGTTCCGAGTCGCCCGGCCTCAACCGCCAGCCGTCGGTGATGCGCCGATGGCCTTTCAGCGCGAACGCAAAGTCCTTCGGTGTGTCGGCGATCCATCTCTCGAGCATCTTCTCCGACGCGTCCCGCCGGTACGTGTAGTTGATCTCGACGCTCGGGAAACGCAACGCGTAGTAGCGAAGCATCGCGTCGGACTTGATGCCTGCCGGGTAGAAGGCGCCTTTCCATTCCGGGTACGCGAACCCGCTCGTCCCCAACCACAGGCGTCCCGGCATGGGCGGCAGTCTAGCCCCGCTTCGGTGACCGTAGACTGATGGAATGCCACGACCGATCGTCGGCGTCACCGGCGCCGAGCTCACCGCCGAACGTCAAAAGAGGCAACAGTCCCTCCGCGCGGCCCTGCACGCTGCAGGTAGCGTCCCCATCCTGTTGCGCCCGGACGAAGGGGCTTCTGCGATAACGCGCGTACACGGCCTGGTGCTCCCGGGAGGAGGCGACATCGACCCGCGACGCTACGGAGACGAATTGCGCGCCGAGCTCCGCGACTCCGATCCCGATCGCGAGGAGTTCGAGATCGGGATCGCCCGCGAAGCAGTCGCGACCGGCGTCCCCGTGCTGGGGATCTGCCTCGGCTTGCAGGTGCTGGTCGTCGCGCTCGGCGGACGATTGCATCAGCACGTCCCGGATCTCCCGAGCGCGCTCCTTCACGAGGGCGATGTCGTCACACACGAGGTCCGACTCGAGCCGGCCAGCCGGCTCGCGCGCATGATCGGCGCGGCGTCGCTTACCACGAACTCCAGCCACCATCAGGCTCCAGCCGATCTTCCGGCCCTCCTCGAGGCCGTCGGAAGGACCTCCGACGGCGTGGTCGAGGCGGTCGAGGGTCCAGGGTTCACCGTCGGGGTCGGCTGGCATCCCGAGATGACGAACGACGAACCGAACCGCCGCCTGCTCGCCGCCTTCGTGGCTGCCGCGAACGACCGTGCCATCGCCCACCCCATCCGGCCATAAGAAATGGCCTTGGCGGGCTATACCGGCCGTCGGTGGGGCGACGAGACAATAGTGTCGAGGGAGCCCGACGACGGGAATCCTCCGAGATCCGGACTCCGCTTCTGATGGCGGAAGCGGAGTCCGTACCTCATCGCTTCCTGCGGGTGATGCGCATCGGAACCAGGGGCGCGGAGATGGACCAAAACGAAGAGGCCGGAGATCCGGCCTCTTCGACGTTTCAGAGAGCTACTCGATCAAGCAACCGGCTTGACGTTCGTGGCCTGTGGGCCTTTCTTGCCCTCGCTGATCTCGAACTCGACCTGCTGGCCCTCAGCGAGCGAGCGGAAGCCATCACCCGAGATTCCGGTGAAGTGAACGAAGACGTCGTCTCCACCTTCCCGAGAGATAAAGCCGAAGCCCTTCTCGTCGCTGAACCACTTGACGGTCCCGCGCAAACTGTTTCCCTCCTTCGAATGGCCGCGCGAAGCGGCCGTCGTACTTTGGGCCCGGCCTAACAAGCGAAACGGCCGCGGGAAGTCCCGCGGCCTGACGTTTACGCAGAACCGTGACCCCTAACGAGCGGCATGATACCAAAACATTTCTCGGGGGGCGACCCTCGGATCGGAGTTTACAGAGCCGTCAGCGGGCGAGTCGTTCGATCCCGGACTGCGTGAACGGGAACGTCTTGAGGATCGCAACGGTCTCGCGTCGGGACAGCAACCAGCCGCCGCGCTCGAGCCAGAAGCGGCGGCACGTGCGGCAGATGCAAAGTGTGATGGGTCCCTGCGGAGTCTCGACGGCGCTCTCGAGGACGTCCGCTGTGCCGCGGTGCGCACAGGGTGTTCGAACGTCGTCCACGTGTCTCCCCTCAGGCGAACCGGACACGCCCCCCACAGGCGTTGCCCCTCTCAGCGTTCTATCGGCCGCCGGGCGAGAATGCTTTACCCCCGAAAAGGAGAGATGCGGGGCGAATCGGACCTGGGGACTTACGCGACAGACCGGGGAAGGTTCTCGAGCCAGTCACACAGCGCCTCGACGGCGCGCGGGTCACGTCGGAGCTGGTGACCTCCGTGCGGGATCCGCACGAGCTCTTTCGGCTCGCCGGCGGCGATGAACAATCGCTCGGCGTGCGGATAGGGGATCACCTCGTCGGAGTCGCCGTGTGCGAGCAGCACGGGCCGCGGCGCGAGCTTGCCGATGACTTCCTCCGGTGCAACTTCCGCGAACTCCCGCCACCACACGTCGAGGTCCGGAGGAAACGCGGGGTCGTGGATGATCCCGGTGTTGCGGAACGTCTGAACGAGCTTGCGTGGATCGGAGACCAGTCCGCCGAACGTGAACGACGCCGGCGCGGCTAAGGTCGCCACGGCGACGACGTCCTCGCGCCGCGCAGCGACGGCGATCGCGACCGCGCCTCCCGCGGAGGAGCCGACGAGGACGCGCGGGATGCCGCCGATCTCCGCATCGGCATCGAGCGCGTCGAGCGCCGCCTCGAGGTCGGCGCACCACCCCGCGATCGAGAACTCGCCCGGCGCCCCGCGGACGCCTCGGAAGTCGAACCAGAACGTCGCGAGCCCGCGATCGGCGAGCTTCCGGGCGAAGCCCGCGTATCCGGTGTCCTCCGGGTCCCGGGGCGCGTTCCCCGGGATACCGTGGCACAGCACGCATATCATCGACGGATCGTCGGGGACGAGTGCCTCGCCGGAGAGCGTCAGCCCGTCGGGACGCAGGGCGACACGCCGCTGCAGCATGCGGTTAAGCCTACCCGAGGAGGTTCTTCGGGCTGTGCGCTTCGCTAGCGGCCGATCTCCCAGCGGCGACGCCGGATCTTCGCCGGCACTCCGACCCCGACCGCAACGAGCCCGCCGGCGACCATGCCGAGCGGCGGCGGCGGCTGCGCGATGTACGAGGAGTCTTCCGGCTCGGTTGCCGACCCGCCGGACGGCGGCGCCGGGTCGTCCGAGCCGTACACCGGCACGGTCGGCGTTCCGTCGGCGGCCGCTCCGATCTTGACGATGCGCGCCACAGACGGGATCGGGCCGTTCGGGGACATCTTGTTGATGAACAAGTAGTAGTAGCCGGGAGGCGCTGCGATCCCGTTCGGCGGCGCCGTAGCCGTAATGACGCCGTTCCCCGTTGTGAACGACAAGCGCAGCGTTCGCGAGTCGGAATCGGTGATGTGCTGCGGCGACGGCAGGCGCGACAGGACGACGTCTTGGATCATCGAGGCGTCGGGCGTCGTGATCGTGAACGACGAGTTCCACGCGATGCCCTTCTGCACGCTCTCGAGCTTCGGGCGCGGCCCGCGGAACAGGTACGGCGGGCTCCAGACCTCGAACGACGAGTCCTTGTCGTTGTTCGCCGTGACACCGGGGACCGCGTCGTGCGTCGCGCCGTATCCGGTCCAGATCGGCGCATGCCCGCCGATCAGCACGCGGCCGTCGGGAAGCAGGAGCGCCGAGTTGTGGTACGTGCGGTCGCGCGCGGACGACGCCATCGCGGTCCAGGTGCCGTTGGCAGGGTCGTACAGCTCGGGCTGGCGCACGGCCAGCTCGAATCCGGGCGAGACGACCGCGTCCTTGTCGGCTCCGGAGGTCAGGAACACCTTCCCGTCCGGCAGCGTCACGGCCGAGGAGTACCAGCGCCGGTTGTTCAGATTGCCGGTCAGATCGTTCTTGACGTTGCCTTGCGAATCCACGGTGATGAGCTGCGTTAGATTTGACGCGAGCCAGCCACCGGGCGATGGCAGCAGCGGCGTTCCGCCGGCGACCATCAGCGTCGCCTTGTCGTAGGGCGGGTCCATCCTGAGCATCACCTGCTGCGCGCCGCCGGTGGCGCCGAGCGGGGCCGGGCCTACGTTCTCCCACTGGTTCGTGGTCGAGTTGAAGAATTGTTGGATCACCCACGTGATCTCGTCGACGGCCTGGCCGGCCGGCCCGAACTGCTGGCCGACCCCGGCGTAAAAGACTTTGCCGTTGGGCATCAGGTGCATCCGGGGGAACAGCGGCAGCGAGTTCTCCGCCTGCGGTCCAAGATCGGCCCACGTGCCGGTCGCGGGGTCGAACAGCTCCGGCCGGCGAACCTGGGAGCCCTGAGTCGACTTGATGAGCTTGGTGACGCCGCTCGCGACGAAGACCTTCCCGTCGGGCATGGTCACGAGCCCCGGGTACCAGCGCCCATACTTCATCGGCTGCACGGCGGTGTAGGTGCCGTTCGCCGGGTTGTAGATCTGCGCGCTGCGAAGCCCTTCGAGCTCCGAGACACCGACGCCCGTGGGGCCGCCGTGCTCGCGGTCGGTGACGAAGGGCTCGAGATACCAGTCGGTGCCTCCGGCGATGAGGATCCTTCCATCGGCGAGCATCGCCTGGTCGGTGCAGAAGAGATCGCCGTCGTTCTCTTGCGGGTCGTCCGGAGGAGAGGTCGGGTCTTGTGGTTCGACGCCGAGCATCCCGGCAACCGTTCCCGAGAGCCCGTCACCCGGCCGGCCCGGGACGCCGAGCACGCCGTAAGGATCGTCCATGCCTTCACCGCCGGGCTCGATGTTCGGGTTCGATGCGACGCCCTGCTCGGGCGACGGAGAGCCGAATAGCGGGGTGCCGGAGCGGAGGTCGAGGAGGCGGGAAAGGCTGTCGCGCGCCTCGGCGCCAGCCTCGGGGACGGCGGCGTACTGGACGTTCTCGCCCGACTCGATCCCGCTCATGTAAAGGACGCGGCCCTCGGGCGTGACGAAAGCACCGACCGCCACCGGCTTACAAACCTTCCGCCCGTCCACGACGGCGCAGCGCGGCGTCGTCGCACCGCCTTCCTCGAAAGGCGCCGTCCAGGATCCGATCTTGTCCGGCCCGGGTGCCGCCCAAGCCGAGCCCATCGCCAGCGTCGCGACCATGACCGTTGCGCCCACGAGCCATGCCCAACCGCGGACCCCGAACCTTCGCATCGAAGCCTCCTCCGTCAGAAGGGGTGCCAAATGGGCGCGGCCCCCGGCGCTAGGCCCTGTTTTCGACGGTTCGGTCGGATTCTCCTCCTCCAGCGAGGGTGACGCCAGCACGGCTGGCTAGACACGCGAATCGGCACAAAGCGTTGTGGTTGTGGTCGGAGCCGGTCGGCCATTCCGCTTTGCCCCGGTAGAGCGTTGCGAGCGGTTCGGGAAAGGCGTCCTTGGGCATCAGGCGGTAGCCCCTGGCCTCGTAGAACCCGATCATCTCGTCGTCGCAGATGAGCCAGAGCTCCTCGCGGCCGTCCTGGGCCGCAACGAGCAGCTCGGTCGCGAGGCCGCTGCTCCGATGCTCGGGTAGGACGTACACGTCCTCGACCATCCAGGCGCCGCCTTCGAGGAACAGGCGGATCCAGCCGGCCAGCCGATCGTCCACGAAACCGCCCATCCAGGTGCCCTGGTCGATCTCCGGCGTGAAGCCCTCCGACTCGAGGAGCTCGATGTGCGGTTCGATCTCCGACCGCTCGAGCTCCCGGATCGTTCTGGTCACGCGTGCTCCCTCCAGCGGTGGAGGTTCAGATCCACGCGGCCGTTCGCGATCGCTATCCCTTCGGCGTCGAGCCGCTCCAGCTGTCGTTCCGGTCCTCCGGGGTACGCGGGTGAAGGTCGGCCGGTGGCATCGACGAGCCGGTGGCTCGGCATCTCGAACGAGTGACGCGCGACGAGCGTTCCGACGGCGCGTGCCCCGGTCGGTGTCCCGCATGCGCGCGCGACGTCGCCGTAGGTCGCAACGCGTCCCGGCGGGATGCGAGCGACGTAGCGCATCACCCGCTGCGCGAACGGGGTCTGCTGGGGGATCCCCTGTTCGGTCGCCGCTCGGGGCGTGGCCTCGATGCCGAGGCTGAGCTGGTCGGGTCCGGGCGGCACCGCTTCATCGCGTGCGTCCGAGCGCGGAGCGACGATGACGCCCTCCCGCGGGTCGCCAAAGCCGACCCAGCGGTCGTTGGCGAACGTCCATGCGGTGTAGGCGGCGGCGATCGCGTCGAGGGCGTCCTGCGTCGCGTCCCGGGTCAGTCCTGCGACCTTGCGACGCAGTGCGGCCCGAGACCATTCGAGCTTCGGGACGCGCCCGCGAGCGTCACCCGTGAGAACCCGATACGTGAGATGCGGATACACTTCGATCGACACGCCCCGTCGCGCGGCGCCTTCGAGGAAGGGCGGGAACCCCGCCTTCTCGAGCACTTCGTACAGGGCGAAGCCGGCTCGCATCCACGCCGGTGACGCCTCGCTGCTCGACGGCACGGGATACAGGGACACCCCGAGCCGGTGGAGCTCCTGTTCGGCGACCCAGTATCCCTTTCCGGCGCCGGCGAAGCCCCGCGACGGCGCGGGAGGCGCGTCGACGGCGACGACCGTTTCCGGCGGCAAGCCCCGGATGATGAGGCCCGCCGCGTCGAGGTCGCGCGCTTTGGCCAGGAGCGCCACCCGGCGATCGTCGTCGAGGACGGCGACGTCGAAACCGCGCGTGGCGGAGACGTCGATCCCGGCATACATCAGGACAAGTCTATTCCGTGCCGGCGACGAGGCTCAGGGCCGGCCGAAGAGCGCCACCGCCGTGCCGATCAGATCGAGCGGGGTGGTGAGCGCAAGCGGGCTCGGGGCATCGTTAAACAATGCGACGTACACGAGCGGAACGCCGTCGGACGGCGTCACCCACCCCGCCATCCCTCGCACGCGACGGATGAAGCCGGTCTTTCCGCGCAGGTTGCCTCCGGTTGGGGGCTTCGTCATGCGCTTGAAGATCGTTCCCGGTCCGCCTGCCACGGGCAAAGAGTTGCGGAGGACGTCTCCGCCTTTCCCCTCCGCGTGCAGGATCCAGTCCAGGATCGCGCCGATCATGCGCGGGGTCATCCGGTTGTTCAGAGAAAGGCCGGAGCCGTCGGCCATCACGAATCCGTCGAGCGGGATCTTGATGTCGGCGAGGGTCTCGCGCACGACCCGAACTCCGGCGGCCGTCGTCCCGGCCCCGCCGAAGCTTGCTCCGAGGCCCTTGAGCGTCAACTCCGCCGAGTAGTTGGCGGAGTAGCGGTTCGTGTAGTCGACGATCTCGGCGAGGGGAGGGGACACGACCCGGGCCAGCTCGCGCGAGCCCGAGGGCGCGCCGCCGCGTCGGACCTTGCCAGTGACGATCACGCCTCGAGCCGCGAGCGCTGCGACCAGCTGCCGCCCGGCGCCGACCGCCGGATCTGCGTACAGCACGTTCCCAACGACGTCGGAGTAGCCCTCGTTGACGGTGAGCGCGCCGAGGTTCCCAACATCCGGATCGTTGCGTTGGTAGTCGGCGATCCACCCGGGCTGCGTCCGGCGCGCGTCGAACAGCGAGTCTTCGACCCGGAGGTCGCCTTGGATCCGCCGCACCCCGGCCGCGGAGATCGCGGCCGCGAGCCTCTCCACGGTTGGCGAGCCGCTGGCGAAGACCGGCACGGGGATCGGGTCGTCGGGCTTCGGCACGAAATGCTCGCGACGATACGCCTCGCTCGCGAAGGTCGGATCCCCACCACCGATGAGCACGACGGTTCCGGTGACCCCACCGCTCGGCGGTCGGCCGAGGAGCCGGGTCGGGAACCGATGATCCGGCCCGAACTTGATGACCGCGGTCGTCGTCGTCGCGAGCTTGAGCAACGAAGCGGGGAGGAATGCCCGATCCGGGTTGATCGAGACCGCGGGTCGTCCGCCGCGAAGGATCAGGATCCCGGGGGTCGCCGGTCGCGCCGGCGGCAAAGACATGGTGCGACGGATCGAGGCCTCGAGGCGGCGCTTCGGCGTCTTGTCGGGGACGCGCGCAAGTGCGGGGGCGGCCGACGCCAATGCGAGCAGGCCGATCGTGAGCGAGGCGAGCGCTCGTGTGCGCATGGGAGCCTTATGGTAGGGAAGGATCGAGGGTCTCGCTGCGATGGGAGGATCGATGATACGGGTCAAGCACATCGACCACGTGGCGATCGCGGTCGGGGACATCCACGCGTCGGCTACGTGGTATCAGGAGATGTTCGGGCTCGAGCGCCGCTATGACGACGTGTGGGGCGACGACCCGCCGGTCATGGTGTGCGCCGGGGACACATGCGTCGCGCTGTTCCCCACGGAGGGGAGTCCTGCGCCGCCGCCGGGCCGCGACGCCGTCGCGATGCGCCATTTCGCGTTCGTACTCGATCGAGCCAACTTCGAAGCGGCCCGCGACTCGTTCGAGGACCGAGGCACCGAGTACCAATTCGCCGACCATGAGGTGTGCCACTCGCTGTACATCTCCGACCCCGACGGCCACCGCATCGAGCTCACGACCTACGAGCTCGGTTGAGAAGCAGCGTCGCTAGCCGGTAGGAGACGGACTCGGCGTGGGAGTCGGGTCCACCGACGGCGAAGGACTGGGCTCAGTGCTGGGTGATGGCGACGGAGTCGGTTCTTCGGTCTCGGTCGGTGTCGGGTCCACGGTCGGGGAGGATGTCGCAACAGGCTCCGGCAGCTCTGCGAGCAGCACGCTGGCGTCCCACATGACCTGCGCGGCGACCACCTTTCGCGCTTCGGTGACGACGTCTACGGAGGAGATCGTGCCCGACGGTTCCCAGAGCGACATGGAACACGCGTCTCCACATGATTTCGTGTCGCCGACCAAGATGGTCTGCGGTCCCACCCACACGGGCAGCACCGCGTCTTCCGCGACCTTGCGCTGGATCTTCGTGGCGACGTCGTAAACGTAGACTCCGCTGTGCTCTTCGCCGTCCGCGTAGGCGAGCAGGGTTCCATCGGGTGAGACGGCGAGGTTGTAGGTACCCGGCTTCATCGCCCCGAGCGTTCCGCGATCACCTGTTTCGCTGTTGAGCGCGAACCATTTCCGATCGCCGCCCATCTCGCGGTAATAGATCCGCTTCGAGTTGGGCGCCCAGCGAGCGTTCGTCCCTGAGCGGGGCTCGATGATGTCCTTCCCCGCGGGGTCCAAGACGAACATCGTCTCGTCCTGGTTCTCGAGATGCGTGATGACCACGATGAGGGCATGGCCATCGGGCGCCCACGAAACCGAGACCTCGCCGTCCGCGCTGCCACAACTACCCGGGCCCGGGACGAACGTTCGGAGAACTTCCTTGGTCCCATCCTCCGGCCGGAAGAGTGCGAGCTGCGTTTCGGCATCCTCATAGCTCCCGGTCAAGTAGGCGAGGGCGTCGCCTTCTGGGCTCCAGTCGGCTGCTTGGATCCACCCGTTGGTGAGGGGCAGCTCGTCCAGCGAGCCGGTCTTGAGATCGAGGCCGTAGTAGCCCTCGTTCATGCTGAAGGAGACGTATCGATCGCTTCTGAACACCGGGCTCCGTGCCCAGCAGTTCGGACCCCCTTCGTTGTCCGTCAGCCGTGCGACTTCCTCGTCCGACGGGTCGAGGATCCAGATGTTTGCCTCGTGCGAGTAAGCGATCGCTCGCGCCTCACCCGGCCCGGCGGTTCCCGGGACCGACAGACCCGTCGACGCCTTGGGGACGCAAGGGGCCGGCTCCTCCGGAACGGGGATCGTTTCTTCGGGGGCCTCAGCGCTTTGCGCCACGACGGGGGTCGGTAGGGGAGGAGGAAGCGCCAGCCACGGCGCCGGTGCCGAAGCGAGCGTCACTCCCGGCAGTGGGACGTTGTGATGTCCGACCGGTCCGGCCATGCCGGCAGCGCCCAACGCAACAACGACCAGTCCCAACCCCCACCGACCGGTGTGAACCCGTGGCGCTGCGCTGCGGGTCCGCACGACCAACAGGAGGATCACGATGAGGGCAAGCTCCGCGCCTGCAGCAAGCAGGTCGGGTGCGCCGACCGCTTCGGGTCGTCCGGCGTGGGGGCCGACCGGGACTCCGACGGTCCTACTCCACGCGTACAGCGCGAGCGCGCCTGCGTTCGCCGCGATGCCGATGAGGGCTACCCGGCGCGCCGGCCGGCGGATCACGAGGATTGAGTAGCCGGCCTGCGCGACCGCCAGGACGGCGAAGAACGCACCGTACGCCCACCAATGGGTGACGTGGGAACGGACGACCCACGCGTGGACGACCGCGGCCACCAGCGAGCATGAAGCAGCGAGCAACGGGATCCGCGACGGTGCGTCGTCGCGAGTGTCGATGATCCGTGACGAGAACTCGAGCGCGTGGTC
>JBKKCR010000200.1:0-25814 GCA_046712825.1 Actinomycetota bacterium | reverse complement strand
GCGAGGACCCACACCGAGAACAGCGCAGCAACCGGCGCCTTTCGCCTCATGGAATCAGGGTAGCAGCGCCTAGATACAGAAGAGCCGTAGTGCACAGGGGGCGAATCCGAAGATCTCGACGAACAGGAGCCACGCGGAGGCGATGACGGTGAGCGCGAGGGCGGCCAGCCACAGAACGCGATGCCGCTCCCGCATGAACGGACTCGCCGGCTCGATAGGCTCGGAAGGCTCCTCATCACCAAGGCCCATCTCTAGGAGCTGCAGCCGCGCATCGTCGACCATGCCCGTCGGCACGTAGACCGGCACCGGCCGGTGAAGGTTGCCGGAGAGATGCATCCACGCGAACGGCGAGGGGTCTCGCCAGTCGAGCGCGACCGGCACGCCGGTTGCCTCGAGCAGCCCTCTCACGATCTCCGCCTCGACGGCATCCGACGCGGTCAGGAGCCAGGCCCAGCCGCCTCCACCTCCCCCCGTGGCCGCACGCGGTGGAGCAGGGTGGACGATGCCGGTCCCGACGGCTCCCATCGCGGCAATCATAGCCGCGCGGACCTCTACGACGGGCCGGCGATTCCGTCCGAGTCCGGTAGTACCGAAGTACGCGAAGTACTCGTCTTTACCGGCCCACCGCGTCTGGATAGGGTGCGATGCGATGCCCCGCACCCTCCCCAATTTCCTCATCGTCGGAGCCGCCAAGTCCGGAACCAGCTCGCTCTGGCACTACCTCCGCGCGCACCCGGACGTCTTCGTTCCTTCGCAGAAGGAGATCTATTTCTTCGACCGCGATCCCGTGTTCAAGCGCGGCATCGACTGGTACGCGAGCCTTTTCGCCGAAGCAGGATCCAAGAAAGCCGTCGGAGAGGCGACGCCGACCTACATAACGTCCGCTGAGGCACCCGAGCGGATGGCGTCGATCGTTCCGGATGCGCGTCTCGTCGCCATCCTGCGCAATCCAATCGATCGCGCGTACTCCCACTACCTGCACGCGCGGTATTACGACATGGAGCGAGCATCGTTCGCCGAGGCCGTCGCGCGCGAGCGTCGCGCCCCTGAGGGATCCGAGTGGCCGTACTACCTTCTGTTCAGCCGCTACCTGCCCCAACTTGAGCGTCTGGCGAAGCACTTCCCGCGTGAGCAGATCCTTGTCCTCCTGCTCGACGATCTGGAACGCGACCCGGTCCAGGCGTTCAAGACGCTGTGCGGCCATCTGGGGATCGACGAGTCGGTGATCCCCTCCAACGTCGGCGAGGTCACCAACGCCTACCGCGAGACGAGACTGAAGGCCCTCACGGGCTTCGTCTTCCGGCCAAAGGTCTGGACCCGGATCCCGAAGAAGATGCGTCCTGCGATCGCTCGCATCCTCACCCGCGAGGGCCGCGAGCACGAGCCCCTGGACCCGAAGACCCGAGCCGAGCTCGCCGACTACTTCGGCGCGGACAATGCAGCGCTCGCCGACTGGCTCGGGCGCGATCTGTCGATGTGGCGTTGAGGTAGCCGCGGCCGAAGCCCGACCACGGTGCTACCGTTACACGCATGAAGATCACCATCGAGTACTGCGCGGTCTGAGGCTACCTCGACAAGGCCGTCGGTCTGACGGCCAAGATCCTGCAAGAGTTCGAGCACTCGGTGGACGACCTCACCCTCCTCCCCTCCAAGGGCGGAGTGTTCGAGGTCACCGTCGACAGCGCGCTCGTGTACTCGAAGAAGGCCACGGGCCGGCACGCAGATCCTGAAGAGGTCCTCGCCGAGATACGAGCCAAAGCCCGAGGTTAGAGGGCCTTTCCAGGACGTCGGCCGGGCACCGGGGCCGGTGATACCCTCGCTCTCTACCCTCTAAAGGACCTCAGTTCAGGATGCCAAGGAAGACGCCGAAGGTAACCAAGACGGCTTTTGAGCAGATCCGACCAAGATGATCACCTTCCCCGATCTCGGCGCCTCATGCGAGGGCGCGACGTGACCCTCCGACGTTGCGCCGCTTTGCTGATCCTTTTGCCGGCCGCAACCGGCTGTTCGGCGCTCTTCGGGCCCCTCCCCGAGCAAGAAGCACGGCCGCTTGCGCTTCGCTCGCAGATCCGCGCCTCCGACGGCTCGCTCCTGGCGACACTGTTCGAGGAGAACCGGACCCAAGTCGGCGCGTCGGAGATCCCGCAGGTCGCGAAGAACGCCGTCGTAGCCGTCGAGGACGCTCGTTTCTGGGACCACTCCGGGGTCGACGCGAGGGCGATCGCGAGAGCCGCGATAACCAACTGGGCGAAAGGTGAAGCGGTTCAGGGTGGCTCGACCATCACGCAGCAGCTCGCGAAGCTCATGTATTTCCCGGACGGCGAGCGGACGTTCAAGGTGAAGCTTGCGGAGGCTCGGGTGGCGCTCCGTCTCGAGAATGATCACACCAAGGACGAGATCCTCGCCATGTATCTGAACCGGGCGTATTTCGGTTCGGGCGCGTACGGGATCGCGGCCGCGGCCGAGACCTACTTCCGCACCGAGCCGATGAAGCTGACGCTTTCACAGGCGGCGCTGCTCGCCGGCCTGATCCGGTCTCCGGGCAGCGTGAACCCGTTCGACCAGCCGGAGGCATCCGTGGCGCGACGGACCTACGTGCTCCGGCGCATGCGGGAGGAGCGGATGATCACGGCGGCGGACGAGGCGGCGGCGGCGAAGGGGCCGCTCGGGCTCACCAAGCGCAAGCCGGCGCTCGGCACCCTCCACTATCCGTACTTCGTCGAGTTCGTGAAGCAGCAGGTTCTCGCGGAACCGGCGTTCGGCAAGACCGAGGCTGATCGCGCGGAGGCGTTGTTCCGCGGCGGACTGCAGATCACGACCACGCTCGACCGGCGCCTTCAGGAGTACGCGGAGGACGCCGTTGCGAGCGTGCTCGATCAGCCCGGCGATCCCGACGCTGCGGTCGTGGCGATCGACCCGAAGACGGGTGCCGTGCGTGCGATGGTCGGCGGCCGCAACTTCGACACCGAACAGTTCAACCTTGCGTACCAGGGCCGCAGACAGTCCGGGAGCGCGTTCAAGCCGTTCGTGCTCGCCGCCGCGCTGGAAGAAGGCATCCGGCCGGACGCGCGCTACGCATCGCACCCGACGACCTTGCGCTACGGGCCCGGCGGCTCGTTGTCGTGGAAGGTCAACAACTACGACGGCCGCGGCCGCGGCACCATCTCGTTGCGCGACGGGATGATCAACTCCGTGAACGGCGTGTACGCCAGGCTGGTGCTCGACGTAGGACCGTCCAAGGTGGTGGACGTGGCCCACCGGGTGGGTATCTCTTCGGAGCTCGACGCGCTGCCTTCGATCGCGCTCGGCGGCTTGCGCGTGGGTGTGTCGCCGTTCGAGATGGCAAACGCCTACGCGACCTTCGCGAACCTGGGCTTGAAGATGCCGGGGCGCGGCGTCGCCCGAGCGGTCGGACCCGCGGGCGAATCGGTCTTCGATGAGAAGTCCGTCAAAGGCGTCCAGGTGATCGACCCTGGGGTCGCCTACACCATGAACGATGTCTTGCAAGACGTCGTCGAGCGGGGCACCGGCCGCCGGGCTCAGATCGGCCGCCCCCTTGCCGGGAAGACCGGCACCACGCAGGAGTATCACGACGCGTGGTTCGTCGGATACACCCCCGACCTGGTGACCGCCGTCTGGGTTGGCTACCGGAAGGCGCAGATCTCGATGCGCAACGTTCGAGGCATCACGGTCGTCGGCGGGTCGTTCCCGTCGCAGATCTTCCGCTCCTTCATGACCAGGGCGCTCGACGGCGTCCCCGAGCACGAGTTCGATGTTCCGAGCGACAGCTTCGTTACGGTCGTACTCGGCTACAGCAGGGACTGCGTCGCACGGCTCGGTCAGTCGGGGGTCGAGGTGAGTCTCCCCGTGTCCCTGATCCCGGCACGCGACTGCCCCGTCTCGGTACCGAAACCGAAGTCGTCGGCGAAACCGTCGGCGAGCCCTTCCGCCGGCCCCACCGCGCCCGAACCGTCTCCCGCTCCCACCGAACCGGAGCCGCAGCCGACGCCGACCTGACCCCCTTCGCCGAAGTTGGTAGTGTCCCGCGCCGTGAAACGCGCTCTTCTGATCCTCAACCCCGAAGCGACGACCGTGACAGCCCGCGCGCGCGACGTGATCACGCGCGCGCTCGCGAGCGACCTCGTCGTGGACGTCGCGGAGACCAAGCGGCGCGGCCACGCGCAGCACCTCGCCTCCGGAGCCGTCCACGAAGGGTACGACATCGTATTGGTGCTCGGCGGCGACGGCACGCTCAACGAAGTGATCAATGGGATCGCCGGCACCGACACGCCGCTGGCGATCCTCCCCGGCGGCGGCACGAACGTGTTGGCTCGCACACACGGCATCCCGCTCGACGCGGTCGAAGCTACCGCTCACCTGCTCGAGCGCCTTCGCGACGGCGTGGTCCCCAAACGGATCAACCTCGGCCTCGTCAACGGGCGTTATTTCGCGTTCTGCGCGGGGGTCGGGTTCGACGCCGCCGTGGTGCGTGCGGTCGAGCGGCGCTTCAAGATGAAGAAGGCGATCGGCGAGTGGTTCTTCGTGACGACGGCGCTTCGGCTGTTCTTCTTCGCGTACAACCGTCGAGAGAAGCCTATCCACATACGGCTGTCCGACGGCACCGAGCATCGCGAACTGTTGGTGGCGATCGCCGGCAACTCCAACCCGTTCACGTTCCTCGGCAAGCGCCCGTTCCAAGTCACCCCGCTGGCCGACGCCGAGCGAGGCCTCGACGTTACGGGAGTCAGGTCGCTCGCGTTGCACCGCACGTTGCGTTTCCTGTGGCGAGCTTTCGGCTCGGGTGGGCAGATCCATCTCCGCAACGTAGTCGGACTGCACGATCTGGATCGGTTCGAAGTGATGGCCGATCGCGCGATGCCGTTGCAGGTCGACGGCGACTATGTCGGCGAAGCGACGCGCTTCGAGTTCATCTCGGCGCAGGAGGCCCTTTCGCTCCTGGCTTGATCCTCGGCCGCTTCACCGGCCGAGAACGCTCAGCGCCATCCGAGGATCGTCGGTGATGACACCGTCGACTCCCCACGCGGCGCAGCGGAGCACCATCTCCGGATCGTTTACCGTCCAGGCGACCACGCGCCGGGCCGCATCGTGCGCGATCTGAACGAACCCGGGCTCCAAGAGATCGACCGGCACATGGCACTCTTCGTTCGCCCCCGCGACCGCGGCGGCGAGGTTCGACGCCAGGTCGAACGCCACGCCCGTGAGGACCGCAGTGCGGAGCTCGGGGGAGATCGATCTCGCGACCGCGAGCGCGAGCGGATTGAACGACGAGACGACGACCCGTCGAGGCGGCCGGGATGCCAGCGTGGCGGCCGCGACGCGCGCAGCGGGCTCGGTGGGATCGTGTCCGGGATCCCACGGCGTGCCTTTCACCTCGACGATGAGGAGGCGATCGACGGGAACGGCGTCGAGCGCCTCCTCGAGCGATGGTATGCCGAGGGCGCGGACCTCTTCGGTGGAAAGATCCCCGACCAGTCCCGTCCCCGCCGTCGTCCGATCAACGTCGGGATCGTGCAACAAGACTGCCACTCCGTCGCTCGTGAGGCGGACGTCGACCTCCACGCCGTCGGCTTCCGAATCGAGCCCCGCACGGATCGCGGCGAGCGTGTTCTCGGCGCTATCCGCCGCGCCACCGCGGTGCCCGATCACGTCCATCGTGACGATCCGGTCGCCGCGTTCATCATGAGCCACATGTTGCACCTGTTGTGAGTTGTCATCATCAAGTTCGCTCGTGTCGCCGCTTGCGCACTCGTGCCGTCGCGCGGGGCGAACGATTGCCGCGCAGCGCGGCTAGCTGCTCGAATTCGCATGATGTGATTTCCCGGAAGGTATTGCCACTCTCGAAAGCCGGGTTATATGCTCGCGCTCGTTCCCACCAAAGAACTCGTAGACGCCTGTGGCCGGGGGGGTCGCTCGCTCGTGGATCCGACGATGATGGATTGGCGTCACGACGCCTCTTGTAGAGACGTCGACCCGGAACTCTTCTTCCCTATCGGTACCACCGGTCCCGCGCTCGCACAGATCGAAGCCGCGCGAGCCATCTGCGGTTCGTGCGAGGTCCAGGATTCGTGCCTCGAGTGGGCGCTCGCCACCGGCCAGGATGCCGGCATCTGGGGCGGCGTTACCGAGGAAGAGCGCCGAACCATCCGACGGGACCGCGCCGTCCGCCAGCGCGTCGCCGTCTAGGACGCTCCGAGCAACGCCCCGCTCACCCCGATACCATTCCTTATCGATGCGTGAGGAATACGTTTCCCCCGTCGGCTTCGCCAAGGAGCCTGCCGAGGAACGCCGGCGCTGGATCGGGCGGATCTTCTTGGGGCTCCTCATAGCCGGGCTCATCTGGATCGTGATGTTCCGCATCATCAGCCCGCAAGAGGACGGGAATCCCCGCCTCCCCTCGCAGGAGCTCCCCGCGCCGGAGTAAGCGATCCGTCGAGGGTCGCCGCCCACAACACCGCCAACTCTCCGGCCACCTCCGCCGGCCGCTCGATCGGCAGCATGTGCCCTGCGCCCGCGTATTCGATGAACCGCGCCGCCGAGATACGTTCGGCCATGACCCGGGCGAAACGCGGCGGGGTGAGCGTGTCCACGGCTCCGGCGAGCACCTGCGTGCGACAACGGATCTCCCACAAGCGGTCAAGGACGTCGAACCGATCGCAAGCCGTGAGGTCGGCGAGCAACGTTTCCCCGCCGACGGCTTCATAGGTAGCGCGACGCTCTTCGATCCACTCCTTGGGAACGCCCGGCGGGAAGTTCGACGTCGCCACCAGCTCCACTATCGGCGCGAGCCCATCCGGCAACGCCTCGAGCATCTGCGGAGCGACGCGCATCCGAGCGCCCGCATTGATCACTCCGAGCCCGGCCACCCGAGCGGGATGATGGATCGCGAGCCACAACGCAACCGCGCCCCCGAGCGAGTGCCCGCCGATCGCGGCTCGCTCGACGCCGGCGCCGTCCATCGCACGCAGCACCGCCGCGGCGTGTGAGGCGACCTGGTCGGAAGGAGGCCCGGCGCCGTGGCGGCCCGGCATGGCCGGCACGAACACTGGGACGCCGATCAGATTGGCGCGCACCCGGTCCCAGATGGCCGGCGTCGCGCCGGCCGAATGCAGAAGGACGAGCGTCAAATGCCGCCCTCGGCGCGGGCTCGGGTGATTGGGATTACCACCTCGACCTGCGTGCCGCTCGCGCCTCCGGTGACGCCGATCGTTCCCGAAAGCTCGCTCTCGACGAGCGTGCGAACGATCTGCAGCCCCAAGTTGGAATCACGCTCGAGCACGAACCCCGACGGCAGGCCGATGCCGTCGTCCGACACGCGGAGCCGAAGCTCCTCCGGACGTCTCGCCATCTCGACCGTCACCGAGACCGTGCGGGACTCCGTTCCGAACGCATGCTCGAATGCGTTCTGGATCAGCTCGGCGATGATCAGCGCCAGAGGCGTGGCGACTTCGCTGGGAAGATCGCCGGAGCGGCCGTCGATCCGGAACCTGATCGGGCGCTCCGGCTGGGCGAATCCCTCTTGGATCATCTCGACGACACGACTCACCACGTGATCGAAGTCGACGCGTTCGTGCGAGTCCTGCGACAGCGTCTCGTGAACCAGAGCGATGGAGGAGATCCGGCGTACGCTCTCCTCCAACGCCTCCTTGGCCTCGACCGAGCCGAGCCTGCGGCCCTGGAGGCGAAGGAGCGAAGCGACGGTCTGGAGGTTGTTCTTCACCCGATGGTGGATCTCGCGGATCGTCGCGTCCTTGAGGAGGAGCATCCGGTCGCGGTGCCGCAGTTCGGTGATGTCGCGCAGGATCCCGATGGCGCCGGTCACTTGCCCCGCGTGGATGATCGGGATGAAGCGCCGGTAGACCCACGCGCCCGAGGCGTCGACCTCGTCCTCGACGGGTCGGCCCCGCTTCAGCGCTTCGAGCGTCGCTTCCTCGTCGAACTCGAGCTTGGCGATGTGCTCGCCGATCAGGTTCGCCGTAACCCCGAGCCGCCGGTACGCCGACACGGCGTTTGGGCTCGCGTAGACGATGACCCCGCCGGCATCGAGCCGCATGAAGCCGTCTCCCACTCGCGGGGAGATCTCACGCTCGTCGGACGAGGGGAACGGAAAGGTTCCTTCCGCCGTCATCTGCTCGAGATCGCCGGCGGCCTGCAGATACGAGAGCTCCAGCTGTGACGGCGTGCGCGCCGTCGCGAGGTTCTGCTCGGCGCTGATCACCGCGATCACCGTTGCTTCCATGGAGACGGGGATCGCCTCCTCGCGGATCGGGGTGCCGTCGCGCCATTCGGGGTCGCCCTCGCGGACGATGCGTCCCTCCGCGAAGGCGGCGCGGACCCGCTCGCGATCGGGGGCCTCGATGATCGTGCCGACCATGTCCTCTTGGTAGAGCGTCTGCGCCGGGTAGGGACGCACCTGCGCGAGCACGACGTACGCCTCACGGTCGCGGAGGGATCCGAATAGCAGAAGGTCTGCGAAGTTCAGGTCGGCGATCAGTTGCCAGTCGGCCACCAGATGATGGAGATGATCGATCTCGCGGCCCGACAGCGCCGTGTGGCGGCGGGCGAGGCTCGAGAGGACCGACATCGCTTACTTGCCTTCGAACTCGGGCGGTCGGCGTTCGTTCATCGCCCGGAGGCCTTCTGCGACGTCTGCGGAGGTCAGCGCCCGGAGGGCTGCCTCGTCGTGCGGTACGAATTCCCTCCCGTGCGCGGCGCGATCGAGGGCGACGTGGCGAAGGACCGAGCGGATCGCCGCCTTGCTCCCCTGCACCGACAGCGGGGCGTTCTCCGCGACCTGCGTCGCGAGCTCGCGCGCCGCTTGATCGACCTCCTTCGCCTTCACGACGCGCGTCACGAGGCCCCACGCAGCGGCTTCGCGGCCGTCGAGCTCACGCCCGGTCAGGAGCATCTCACGGGTGTGCGCCGGACCCAGGACCTGCACCATCCGCTGGACCTTCTCGAGGTCGAGCAGGATCCCGAGCCGCGCCGAGGGGATCCCGATGCGCGCGTCGTCGGCTGCGACCGCAAGGTCGGCCGCCGCGAGCAGCTGGCACCCGGCCCCGAGAGCCGCGCCCTGCACCGCGGCCACGACCGGGAGCGGGTGCTCCTCGATCGCACGAAGCATCTGCTCGAAGCCGGCACCGTATCGTGCGCCGGTCGCTGCGCCTTCGGCGACGTCGGAGAAATCAGCTCCTGCGCAGAAGTGTTTCCCCTCACCTCGGAGCAGCAGGCAGCGGGCTTCGTCGTCTGTGGCGAACTCGGCGAGCGCGTCGAAGATCGCTTGGAGCATCTCGCCGCTGAGCGCATTGCGCCGCTCGGGCCGGTTCAGGGTAAGAACGGCGACACGGCCGCGCTCGACGACGACGAGGTCGGACACCTATTCGACGACTGCGAGGATGTCGCCCTCTTGCACGACGCCGCCCTCGACCACGTTGACCGCTGTGACGGTCCCGCCTTGCGGGGCGACGACGGGGATCTCCATCTTCATCGACTCGAGGATAACGAGCGTGTCGCCCTCAGCAACCTCCGACCCCGGGGCCACGAGGACCTTCCAGACGTTCGCAACCATCTCTGCTTCGACGTCCATGGCGCCGCAGCCTAGCCCATCAACGTCTGGACCAGGAAGTCCTCGAGGTACCCGAGATAGCGGAACACCTCGTGCGTGGCCGCGTCCGGATCCGCAGGATCGAGATCGCGCTCGTAGGAGTCTTCGGTAACCTCGAGACGCGTGCCGAGCGTGAGGCGAGCGTCGTTCAGCACGGCGAGCCAGTCCTGTGCCTCATCGGCGCTTAGCGTCGCGCGCCACGCGTCGCGCTTCCGCTTCCCGCGCTCGATCGTCGCTTGCACGGATCCGATCGCCCGCCTCTTTCCTTCCATAAGGTCATCCGTCATGAGCCGGGCGTACTCCGCCTGGGCTTCGGGATCATCCTCATATGCCGGCGGGAGGAGCCGCGCGGGGGGGTCGGCGAGCACATGCGTCATCTGTTCTAGGACGGATCCGAGCAGCTCGACCTCCGCCGGGGTCAGGGTCACATCGACCCCGGCATCTCGTCGCAGCGCGAACGGCCCACGCACGTTCAGTCCTCCCTGAAGAGCGTGGCCCAGAGACCATGCGCATGCAGCCTGGCGACGTCGGCTTCGCAGCGCTCCCTCGGCCCACTCGCCACGATCGCCCGACCTTCGTTGTGGACCTGGAGCATCAGCCGGTAGGCCTTCTCGCGCGGGAACCCGAACAGTTTCTGGAAGACGTAGGTGACGTAGCTCATGAGGTTGATGGGATCGTTCCAGACGATCACGATCCACGGCTTGTCTTGCCGAACGACCTCTTCCGTGTCCGGTCGTTCGATCGTCGAAGGCTTCGTGCTCACGTCTGGAGTCTAGAGGACGGATCAGATGGGCAGGACGCCGTGTTTGCGCCATGGTCGTTCGATCCGCTTGTTCTCCGCGTGTTCGAGACCCTTCGTGATCACCGTGCGCGTGTCGGCAGGGTCGATCAGGTCGTCGATGAAGGACCACCCGGCCGCGATATACGGTCCGATCTGCGCACGAACCGCCTCGATCATCTCGTTCCGTTTCGCGTCGCGCTCATCCTCGGGAATCTTCGCGAGGATCGAGCGGCCGATGATGTTCACGGCGCCTTCCGGCCCCATGACGCTGATCTCGGCCGTCGGCCATCCGACTATGAGGTCGGGCTCGTACGCGCGACCGTTCATCACGTAGTAGCCGGCACCGTAGCCCTTGCGCAGCACGACGGTGATCTTGGGAACAGTCGCCTCGGACACGGCGAAAAGCATCTTCGAGCCGTGCCGGATGATGCCGGCCTTCTCGACGGCGCTGCCCACCAGGAAGCCGGGACAGTCCATCAGGAACACGAGTGGAACGTGGAACGCGTCGCACAACCAGACGAATCGCGCCGCCTTGTCCGCAGCGTTCACGTCGATCGCGCCGCCCAGGAAGATCGGCTGGTTCGCCACGATCCCGACCGGCCGCCCGCCGAACCGCGCGAACCCGGTCACCAAGGACCGCGCCCAGTCCGGCTTCATCGGGAAGAACTCGCCGTCGTCGACCAAGGACTTGATCACCCGGCGCACGTCGTACGCCTGACGGGGATTCGCCGGGACGATGTCGTAGAGGTCTTCGCACCGGCGCTCGATGGGATCGGAGACCGCCCGGATCGGCGGCTTCTCGAGGTTCGATGACGGGAAGAACGACAGGTACGTGCGGATCGCAGTGATGCACTCGCGGTCGTCGGCAACTTCGAGGTCCGCGACGCCCGAGATCTTGTTGTGGATGTGCGAGCCGCCCATGTCCTGCTCGGTGACGTCCTCGCCGACGGCGGCTTTGACGAGATGTGGGCCGCCGAGCGCCATCGACGAGATCCCCTTGACCATCGGAACGAAGTCGGAAAGGCCCGGGATGTAGGCGGTGCCGGCCGCGCCGGGACCCACCATCGCGGCAACCTGAGGCACGACGCCCGACATGATGACCTGCTCCTTGAAGAGCTCACCGGTTCGGGCGAACATCGATCCGGCCGCTTCCTGGATCCGTGCCCCAGCCGAGTCGATCAGCCAGACGATCGGGATCCGCTCGCGCAACGCCAGCTCGCGGATCCGTCCGGCCTTGAGCTCGCCGACCATCCCCATCGAGCCGGCCATGACCGTGAAGTCGTAGGCGATCACGCACGTCTTGCGGCCCTCGATCTCACCGATGCCGGTGACGACGCCGTCGGCTGGCGTGAACTTCCCCTGCATCTGCGGCGAGTTCGACATGTGCGTGCCGAGCAATCCGGTTTCGAGGAACGAACCCGGGTCGAACAGCAGCTCGATCCGCTCGCGGACGGTTAGCTTCCCGAGCGATCGCTGGCGCGCGACTTTGTCGGCACCGCCCATCGCGCGATGCTTGTCTTTGCGTTCGGTGAGCTCGCCGACGAGCCCGCGCATGTCGGGACCCTCGTAGCTCAACGTGGGCATCTCGCGGGCAGGCGCCGCGGGCGCCGCGGGCGCGGCGGGCGCGGCCGGTTCGTCGGCCATGGTGGTCTCCCTTCCGGGGGCTCGTCGCCGGGGTCCACATGTCCCCGAAGTCTTCCGGAGCCCGCCTGGGTCTAGCGGAGCAGTCTAACGGCCCTTCCAGTTCGGCTCGCGTTTCTGCAAGAAGGCCGTCACGCCCTCGATGGTGTCCTCGGTCTCGAGGCACAGGCCCAGCTGGCCGTGGAGATAATCCAGCGACTCTCGGAACCCCATGTCCTGCGCGGCGTAGAAGGAGTCCTTGCCGAGCCGCATGATCGCCGGGGATTTCGACGCCAGCTTCACGCACAGGTCGTCGACCGCCTTGTCGAGGTCCGATGCCGGCACGACCCGGTTGAGGACTCCCCACCGCTCCGCTTCGGCGGCGGAGATCCGCTCGCCGGTCATCATCAGCTCGAGCGCTTTCGCGCGCGGGAGCCGCCGGGAGACCGTCGCCGTGATGATGAACGGCCACAGGCCCATGTTGATCTCAGGCATGCCGAACTCCGCGGAGTCGGCCGCAACCACCAGATCGCACCCGCACATCAGCCCGAACCCGCCGGCGAGCGCGTGACCGTTGACGCGCGCGACGATCGGCTTGCCGAGACGCACCATATCCTCGAACAGGTCGGCGAGCGTTGCCCGGAGACGGTGCTGCTCGACCTTCGACTGCTCGGCGGTGAAGCCGCCGAGATCTCCCCCAGATGAGAACGCTTTTTCGCCGGCACCGGTGAGGACCACGACGCGAACCTCGTCGTCCGAACGAGCAAGGGCCATCGCCTCGCGCAGATCCGCCATCACGGTGACGTTCAGGGCGTTCCGTTTGTCCGGACGGTTAATGGTCACCCGGGCCACGTGGCCGCCGGACTCGTAGAGAACCGTCTCGAGTTCCTTCACAGGCTCAGATTATCGCCTCCGCTGACCCGGACCGAACCCGTGCGATGATTCCCGCCGTGATCGGGCTCTTACTTGCGGTCGCCGTGGGCATCGGCGTCGGGCTGGCGCGCCGCGGATCGTTCGCCAACCTGGCACGCACCGACCTGCACGGCGTCCCCCTGGTCTTCATCGGGGTCATTCTGCAGCTCGGCTCGACGATCGCTGAGCGCGCAGATCGATCTTGGCTTCCGCTGGCGCTCGTCCTCGCGTCGTTCGCTTTGACGTTCGGCTTCGCCGCACTCAACCGGCGGCTTCCGGGGATGACGCTGATCGCGCTCGGCGCGATGATGAACTTCCTGGTGATCGCGGCCAACGGTGGGATGCCGGTCTCCCTCGACGCGCTCGACCGCGCCGGTCTCGGGAACCCGTTCGAGAACGGTGCCGTCACCAAGGGCGCGCATCATGCGATGGACGACCAGGACCGACTGACCGTCCTGGCAGACGTGATCCCGATCCGCGTCACGGCCAACGTCGTGAGCGCCGGGGACATCGTGATCTGGGCCGGCCTGCTGTTGCTGATCCAGCAGCTGATGGTGGGACGGCCGGGGAAACGCCGAAGAGGAGCAGGCGAGCGGGACCGCGAGCTGACGCCCGGCTGACCCGACGCTAGCGCCGGTCGATCACGCGATTGAGTGCGTCGAGCGTGGCGCGCGCGACGGCGTCGTTCGTGTCTTTGCGCACCACTGCCGAACCGGTCAGGGTCTGCTCGCCGCGCGAGGTTGCCAGCCGAACCACGACGACCGCGACCTGTACGGCGCCGATCGCGAGCAGCTCCGCAGACGATACTTCGACGGCCGACGCGCGAAGCATCTCTGCCACCGCATCCACCGCCGCGCCCGCGACGAGACGCAGTCCGGAGGTGGAAGGCCCGCGCGCCGACCCGGACCGCTCGTGCCCGTTGACCGCGACCGCGATCCGGACCTCGGTCGTGAACGCTGCCGTCTCAGAGACGAGCCGAACGATCGCGGCCCTGGGAACGCCGGCCGATTCCAACAAAGTCGCGCGCTCTTCGGGGGGCGGCGCGGCACTTCGCTCCCCAGTCGCCGAAGGTCCGGGCTCATCGAGCTGAACGACGGAGACCGTGCGGTAGTCGATGTCGATCCCGAAGTTGGTGAGGATCACCGACTGAACGTCGCGAACGAGTTGCTTCGCGCCACGCTCACGGCCGGCGAGTACGTGAACCTCGGCAACCCTGCCGCCGGGTCCGGTCACGACGCGCGCGGCCTGGATGCCGGAGATCCGCCGGATCGCTTCTTCAAGCGGCCCGGATTCAGACGTATCGGCGCCCTCGGGCAGCCGTCCCCCGTTGCCCTCGCGCAGTGTTCCCTCCGTCGGTGCTGCCCGCCTCGCCGTGCGTAGTCGAGCCAACGATACATCAGCGCGCGAAACGAGTCGCCCTAACCCTTTCTGACTAGTTCATGTGGGCCATACCAAAACCACCCAGGGAGACCATGTGCGACGAGCAACGCAGCGTCGATAATCGACTCACAACAGAAAAGCCGGTCCCAAGGCGAGGACCGGCCGCGGCCGAAGGTGGTGTATTGCGATGGTGCACCCGAGCGAGAAGTTCCTGCGGACGTCGGACGTCGCGCGGATGCTTCACGTTTCTCCGAAGACGGTTTCCCGCTGGGCGAAAGAAGGGCGGATCCCGCACCTCTCGACCCTCGGCGGACATCGGCGATTCCCGGCAAGCGAGATCGAGCGGCTGATGACCGAGCTGACCGGATCTCGTACTGGAAGGACCTCCCAGGCCGGTTAGGTCGTTTCGGGACGATAGGTACGTAAAGTTATTTCTGTTCTCAGATGTATTGACCGGCTCACTCTGCCGATGGAAGATAGGGCCGGTATAAGCGTCAGACCGAGTCCCCTAGCAAGGCGTCCGGACATGAGTTCGGGCTCTTGCTGGGGGTTTCGTTTCGGACTGGCTGCCTGGGTGGGCGTTGAGCAGGTGAGGTTGCCTCTCGACCCCGACGAATCAGGGGGCGTCGCGCACCGGCGCATTGAAAACCGCATAGGAGTGGGGCCGGCAGGGTCCCGTGACGGGCGTTTCCAACCAAGCGGAGCGGAGATCACTCTCGCATCTAGCGGAGCGAGAGAATCTTCCGTGAAAGGGGTTGGGCGACCAATCATGAAGCGCGTCATTGCGTTCCTGTCCGGGTTGGCAGCAGCAGTGCTGTCGGCCGGGGCTGCAGCTAAGTGGTAACAACCGACACGGATCAGAATCATCGACCCGTGCGGGCCCTGCCGGCTCCATCTTCTCGATGCGGACCTGATGTCGGGACGAGCGGAGCGAACCGTGCAAGGCCTGCCAGCTAGGGTGAAGTTCCTGGTGGCGACGGTGGCTGTCGTCGCCGCCTCCCTGCTTTCGTTCGTCGCCCTCAACGAGCACGTCGACTTCCGCCTCGCGCTGACCTTCGGCTTCTTCATATTCCTCGCCGAACAATTCCCGGTGACGATGCCTCTCGGCATCGGCTCCTATTCCGTCAGCTTCGTTCTGATGATCGCCGCGATCATCCTCGGCGGTCCCGCCGAGGCCGGGATCGCTTCAGGCTTCGGGTTCCTGACGATCCGGGGGGCGCGGACCGTTCACCCGGTGCGCCATATCTTCAACGCCTCCGATTACGCGCTCGCCTCAACGCTTGCCGGTCTTGCGTACGCGTCCGTGTACGACGTCATCATCGGGACGCCCTTGAACAAGACGTCCGGACTGCCGTTCCCCGAGATCTTCATCCCAGTCATCGCCGCCACGGCCGTCCAATTCCTCGTCAATACCGGGCTGGTGGCGCTGGTGGTGGCCTTCGTCCGTGGCGGCAAGCTCTCCTCGGTGTGGCGAGATCAATACCGATCGATCCTCGCGGGCTACGTGGCATTCGCAATGCTCGGGGTCATCCTTGCGGCGCTCCACTTCGAGATGGGGCCTGCCTCGGTCGTATTCCTCTTGGTGCCGCTCCTCGTCGCCCGCAACGCCTTCCAGACCGCCATCCGGATGGAAGGCGCGTACGAGGCCACCGTTCGAAGCCTGATCCAGGCGATCGAGGCGAAGGACCCGTACACGAGAGGTCACGCCGAGCGGGTTGCGAAGCTTTCGGAGATGACGGCTCGGACGTACGGACTGTCGGCCGAGGAGTGCCGGGTCATCCGCTACATCGCCCTCATGCACGACATCGGGAAGCTCGGCGTGTCGACGAAGATCCTCGCCAAGCCCGGCAAGCTCACCGACGAAGAGTACGAGCACATGAAGCTGCATCCGGTCCGGGGCTACGAGATCGTGAGTGAGATCGACTTCCTCAAGCGTGCCGCCGAGACCGCGGTTCGCCATCACCACGAACGGATGGACGGCCGGGGCTATCCCGATGGCCTCGCCGGCGACGACATCCCGGTGATCGCTCGCATCGTGATGTGTTGCGACGCCTTCGATTCGATGACGTCGACGCGCGTCTACCGCAAAGCAAAGTCCATCGAGGATGCGCTCCTCGAGCTTCACCGTTGCGTCGGCACGCAATTCGATCCCGTCTCGCTCGCCGCGCTCGAACGGGCCCTTAGGCAATACGGCTGGGAAGCAGAGCCCGAGCTCGCCGAAGAGGAGGAGGTGCCGGGTGCCGCGGCAGCAGCGCTTTAGGGCGCCGACGATCTTCGCGACGGTCGCCGCGGTGGCCGGCTCGGGGGCGGCGCTTTGGGCTTGGGCACACGCCGGATGGGGAATCGTGAGCACCAGCGCTTTCCTCGCGTTCCCGATCTTCGTTGCCATCGGCGACCTCCTGGAGATCCCGCTTGAGCGGCGCTCAGTCTTTTCACTAGGTTTGGCGCCCGCGATCGCGTTCGCTCTCCTTCGCCCCGAGGAGCCGCATCTCGGTGAGGTCCTCATGATCTTCGTGCTCGGCACGATGCTCACCACGCTCGTGCGGATGGTCCGAGGAAAGGATCTTCGGCTTCCGATCATCGCCACGCGACTTCTCGTGGTGCTCTCGGCGGCCGGCGTTTACCGTGGGGTCGTCTCCATCGCCCCGAACACGCTGACGTTCGCGCCCAGCAAGATGTCGGCGCTGGGGCTCGCCGCTTCATTGATCGTGGTCCTGGGCCTCGACACGACGCTGCACTCCTTCGTGGCCGGGTCTGAGAGCGGGATGCCTACCGTCCAGTCGCTCCGCGAGCAGTTCCGTGCCACGAGCCTCCTGCTGACCTCAACCGTGTCTGTCGGCGCCCTCCTTGCACTCGCGTACCCGGCCCTGCACACCTGGACGCTCCCACTCTTCCTCGCTCCTCTGGCCGCGACGCACTTCTCCTTCAAGCAGGTCGCCACGATCCGAACCAACTATCTGCAAACGGTTCGCGCCCTCTCAAAGGTGCCGGAGATGGCCGGGTACACGGTTCGGGGGCACTCATCGCGCGTCGCGAAGCTCTCGGTGGAGATAGCCGTCGAGTTGGGGGCGGGCGACCCGGAACTTCACGAGATCGAGTACGGCGCCCTCCTTCACGACATCGGACGGATCAGCCTGCCCGACCCCGAAGACGCCCCGGCGAACACGGCCGCCCTGGAGCTCGCCCTCGTCGGAGCGGAGATCGTCGAGAAAACGGGCCACTTCCCGCGCGTCGCCGAGATGGTTCGCCACCAGAACGAGCCCTATCGGAGACGCGGTGAGGACGCCAACCGAGAACTGCCCGACGGTGCCAAGATAATCCGGGTCGCCAGCGCTTACGACGACCTCACCGAACCGGCTGGGCCCGGGCGAACCGCCTGGGACGCACTAGAGCGGCTTCACCTCGGCATGGCCTATGACTACGACCCGAAGGTGATCCAAGCGCTGACGCGGGTGCTGGAAAACCGCGGGCTGATCTAGCCGAGAAAACAGAGAAGGAGCCCGAAGGCTCCGTCTCTGACCCTAGCGAGGTCTCCTTACCACTTAGCTCCGGCGCCGGCGGCGAGGAACACCGCGACCACGGTCGTCAGCATCGCGAAGATACGCTTCATCCCGATCACACCCCCTTTGAGGGTCACGCCCGCCCCCCGGCGGGAAAAAGCTCGCACCTGCAATCTGGTGTTCCGGAGCCCCAGGGATCGGGGGCCCAGACCGGTCCTGCCAGCCTGGCGTCCCGCGGCCCAAGGGAAGTGGTCAGGGGGTGTCGCGAGGTCCGGGTTGCCTCGCTCTTGCTGCTAAGCCTTGCCTCCATGACCTGGCTCCCTCTTCATCGCCCACCGTCATCAGCGGACAACCGTGAGATTAGGTCTTGGGACAGGCCGGATAAATCGTGGGAACCGCGGATTTAATTCGCTTCAGTGTCCGAATCGGCTGATTCTGGACACGGAGCGTGAACATCGGGCACGGACTGTGCCTGGCGAGCTATCCGTCGAGCGCGGCTCGGATGTTCGCGCGGATGCGATCGACGAGGCTCGACGGCATGGAACCCTCGCGGCACTTCCGGTGGACGAGCTCCTTGAAGTCGCGCTCGACGTCGTAGCGGTGCAGACAGCCGTTGCAGTCCTCCAGATGGATCTGGATGACGGTTACTTCCTCGGCGGCGATCTCGCCGTCGAGATAGAGGTACAGGCTTTCTAGGACCGCCCGGCAGTCCGTCTCGGAGTGGCCCACGGTTTGTCCTCTTCTACGAGCCCGCGTTCGCGGGCATAAGACCACAACGCCTTCTGCAACGCTTTCCTGCCCCGGTGCAGCCGCGACATAACCGTTCCGATCGAGGTGTCGGTGATGTCGGCGATCTCCTTGTACGAGAAACCCTCGACATCGGCGAGCAACACCGCCATCCGGAACTGCTCGGGCAGCTCCTCGAGCGCGGCCTTCACCTCTTCGTCGGGGATCCGCTCCAGGACCTCGGTTTCCGGGGTCTTCCCTCCGTCCTCGGCGATCGATCGGACGTACGAGAAGGGCTCGATGTCGTCGGTCGGAACCGTCTGCGGGGAGCGCTTCGCCTTCCGGTACGAAGAGATGTAGGTGTTCATCATGATCCGATATAGCCAGGCCTTGAGGTTGGTTCCGGGCTGGAAGGAGTCGTACGCGGAGAAGGCTCTCGTAAAGGTTTCCTGGAGGAGGTCCTCAGCGTCGGCCGGGTTGCGCGTCAGGCGCAGGGCCGCCCCGTACATGCCGTCGAGCAGCGGCAGCGCCTCAGCCTCGAAGCGCTCCTGGCGTTCTTCGAGAGACTCTTTCGCCACCAGGACTTCCTCCACCGGCCCCACTCCGGGCCCGGCTTCAGAGCCTATGCGAACCAGGCAGGCAACGCTCATGAAGACCCGAAAACCTCGGTGGTTGGCACGAACGCTGCCCACGCGAACCAGAAGGCGTCTACGTGCTCGACACGGACGAAGCGCTTCCCCGTCATAGGTCCGCTCAGGGCGACACCCAGAACCGACCATGTGCTCCCACTCTGCCGATCGCGGAACCCGCCGGGAACCTGGGACAGGTCTAAGCGCCTCCCATCCACGACGGGAACGAAGACGCCGGCCGAACCGATGTCCCGGCCGTCGGCGATCAGCGGCGTGTCGAGCGCCGACCGGGTGCCCGCCCGCCAGAGGATGACGACCTCCTGCCCACCGATCCGGTTGTAGATCACCCCGGCCGTGCGCAACGTCGCGAACCGATACGCGCGCGAACCGGACGGCGTCCGCACGCCGACGACCCGCTCCATGGCACCGAGCCGTCGGTCCGGTGCCGGGGCGAAGAAGGCGTCCGACGGCGTCCGCCGGGAGTCGTAGCCCGCGTAAGGAGTGGCGCCGTACACGCGTGCCGCGCCGGTAGCAGCCGACAGAACCTGGCCGTTCGGGTAGGAGCCTCGGAAGTATTCGAATGAAGCGATCTGGATCGGCAGGCGCTGCAACGACGCGCCGCGGAGTGGCCCCAGAACCGCTTCCCCCTGGAGCTGCGGCCAGAGCGAACGTGTCGCCCGGTCGTACATGACGAGGTTCGCACGGTAGAGCTTCCCCGACACTCCGAAGCTCAGCACCCGCCCGGCTACGGTGCGTCGGAACGCCTGAACGCCGCCGGAAAGCGGCGCGTAGGTGACGGCAACCGGCACGCCGCCGACCGAGTCGTTCACGACCTCGTGCCAGACGAGGATCGCGAGCGGGTACGCGCGCACCTCGCCCGCGACCTCGAGCACGGCGACCGGCACCTCCGGCTGCAAGTGGGTGGCCGCGTCGTCGGGCGCCTCGAAGGCCGGACGGTTGATGGCCGGAACGGTATCCGGCGCGAGCACGTCGACGAGCTCTGTCGCGTCGAAGACGGTAGGGGCGGGCCCCGGGCGGGCGCGCAGCGTTTCGCGAACGCCCGAGCATCCGGTGAACCCCACCGCGAGAGCCGACACGACCGCCACCAACCGTCCCTTCACGACTTCGTTGCAACGGCGAGGGCCGTTCAGAGATTCCTCAGGCCCACTCGTCACGACCTGACGCGCGCGTCAGGTGACTCATCCGTCGGGTTTGACTCCCCCGGGCTCGGCTGGCAGCCTTACCGACCGTTAGCCCATCCCCCCGGCCGGGTCGGGGGTCGACCGAAGGCTCGACTGGTCGGCGCTCGTGGGGGGGCGAATCATCTGGTCGTCCGCACCGGGAAGGTGGGCAACTGAAAAGGCTGAGGCTCGTCTTGATCTCGGCCGTCGCGATGGCGGCGGTCTTGCTGGGTGACCCCACGGTCGCCGCGGCGGCACAAACCTCTCCGGCGCAGGTATCCGCCCGGATCGAGGGCGTGCGAAAGTCCCTCGACAAGCTCGGCGCCCAGCTCAAGACCTCCGAGCGTGAGACGCATGCGGCAACGGCTGCGGCCGATCGTCACCGCAAGGCACTCGCAACCGCCGAGGCCCGCCAGCTGTTCCTGCGTCAGGCGTTCGCCGGCCGCGCCGCCTCGATGTACACCCTCGGCAACGGTTCCATGATCGAAACGATGCTCGGCGCGGAGGATCTCGACGAGTTCGTGGAGCGCGCCTCCTACCTCGAGCAGATCCGCTTCCGCGAGGCGGGCATGCTCGAGGAGCTGACGGCACTGCGGCGCCGGGCCAAGACCGAGTCGGCCGAACTCGCTGCGGCAGTACAGCTCGCGACGACGGCGCAGAAGGCGCTTTTGGCGCGCCGCAACGACCTCCTCGCGAACCTCCGCGAGCTTCAGAGTCTGCAGAACCTTCTGGTCTCGCTCGGCGGCGGGTCCCGCCTGTCGCGTGCGCCCAACGGGTTCCGCTGCCCTGTCGCCGGCCCGCGATACGTGTTGGACAATTACGGAGACCCGCGGCCGGGCGGTCCACACACGGGCGACGATATCCAGGCGGATTACGGCCAGGGCACCGTGGCGGTACTGCCGTCCAAGGTCGTGGCGACCCCGTACGGATCGTGGATCGGCGTCGGCATCGTCCTCCGCGACGCGATCGGCAACGAGTGGTGGTACGCCCACCTCGGCGCCGAGTACGTCTCGGTCGGCCAGCATGTCTCGGCGGGTCAGCTCATCGGAAAGGTGGGTTGTACCGGCCGGTGCTACGGCCCGCACCTGCACTTCGAGTACCACCCCCGCGGCGGCGGTCCGTCGAATCCGTACCGGATCCTCTCCGCCGCCTGCTAGCCGCCCCCTCGAGCGTTTGCCGGGCGCCCTTCCGCGGGAAGGCTCCAGCCGTGGCCGTCCAGATCTGGGAGATCCGCTCCCCCGACGGAGGCTCGACGGGCCTCGAGTTTGCTCGTGCTCGCATGGAGGCTTCGGACCGCGTCCTGGTTCATTCCGCTCCGTCCCGGCTCGACGTCGAGGTCCACGACGAGTCTGGTGAGCTGATCGGGCGGGGCTCCGGTTTGGAAGCCTCAGAACCGACGCCGATGGCGCGTCTGACGATCGGCCCGTCGGGCGTTTCCCGTGAACAGATCTGGCCGGGCAAAGCGGACCTCGGACTGCCGGTGATCCTCCCGGGCGGCGAGGTCGGCATCCTCACCGCGTGGTGGAACGCCGACGACCACAGCGCCTGGCGCTGGTCGATCGAGCTCTCGAACCACCGCTGAGCCGGCCGGCGCTTCTCAAGAAGATCGGTCACCGGGTCGATATCAGGACTACATCCAGTGCGGGGGTTCTCTTCATGCCGAGTCGATCGAAACTGCTATTCGTCGCGTTCCTGATCGGATCATTTGCCGCGCTGCCGGCAGATGGGGCGCCTGCCCCGGCAGTGCCCACGATCGCACGCCTCGAGGTCAGCATCACGACCACCTCCGCATGGACGCAGGTGTTGCTTTCTCCCGGACGGATCGCCGCTCAGCGCGTGGTTTCGGTGCCCTCAGACGTGAAGCTCACCTCGCTCGCAAATGGATGGGTTCTCAATTCGCCCGCCGGTAAGTTACGAACCGTCACGATTCGCTCCGTCTTCGAAGAGACGGCCGGCGCCGCGACGATCAACGTTTCGGTTCGCAAGGGGTACGCCGGGGCAACGATCGCCGACATCCGGAACACCTCGTATGCCTCCTTTCAAGCGGCGTACGTCCACAACCAGCTGCCGAAGCCGAGCAGCGGCACGCCCGGGTCGAACCTCTACACGAGCATCGTCTCCAAGACCCGCCTGGCTTTCTTCGGGCCGAGCGACCCGCTGTTGACGCACGTTGATGCGCGCCCGCTGGTCCTCGCCGCGTACTACCCATGGTTCGGACCCGGGAACTACGGCGGCGCGAAGCTCGCCGACCGTCCGCTCGATGAGCGGGACACGATGGCCTACCCAGGGGTCCTTTCCATGACGCAGCAGGCTCGCGCGTCGGGGATCGACGGGTTCGTCGTCTCGTGGGCAGGCGAGGAGTTCTCCGGTTGGCGCTTCGATCTCGCGCGCCAAGCGGCCGAGGCGACGAGCGGCTACGTCGTCCCGTACATCGAGATGGTAGAGGCGCACGCGCCCGGCGACACCACGGGGAAAGCGGACCCGTCGATCGTGTTGGACTGGATCACCGACGCACTGCAGCGCGCGAGCAGCCCGGCCTTGTTGCGCTCGGGCGACGTGCCGGTCATGTTCGTCTTCCAGATGTGGAGGCTCAGCCCAATGGGCTGGTCGAACGTTCTCACCGCGCTCAAGAATCAAGGTACGCCGGTGAAGCTCGTGGGTGACGCCGCACTGAAATCGACCTACGCCGCCGTCGAGTGGGGCACCCACATCTACAACCCGAATTTCAAGAGTCAGGCCGAGCTGACCCAGTACAACCGCGACACGATGCTCGACGCGCGGCTGCTGGCGACCGCCGATCCGACCGGGCCGCATCTGACCGTGGCCACGGTGTCGCCGGGCTATAACGACACGAAGGCGAACGGGACCCTTAATCCGATCGTGCCCCGCGGTGCCGCGGGCGAGCGGTACGTCGCGACGTGGGATGCAGCGATCGCGGGACAGCCCGATTGGGTGCTGATCACGTCGTGGAACGAATGGTTCGAAGGAACCTACATCGAGCCGAGCGTCGGGCACGGCGGTCTCGCGCTGCAACAGACCGCCGAGCAGGCCGCCAGATTCGCTGCCTGATCGTCGATGTCGCCGGGAACTGCAGAAGCCGTCCCTCGGGACGGCTTCTGACTCTTGTAGCGGGGGCAGGATTTGAACCTGCGACCTCTGGGTTATGAGCCCAGCGAGCTACCGGACTGCTCCACCCCGCGTCGCGGCGCACACCTTACCAACAAGCAGGTGGGAGCGCTTCGTTCGCTACGACGTAGGACTGGGCGAGGGCGACGGGTTCGTCTGCCGGTTGGCTTGCTCGATCGCGGCCCGCGCCGCGTCGATCTCCCGATCGTAGGTCGCCAGATCCCCGGCCCGCAGCGCTTGATCGGCCGCGGCGAAGTGCTGGATCGCTTCGGCGATCAACGCATTCACGTTGCCCGTCGGCGCTCCCGGCGAGGGGACCCCTTCCACCGGGGCGGGGAGCCCTTGACCGAAGACGGCCTTGATCGCTTGGTCGAGCGTCTCCCCCATCCGCACCGTCTCACCCGCGACCACGACCACTCGCTTCAGCTCGGGCAGCGCGCCGCTCGCGGCCTGGAGATACAGCGGCTCGACGTACAGGAACGACTCCTCGATCGGGATGACGAGCAGGTTGCCATGGATCACGTTCGAGCCGGCTCGATCCCAAAGGGACAACTGCGCCGAGACCGCCGGATCCTGGTTGATCCGGGCGTACACCTGCTCGGGTCCGAAGACGAGCTTCGTCCGCGGCATCTCGAACGAGATCAGCTGGCCGTAATTCTCCGGATCCGAGCGCGCGGCGAGCCAGGCGGACATGTTCTGCCTCGGACGCTGTCCGCTCGGCGTGAACGGGCTGAACGGCGTCATCAGGATGAACGCCGGCTTGTTCTCGTCGGGCAGCCGCATGATCACGTAGTAGGGCGGGAACTTCTCCCCCACCTTCGTTGGGTCACCCGGGACCCGCCACGCGTCTTCCTTCGCGTAGAACTCGGATGGGGTCGTTATGTGGTATGTCGTGTACCGGTCCGCCTGGACGGCGAACAGATCCTCGGGGTAACGGAAGTGCGATCTCAGCGCGTCGGAGACCGCCGAGGCGGGCTTGAAGATGTCGGGGAACACGCGGCGCCAGGCTCGGATGATCGGATCGGTCTCGTCGACGACGTAGAGCGTGATCGTTCCGTCCATAGCGTCGACGGTGGCTTTCACCGAGTTCCGGATGTAGTTGGCACGCCCGGAGAGGTGCGCTCCGCCGCCGGTGGATTCGGCGAGGTCGATCCGCTCGGAGTAGGGATACATATCCGTCGTCGTGTATCCGTCCTGGATCCACGTTAGCCGTCCGTTCACGATGGCGATGTACGGATCGTGATCGAGCTTCAAGAACGGAGCCGTCTGCGCGAGCCGCTCCGCCACCGTCCGGCGGAAGATGATCCGCGAGTCGGGCTTGATCGCGCCTGAGATGAGCAGGTTAAAGTCGCGGAACCGCCACGCGAACGCGGCGCGTTGCATTATCCCGCTGAGCTGGGTCCCGCCTTTCCCTGTATAGCTCGTCGACTGGATCGACTCACCAAGCGGGTAGTCGAGCTCCTGTTGCTCGGATCGCACGATGACGAAGGGCGTGTCTTCGCTCTCTCCGAAATAGATCCGCGGTTCCGTGATCTGCGGCAAACCCGGGGCCGGGGTTCCTGGGATGTCTTTGATGATGAAGTCCGGCGTGCCCTCGCCGGTGACGCGGTCGACGCGGCTGGCGACAACCCCGAACCCGTGCGTGTAGACGAGGTGAGAGTTCAGCCACGTGCGCGCCTCGGGACGCAGGCCCTGCTGCGCGATCTCCCGCGCCGCCAGCATCACCTGTCGGGAGCGTCCGGCGAAGTTGTAACGATCCACATCGACGTCGATGAACTCGTAATAGGACGTGATCCGCTGCAGCTGCGTGTAGGTCGTCTCTAGGACGGTGGGGTCCCAGAGCCGGATGTTCTCCACCGTGTCGGCGTTGCGCCGGATCGCGGCCGCGTCGAGGCCGTCGAGCGCCGCGAACTCTTTGACGGTGACTTTAGAATCGTCGAGACCGAACGCCGCGCGAGTATGTTCGATGTTGTAGCCGATGTATTTCTGCTCCCGGACCAGCTCGTTCGGCGTGACCCGGAACCGCTGCACGAACGCCGGATAGATGCCGCCTACGAGGATCGAAGTGAGTCCGAGGATCCCGACCGCTGCCGCGGGCAGGATCCAGCCGCGGAGCCGGATGTTAATCAGGAACAGGACTCCGGCGACGATCGCGATGATCACCATCAGCTTCAACGCCGGCAGTTGCGCGTTGACATCGGTGTACGAAGCGCCGGTCACCTGCCCCCTCGCCGAGTACACGAGCTCGAGCTGGTCGAGGCGGTATCCCCACGCCTTCAAGAGCACCAACAGCCCCAGCAGCACCGACATGTGCGCCTTGACCTGAGGAGTGACCCG
>JBKKCR010000199.1:0-16461 GCA_046712825.1 Actinomycetota bacterium | reverse complement strand
AGCGCGCGCACGAACGCCGTCGTCGTGATGCGCGGCGGATCCCACTCGAGACCTTCGAGCGCCGGCCGCATGACCTTGTTCAATCGCCCGAGCCCCAGGTACACGAGCGCGTCGGCGCCGGCCGCCTTGAGCGGGTCGAGCGCGCGCATCAGCTCGGGAACCTCCATGAACGGGTAGGCGGGAGACTCGGCGACGATCGAGATCCCGCGCTCCAATGCAGCGGTGCGGAAGTAGTGCGTGTACTCCTCGCCGATCTGCGTCGTCTCGCGCAGCAGCGCCACGCGGTGGTGACCCTCGCCGGCGAGCCACGACGCGATCACCGCCGGCTCCTCGCCCATCCCGCCGTTCGGCAGGTTGAAGGCCGCGCGTCCGGCGTAGAGCTGCGTGCCGGACATCGTGCAGGTCGGCACGCCGGTGCGCTCGATGTCGGGCAGGATCGCGAGCGCGTTGTCGGTCGTCATCGGGCCGAGGATGCCGAGGACCTTCTCGTTCTGCGTGAGATCGTGGAACGCATCGATCACCGGGAAGCCGTCGGTCCACGGCTGGGCGTAGACCTCGCGGACGATGAGCTCGATCGGGCGCTCGACGAGACGGCGCTCGTGGACCTCGTCGAAAGCCAGACGCACGGCGTCGAGCCACTCCTGCTTCGGCGGCAGATCGACGATCGCGCCGATCCGATACGGAAGGAGCTCGCGCTCGCCCGGCATCAGTCCCACACTACCGGGAGCGCGTTCGGGCGGCGGAAGGTCACGCCGCGGATCGCGGGGGCATCGGCCTCTGGATCGAGTCGCAGGTTCGGAAGACCATCGAGCAGTGCGTTGAGCGCTGCCGAGGTCTCGGCGCGTGCCAGGTGCATCCCGAGACACATGTGTGTCGAGAAGCCGAACGCCAGGTGCGCGTGGCGGTCGCGGTGGACGTCGAAGTCGTCTGGGTGGTCCCATCGCGTCGCATCGCGGTTCGCTGCCGCGAGCGAGATGTAGACGAACGAGCCGGCCGGCATCGTGACGCCGGCGAGCTCGACGTCGCGCGTCAGCTCACGCCGAACATTGGTCAGCGGCGGCTCCCACCGGATCCCCTCCTCCATGGCCTGCGGGATGAGCGAGCGATCCTTGCGCACTGCGTCGAGCTGGTCGGGGTTCGTCAGCAGCCCGAAGAGCAAGCTGCCCGAGGAGGAGAACGTGGTCTCTGCGCCGGCGGTCACGAGGTTGCGGAGGAACGCGAGGATCGCGTCATTGCTGAGGCGGTCGCCGTCGAGCTCGGCCTGGATGAGCGCGCTGATCATGTCGTCGCGCGGCGCAGCCCGGCGGTCTTCGATGATCGGGATCAGGTAGTCGGCCAGCGCCTGCGACGCGGCCAGAGCTCTTTCCCACTTGTCGAACAGGATGACCTCCGTGCCCCACACGTGGTACTGCTTGATGTCCCCGTCCGGCAGTCCGAGCAGCCTCGCGATGATCAAGATCGGGAACCGGAACGTGAACTCCCGCACCAGGTCGACGCGACCGCGATCGGCGAACGCATCCATGACCTGCTCCACGACCGGCAGCACGATGTCGCGCTCGACGTTCTCCATCGCGTGACGCGTAAAGGCTTGCTCGATCAGCGCGCGGTACCGGCGGTGGTCGGGGTCGTCCATGACGACGATGTTGTAGCCCCAGGTGAGCTCGGCGGTTTTCTGCCAGATGCGCGAAGACACTTGCGTCCCGTCACGAAGCAGTTGGGTCGCCGCGTCGAAGCCGACGACCGCGAAGTCGCGGGCTGCCTCGCTGCGGAGGCGGTTTGGGGCCGCCCCCAGCCCCAGAAGCTCCCACATCTTTCCTTCGTGGACGGGGCCACGCTCCCGCAGGCGGGCGAGCCTCGGATGGAGATCTAAGAGGTCGTGTCCGGGAGCCTGCGTCATCTCCTCGACGAAGTCGAAGTAGTCTTCGTCGGTCGCGCCGACCGCCTGGCCGCTCCGCATCGATGCCTCCGGGCAGGGTTGACCCCAGAAAGCGCTATCGTACAATAAGTTAGCCGATTACCGAAACCCCTCCCCGTCGAGGATCGACCGCTTGAACGGCTCCGTAACAGCCGAAACCGGCGCAAGCGCCGAAGCGATCTGGGCGCTGCTCACCGACGTCACGCGCATGGGAGAGTGGAGCCCCGAGTGCCACGGCTGCGAGTGGCTCGACGGCCCAGGCCCTGCGATCGGCGCGCGGTTCAGGGGCCACAACCGATGGGGTCCACTCCGCTGGTCCACGGTGAGCGAGGTCGTCGGCCTCGAACCCGGCCGGGAGTTCGCCTTCCTGGCCCGGCACTGGACCGGTGCGACGACCCGGTGGACGTACCGGCTGGAGGCGAACGGCTCCGGGACCCGGATAACGGAGACCTACGAGACCGTCGACACCCCGCGATGGATCCTCGGGCTTGAACGTCTGATGAAGCGGCCCGACCGTCTCACGATCGGGATGCGAACAACGCTCGACCGGATCGCACGCGCCGCCGAGAAGCCTTGAGGGCTCGTTCCCGAAAGTCGGAACGCGGCACCAGGGGGCGCTAGTCGAGAGCTTCGAGGGCGAGCTCGCAAGCTTGGTCGAGCGTCAGCGCCCGGCCTCGCTCCGATGCGTCCGCGAAAGCGGCTTCGGCGAGTTGTGTGCGGGTGGTGGCGAGCGTCCGTTCGTTCATCCTCGCGACCCAGAGCACATTGGCGCCGATCTCCTCGAACACAAGTTCCGAGCAGGAGACGAGGAGAGTGGCTATCTCCGCTCGTCCCGCAACGGCGAGGGCTTCAGCGACGTGACAGAGGATCGCCGCGAGGTCGAGAGCACTCCCGAGGCCACGGGAAAGCGGAATGCTTTCCTTCAGCATCGAGAAGGCGTCTTCGACCCGGCCGTCCTCGGTGGCGATCATCGCCAGCGCACCAAGCAACGCCGCCATGGCGCTCTCATTCCGAAGCGCACGTGCCCGACGGAGGGCATCCTCGTACAGTGTGCGAGCACGTTCCCGCTCGCCGAGGTTGAAGTACGTCCATGCAAGGCTGCGAGCGAGCCACATGGTGGCGTGCTGGTCGCCGAGTTTGCGGAACAGCTCGACGCTCTCCTCGAGAAGCTGCCGGGATCCTTCCCACTCGCCGGCGTCGCCGAGCGCGAAGCCGAGCATCCACAAGGCGGTGGCGGTGCCCCGTTCATCCCCGAGCGTGCGATTGAGCGCGAGCCCTTGCTCGGCACGAAGCCTTGCCGTTTCAAAATCTCCACCCGCCGCCGCCAGGGCTGCAGCTCCGTTGAGAGCCTTCGCGCGGGCCGCCGTCGGCCGGTCGCCGGCGCGCAGCGCGCTTTCGAGACGACGCCGGCCTTCCGCCACGTGACCCCTCAACTCCCAGAACCCCGACGATGCGCCCGCCAATCGCAAGACAAGCTCGCTCTCGCCTGAGGCCTCCAGCCGGTCCAGAGCGGTTCGGAGGTTGTCGTGCTCACGCGCCAGCGGATCGAGCCATTCCCTGGACTCCTCGAGCAGGTGAGGCTCCGTCTTCTCCGCAAGCGCCAAGAAGTGCTCGGCGTGGCGGCGTTGCATCTCTTCGGCCGCGCCCGAGTCCTCGAGCCGCTCGACCGCGTACTCGCGGATCGTCTCCAGCATCCAGAAGCGATCCTCCGTGTGACGGACGAGGCTCTTGTCCACGAGCGACTGGAGTGTGTCGAGGTCGGCCCCTGCAACGGCCTCCGCAGATCCCAAAGCGCACCCGGCGAAGACGGCGAGGCGCTCGAATAGGCGCTGCTCCACGGTCGTCAGCAGCTCGTAACTCCACGCGATCGTCGCCCGCAGCGTCGCCTGCCGGGGATCTGCGTCGCGGCCGCCCTTCAGCAAGTCGAGGCGCTGCGAAAGACGCTCCAAGATCTGCGCGGGTGACAGGACGCTCGTGCGAGCCGCAGCCAACTCGACCGCCAAGGGCAAGCTGTCGAGACGCCGGCAGAGCTCCGCGATCGTCTCGTCGGGCTCGAGCTGGGAACGGATGCAGAAGAGCTCCAGGGCTTCGGTCTCGGCAAGCGGCGGCACCGCGTACTCGACCTCACCCTGCACGCGCAGGAGCTCGCGGCTGGTCACCAGGAGCTTGAGGTTCGGGCAGGACTCGACGAGCGAAGACAGCGCCGGAGCTGCATCGATGACCTGCTCGAGATTGTCGAGAAGCAGCAACAGCTCGCGCTCACCGATGTGTGCCTCCAAGCCGTCTTTGGCGCCGAGCGTCTGCGCGATCGTGTCTTCGACCAGCGCCGGATCTCTGAGCGTCGCGAGGCCGACCCAGAACACGCCGTTGCGGAAGGCGGCCACCAGCTCGGTCGCTGCTTCGATCGCCAGCCGCGTCTTGCCCGACCCGCCGGGCCCCGTCAAGGTCAGCAGACGCGCGCCGTCCCCCAACCGCGAGACGATCTCGGAGCGCTCCCGCTCTCTGCCGACGAAGGAGCTCGCGGGATGCGGGAGATTGGTGTTCGAGATCGTCTTGAGCGGCGGGAAACGCACCTTCCCGAGCTGATAGATCCAGACAGGGGAATCGAAGTCCTTCAGACGATGCTCGCCGAGATCCATCACGTCGACGTCGGCGAGCTCGCTCGTCTGTTTCGAGAGCAGCACCTGGCCGCCGTGTCCAGCCGCTGCGATGCGGGCCCCTAGGTGCACGTCCTGCCCCACATAACCCTCGTCGGAAAGGTGAGGCGCCCCCGTGTGGACGCCCATACGCACGCGGATCGGGCCCGAGGCAAGCCCCTGTTGCGCTTCCCGCGCCGCATCGATCGCGCCCGCCCCGGTCGGGAAGGCATAGAAGAACGCGTCGCCTTGCGTATCGACCTCGATGCCGCCGTGCCGGGCGAAGACGTCTCTCAGAAGCCGGCGGTGCTCGGCGAGCGCTCCCACATAAGCCCCGGCTCCCAGCTCGTGCAGGAGCTTGGTCGAGCCTTCGATGTCGGTGAAGAGGAAGGTGACGGTTCCGGACGGGAGATCGCGCCGCACAGCATCATGATGCCCCCAGGTAAGGGGATACGTCACGGCTGGCAGCTCATGACCTTGCCCATGGCATCGCAGAACTCGTGCCATCTGGTCGGGTCGATCCTCCCGGCGAGCGCGATCAGCCGATCGACCGGAAGGAGATGAGCGTTGTCGAGGCTCGCAACCGATCCCGGCCTCACGCCTTCGTCCTTCCCAAGCGGAACCTCGGTCGGGATGCCTCGCGTGCTCGTGGTGACCGGCGCTATCAGGACGCGATGCAGGCGGGGCGCGACACGGGCGCGGGTGAGAACCACCACCGGCCGGACCTTGTCGAGATCCGCCCACCAAACCTGACCGTGACCCAGCCCCTTCACCGGCGTCGTCGTCTCGCTCGAGCCTTCGAAAGGACTTCCTTCGGAACCGCACCGTCATAAGGAAGTGGGGGTCCTTCCGAGACCTCCCACGCGAGGTCGGGGTCGTCCTCGTATGGAGCCGCTTCGAGGGCGCGGATCTCCGCCACACCCTCGAGCTCGTCGATCAAAGCCTGGAGCGCTCGATCCAAGAGCTGGCTATCCGGCGCATCGAGAAGACGACGACTCTTCGCCAGCCTGGCTTCGTCGACGGTCGTTGAGATCCGTATCCGCGCCATGCCACATATCGTAGCATAAAATGTGGCACGCTACCGAAGGCTGCCGAGCCACGTCGTAACGATCTCGTTGAACTGCTCCGGGCGCTCCTGATGAAGGAAGTGTCCGGCGCCCGGCCAGACTTCGACCCGGCTGAGCCCGTCGTCCGGGAGCGCCGCGCGCTCGACGGCCGCACGTGATTCCTCGGCGTAGAACGCGAGAACCGGCACCCGCCGGCGCGCGAGGTACTCACTCGTAGCCGCCCCGACCGCCCAGGCGTCGGGCCCGGTGTAGAGGTTGATCAGCGACTGGGCGATCACGTGCGGCGGCGTGCCGGCAAGACGTCGCTGATGCCACACCGGCAGATGCGCCGGGGTCTCCGGCGTGTAGAAGAGCGTGAACGCGGCTTGAGCCACGGCCACCGGGTCGGCCTGCTCGAAGGCGGTCACGCTCGCTTCGAGCATCGGCATGAGCTCCAGCGGGAGGCCGTAGACGGGGTCGGACAGGATCAACGCTGAGACGAGCTCGGGACGCTCGACGGCGAGCGTGCACGCGACGACGGTGCCGAGCGAATGGCCCAACGCGACGACCGGCCCGACGTCGAGCCGCTCGAGCAGGCGTGCGAGGTCGGCGGCGAAGCTCGGTGGGGTGTAGCCGTCGGCGGGAACGCTCGACCGGCCGTGGCCGCGCAGGTCGGGTGCGATAACGCGGTGGTCCGGCTCGAGCACGGGGATCTGCCACATCCAGTCGTGCGAATCGCACGACCACCCGTGGATCGCCAGGACGGGCGGCCCGGCGCCGTGCTCGGTGTAGAAGAGCTCGACGCCGTCGTCGACCTCCGCGAACGGCACGTTAGGAGATGCCGTACACCCGGGCGGCGTTGTCGAACACGATCTTGCGCTTGTCCTCGTCGGGCGCGTCCTTGAAGTGCTTGTCGATGTTCTCACGCGAGCGCGGCCAGGTCGTGTCCGAGTGGGGGTAGTCCGAGGACCACAGGATGGTCTCGACGCCGACCAGATGACGCATCTGGACTCCGGCGGCGTCGGATTCGAACGTCGCGAAGATGTTGCGCCCGAAGTAGTTACCGGGCGCTTCCTTCAGGTCGGTGTGCGCCCAGTGGCGGTGGCGCTCGTACACCTCTTCGGCGCGCTCGCGGAAATATCCGAGCCACCCGATGCCGCTCTCGACCGAGATCACCTTGAGTTCGGGGTAGCGGTCGAACACGCCCGACCAGAGCATCGTCGCGAGCGCTTCCGCAGTGCTCATCGGGAGGAGGTTGATGACCGCCTCCGTGCCGCCCGGGCGCGAGCGAAGCGCCTTGCCGGTCTCGCCGGCGAGGCCGCGCGGCGGCCCGATGTGGAACGAGATCGACAGGCCGTTCGCTTGCGCGGCGGCCCACACCGGCTCGAACTCGGGGTCCCCCCACCACGAGTTCTCGCCGGGGAAGACCGGGAGGAGCGCGCCGCGGATGCCGGGTAGCTTCCCGACGCGCTCGATCTCGGAGACCGCGCTCTCAGGATCGAGCGCGGGGGTCAGCGCGACGCCGATCAGGCGGTTCTCGTCGGTCGCGCAGAACTCGGAGAGATGGTCGTTGTAGGCGCGGATGCACGCCATCGCGAGGTCGTGGCGGAGGTCGTTGAAGCCGAACAGGCCGACGTTCGGGTACAGCACCGTCGCGTGGACACCGTCGATGTCCATGTCGGACAGGCGGGCGTGCGGGTCGTAGCAGCCGGGCCGGATCTCGTCCCAGTCGACGCCGGACGCCTTGTAATCCTCGTAGCTACGGCCGGCCATGACGTCGAGACCCAGCGGCCTGGTGGTCCCGTTCGGCAGCGCCCAGCCGTGACCCCCGTCGGGGAGCTCGATCAGGTGCGGCGCTTCGTCGCGCAGCGCCGCCGGGACGCGTTTCTCCCAGAGGTCGCGTGCTTCTTGCAGATGATCGTCTGCGGAGATGATTCTGAGGTCGGCCATGTCCGGCTCCCTAGGCTTTTCGTACAATGATTTAACCAATATACTCCTGGGGCCGGTCAAGTTCATCCCGAGGAGCGTGTCGTGGGCGGACGCCTGGAAGGAAAGGTCGCCGTCGTCACGGGCGCGGCGCAGGGGATCGGCCGGGCGTACGCGCTGGCCCTGGCCGGCGAGGGCGCCTCGGTCGCGACCGTCGACGTGCAGTCCGACGGCGCCGAGAAAGCCGCCGACGAGATCCGATCGGCGGGCGCATCCGCCGTCGCCGTTACCGCCGACGTGGGCGATCAGGCTTCGACCGAACAGATGGCCGAGGCCGTCACCAAGGCCTTCGGCGGGATCGACATCCTCGTGAACAACGCCGCGGTCTACGCCGGGCTCAAGCTCGGCGACCCGTTCGCGGTCGACGTGGTCGAGTGGGACCGTGTGATGGCCGTGAACGTCCGCGGACCGTGGTTGTGCTCGCGGGCCGTTGTGCCGTCGATGCGGAGCCGCGGCGGCGGCAGGATCGTGAACCAATCGTCCGTGGCCGCCTGGGGCGGGCCTTCACTGCTCCACTACGCGGTATCCAAGGCAGGCGTCATCGGCCTGACCCGGTCGCTCGCGAAGTTCCTCGGCCCCGACAAGATCACGGTCAACGCGATCGCGCCGGGCTTCATGGAGACCGACTCGACGCTGTCGATCATCCCCGCGAACCGGCTCGAGCAGCTGATCGGGATGCAGCCGGTGCGGCGGATGGGAACGCCGGACGATCTCACCGGCGCGCTCGTGTTCCTGTGCAGCGACGAGGCCGCATTTATCACCGGACAGGTGCTGATCGTCGACGGCGGCACCATCATGAGCTGAACATGGACCTCGGGCTCACGGGAAAGGTCGTGCTCGTTACCGGCGCCGGGAGCGGCATCGGCCGGGCGACCGCGCTGACGCTCGCGCAAGAGGGTGCGCGCCTCGCGCTGGCGTCGCGCACGCCGGAACCGCTCGAGCTCACGGCGAAGGAAGCCCAGGACAAGGGCGCCGAGGTCGCCGTCTGGGTCACCGACCTCACCGACACCGCGGCCGTCGAGTCGCTCGTGGCGGGCGCCGTATCGAGGTTCGACGGGATCGACGGGGTAGTCAACACGGTCGGCGTGAGCGAGCGGACCGCGGGGATCCTGGATCAGGACGACGACGCGTGGACGCTGCACTTCAACTCGGTGCTGATGAGCGCGGTGCGCGTGTGCCGGGCCCTGGTGCCGGTCATGAAGCGCGGCGGGGGCGGGTCGATCGTGAACGTGTCCGCGATGTCGATCCGGCATTACATCCCGGCGCTCGCCCACTACTCGGCGATGAAGGTCGCGCTCGCGCATTTCACGAAGAACCTCGCCAAGGAGTTCGCTCCCGACGGGATCCGGGCAAACGCGGTACTTCCCGGCATGATCGCCTCCGAACCGGTGCGCGCCCGCATGGAAGAGGCTATGCGGACCAAGAACATGTCGGAGCGCGAATACTTCGAGGACGCCAACGCCCGGCACGGCGGGATCACGTTCTCCGATCGGCTCGGCACGCCGGAAGAGGTGGCGTCGGTTATCGCGTTCCTGCTCTCCGATGGCGCAAGCTATGTGAACGGCACTTTGGTGAACGTGGACGGTGGATCGCATGGATGAGGAGTTCTCACCGCTCGCTCCCCCGAGCGACCCGTGGCCACACCTCGCGCGTCTCCGCTCGCAGTGTCCCGTGACGCGATACGACGACAAGAACCTCTCGCTCGTTACGGCGTACACGCAAGCGCGTGCCGCGCTCCGGAACCCAACCGTCTACTCGAGCCGAGTCCGACCGAAGGCCAACCCCGAGGAGCACTCGCTGGTCTCGACCGACCCGCCGGACCACACGCGGCTCCGGAAGCTGATCAACGGCGCCTTCCCGATCGAGCGCATCCGGAAGCTCGAGCCGCGGATCCGCGAGATCGCGCACGAGCTGCTCGACGCGATCGACATCACGGGACCGTTCGATCTAGTGCGGGACTTCACCGTTCCGCTCCCCGTCACCGTGATCGCCGAGCTCCTCGGCGTCGACCTCGCCGACCGCGCCAAGTTCAAGCGCTGGTCGGACGACACGATCCATCACGACGCCGGCGGCGAGGCCGCGCGCTCGGGCGAGGAGTTCCGCACCTGGGCGCGCGAGCAGATCATCGACCGACGGGGACCCTCGGCACCGGCCGACGATCTGCTAACCGCCGTCGCGCTGGCCGAGTCCGACGGGCGGCGGCTGAGCGAGGCCGAAGCGGCGAGCATGGCGGTCATCCTGGTCATCGCCGGGAACGAGACCACCACCAACGCGCTCGGGACCGCGATCCATCGGCTCCTCGCCGAGCCAGATCTGATGACGCGGGTCCGCTCCGATCGGGGGCTCATCCCCAACCTCGTCGAGGAGACGGTGCGTTTCGACCCACCGATCACCGCCCTGCCGCGCAAAGCGCGATCGGACACGGAGCTCGACGGAGTGGGAATCCCCGAAGGAGAGACCGTCCTCGTTCATCTGGGCGCTGCCAACCGCGACCCCGCCGTGTTCGACGAACCGGACCGCTTCGACATCGATCGCGAGGGCTCCCACGCGCACATCGGGTTCGGGTACGGACCACATACATGCGTGGGGGCGCCGCTGGCGCGCGCCGAGATGGCGATCGGCCTCGACGTGCTGCTCGAACGGATGCCGGACCTTCGTCACGCGGCCGGCCACGAACCGCCCCAGGTCGGCTTCTTCCTGATCCGTGGCCCGGGCTCGCTGGTCGTCGAGGCAGGTCGGCCCCGATGAGTGTCGACGAGGAGGCACGCGTCGGCGCGTTGATCACGCCCGAGCAGATCGAGAAGATCCGAGGCCGGATCGGCTACACGATCGGCTACACCTACAAGTGGAACGACGCGGCGACGGCGGACGCGATCCGACACTTCGCGCACGGCGTGGGCGACGACAATCCGCTCTGGTGTGACCCCGGCTACGCGGCGGGGAGCCGATGGGGCGAGCTCATCGCGTCGCCGCTCTTCTACATCACCATGGGAGAGGACACCTCGCCGCCGATGCCGAAAAAGGTGAAGGACGCTACGCGCGGAGCGCTGTCGGGCGTACACCTGTTCCACGCCGGGACCGAGATCGAGTGGGCGCGGCCGATCGTCGCCGACGACCGGTTGACCTACCGTGGGATCCTCTCCGACGTCGAGGAGAAGAAGTCGGAGTTCGCCGGCCAGTCGGTGATCACGCATCACGATCTTCGGTGGACGAACGCGCGTGAGGAGCCGGTCGTCTGGCAACACGAGTGGTTCGTCCGCACCGAGCGCCGCACCGCGGCCGAGCGCGGCAAACACAACGCCGTCGAAGAAGCGCGTTACACGGACGAGGATCTCGCGCGCATCGACGCCGCGTACGCCGCCGAGCGTCCCCGCGGCGCGGAACCGCGGTTCGCAGAGGACGTCCGGCCCGGCGATGCGATCGACGGCGTCGTGAAAGGTCCGCTTACCGTCACCGACCTGATCGCGATGCACATGGGCTGGGGCTGGGGCGGTTACGACTTCGGCCCGTTGAAGCTCGGCTTTAAACATCGACAAAGGATGCCGCGGTTCTGGACAAAGGACCGACGCGGCGCGTGGGACGTCGTTCAGCGGCTCCACTGGGAAGAGGACTGGGCTCACGAGGTCGGGGTTCCATACCGTTACGACTACGGCTTCATGCGCACGGCGTGGATGATCCACGCGCTGACCGATTGGATGGGTGACGACGCGTTCCTTTGGCGATTCTGGAACCGGTTCACCCGGTTCAACTTCATGGGAGACACGACCTGGGTGCGGGGAGAAGTGACCGACGTGCGGGTCGAGGATGACCGGCACGTCGCCGACCTCGAGCTGCGCTGCGTCGATCAGCGTGACGAGGTAACCGCGACCGGCGGCGCCACTGTGATCCTGCCCTCGCGTGGGGCAGGTCCGGTTCGGATCCCCGGCGCCATCGAAGGGGTGCGCCGGCATTGAGCGCCTCCGGCGAACCAACAGGCTGGAACGCGCCGGCCGACCGCCGCACGCTCGGCGACGTCATCCGCGACGGCGCCGCGCGCTGGGGCGACCGGCCGGCGTTCATCGTCGACGACGTCTCGGTGACCTACCGCGAGGCCGACGCGCGCTCGAACGCCGTGGCGAACGCGCTCCTAACGCTCGGCGTCCGCAAGGGAGACCGCGTCGCGATGCTGATGGAGAACTGCGTCGAGCTGATCGACGTGTGGTTCGCCTGCGGGAAGATCGGGGCGATCGAGGTGCCGATCAACACTGCCTACCGGGGTGAGTACCTGCGGCATCAACTCCAGAACTGCGACCCCGCGGCCCTCGTTATCGACGACCGGTACGGGGACCGCGTCCCCGCGGACCTGCGGCTACCGTCGCTCCGTGCGCTGTTCGTTCGCACCACCGAGCACGTCGCGACCGACGCCCCGGACCTCGGCGTTCCGGTGCGTCGGGCGGCCGACCTGCTCGCCGCGCCGTCGGAGCCGCCGGCGATCGACGATCCCCCGCGCCACTCCGATCCCCTGTCGATCGTGTACACGGGCGGGACCACCGGTCCGTCGAAGGGCGTGGTGATCCCCCACCGCTACATGATCAACGCATCCGACACGACGTTCCGCTGGCGCGGAGGCGTTGAGGGCGACGTCGTCTACAGCCCGCTGCCGCTCTACCATTTCAACGCGCACATCATCACGATCCTCGGGCCCTTCCTCCACGGCGGCTGCGGCGCGCTCGACACCCAGTTCTCGGCGTCGCGGTTCTGGGACCGCGTCGACCGCTTCGGCGCCAGCCACATCGCGATCCTGGGCTCGCAGATCACGATGGTCTGGAACCAGCCTGAAGACGAGCGCGACGGCTCGCACGGCGTGAGGGTGCTCATCGGCGCGCCGATCACGCCCGAGATGCGCGTGCAGTGGAAGGAGCGGTTCGGCGTTTCGATGTCGCAAGGGTTCGCCCTGACCGAGGCATGCCCGATCACGAGCTCGCCGATCTGGGATCCGTCGCCCCCGGGCAGCTCGGGTCGCCCGGTTCCGACCGTCCAGGTGCGGCTGTTCGACGAGAGCGACGAGGAGGTCGCGACGGGAGAGGTCGGCGAGATCTGCGTGCGGCCCAACGAGCCGTTCGTGATCTTCTCGGGATACTTCCGCGATCCGGCCGCCACGGCCGACGTCTGGCGGAACGGTTGGTTCCATACCGGCGACCTGGGGCGGTTCGACGACGGCGGCTTCCTGTACTTCGTCGACCGCAAGAAGGACTACCTGCGACGCCGCGGCGAGAACGTGAGCTCGTTCGAGGTGGAGCGCACCGTGACCGCGTTCCCCGGCGTCGCCGAGGTCGCGTGCACCGGCGTACCGAGCCGCTTCACCGAAGACGACTGTATGGTCACGGTCGTGCCCAAGCTCGGCGTCACGATCGATCCGTGGGAGCTGATCCGCCACTGCGTGGACAACATGCCGTTCTTCGCCGTTCCGCGCTACGTGCGGATCGTCGACGAGCTCCCGCGCAGTCCCGTCGGCAAGATCCTCAAGTATCGGATCCGTGAGGACGGGGTTCCGGCCGGCACGTTCGACCTCGAGGCCGAGGGCTACCGCGTCAACCGCGACGGGCTGGTTCCGCTCCAAAAGGTGCGCGGGGCATGAGTGAGACCGAGTTCCGTCTCATCCCCGAGGTCACCCCCGAGACGGAGCACTTCTGGCGCGGCGGCGCGAACGGCGAGCTCGTGTTCCTGCACTGCGAGTCCTGCCGCAACTACATCCATCCGCCTTCGCCGGTCTGCCCGGAGTGCCTCAGCCGCGAGCTGAGCCCCGAGCCGGTGAGCGGCCGCGGCTCCGTGGCGACGTTCACGATCAACCACCAGCCGTGGAACCCAAGCGTTCCGGTGCCGTACGTGATCGCGCTGGTCGAGATCGACGAGCAACCGAGCCTCCGGCTGATGACGAACATCGTCGGTTGCGATCCCGAGGAGGTGCACGTCGGGATGCGGGTTCGCGTGCGGTTCGCGCAGCACGACGACGTGTATCTGCCGCTCTTCGAGCCGGACCAGTGATGAACGACAGCATCGAGCGCAGGGCGGTGATCTCCGGCATCGGCCAGTCTGCCGTAGGACGGCGGCTGAACCGCAGCGACCTCGACCTGACGGTGGAAGCGGCTCTCGAAGCGATCGGCGACGCCGGCCTGACGCGCGACGACATCGACGGGATCGCTTCGTATCCGGGCGGTGGGGGCGCCTTGCCGCCGGGGTTCTCCGGGCCGGGGACGCCCGAGGTGCAAGACGCGTTGCGGTTGAAGGTCGGGTGGCACATGGGCGGCCTCGAGGGCCCCGCCCAGCTCGCGCCGGTGATCAACGCGTGCCTGGCGGTGGCGGCCGGGCTCGCGAACCACGTGCTCGTGTACCGCACGGTCACCGAGGCGACGGCCCAGGGGTCCGGGCGCCGGGGTGGGATGGGGTTGGGAGCGGCGGACCGTCGCGTCCGCGGGATCTTCCAGTGGATGCTCCCCTATCACGCGTACTCGGCGGCCAACTGGGTGGCGCTGTACGCGCAGCGGCACATGCACGAGTTCGGGACCACGCGCGAGCAGCTCGGCGCCATCGCGATCAACGCCCGTCGCAACGCGGGCGGCAATCCCAAAGCGATCTTCCGCGAGCCGCTCACGATGGAGGAGTACCTGAACGCGCGGATGATCACGACTCCGTTCGGGCTCTACGACTGCGACGTCCCTTGCGACGGCGCGACGGCGGTCGTCGTCTCGCGCACCGAGCGCATCGACCCATCGAACTCGCCTCTTCGGGTGAACGCGGTTGGAACGGCGATCCGCGGACGCCCGATGTGGGATCAGTGGGAGGACCTCACCACGATGGCGATGCGCGACGCCGCAGCGCAGATGTGGTCGCGTACCGAGCTGAAACCCGCAGACGTCGACGTCGCCGAACTCTACGACGGGTTCAGCTGGCTGACACTCGCGTGGCTCGAGGCGCTTGGCTTCGCCGCGAAAGGAGAGGGCGGGCCCTTCGTCGAGGGCGGCAAGCGGATCGCGCTCGACGGCGAACTGCCCCTCAACACCTCGGGCGGCCAGCTTTCATCAGGCCGGCTGCACGGGTTCGGGCTCCTGCACGAAGCCTGCGTCCAGCTGCGCGGGCTCGGCGGCGACCGCCAGGCGGGATCGCCAAAGGTTGCCGTGGTCGCGGCCGGGGGCGGACCGATCGCCGGCTGCCTGCTGCTAACCCGCTGACCCGAACTGCTCGTCGGTTTCGGCCGCCCACCGCGGCAGCTGAACTCCCTGGTCGTGCTGCCAGAGGTGACGAACCGCGTCGCGCTGCGCCGGATCGAGAAGCGTCCGTGCGAACCCAACTAACTCGGGAGCCGGAGACGGTAGCCGCATCGCCCAGCTTCGTATACGGCGGCTGAAGAGCTGCGCGTCTTCCTCGACCGCGAACCCGTACCCGCCCATGGCTTGATGGACCGCCGACACGATGACGCGCCCCGATCCGACGGCTTTGGCCCACACCATCGACGCGAACGCGGACGGAGGCGCGCCGTCACCGCCGTGCTCGGGATCGGAGACCCACGCCGCCTTCCGTACGAGCAACGTGGCGCCGTCCAGGGCGATGGCCGCGTCTGCGAGCCGGTGCGCCACAGCCTGGAAAGATCCGACCGGCTTGCCGAACTGCGTCCGGCGCTTCACGTACTCCACGCCGCCCTCGAGCATCCGCTCTGCCGCTCCCATCATGCGCGCGGCGTGAACGAGTCGCGCCAGCCGCTTCATCCGATCAGCGTCTGTCGGCCCGCCCGCACGCGACGACGTGTAGGAGGTCGGCAGAAAGGCGAGCAGGTCTCCGGCCGTCGTGCGGCGGCCTGGTCCCGTCACATCGACCAGGTGGACATCGCCCGCCGCATCGGTCACCACGGTCCGAGCCGGCGGGATGGGCCCCGGGCCCTCCATGCCGTACGAGGCTTCACGGATCCCCAGCACGGCCGCGACCGTCGCAGTCTCCGGGTGCGGGATCGGCGCGAGCGCGCGTCCGATCTCCCACGCGGCTGCGGCGAGCATCGGGGCAGACGGAGGCAGTTCCCAGAGCCCGAAGGCGTCGAGCTTGTCCTCCAGCGCGGGATCGCGCCCGTCGGGTCGCGACTCCGCGGCGCGCACGACCTCCGGTCCGCACGCTTTCTCGAGCAACGACCGCAGACCGGCCGCCATCTCCGTCACATCCGACGGCCACCTTTCGTCGAGCATCAATCCGCCCTCGGAAGGCCGAGTCCCCGCTGCGCGATCGTGTTGCGCTGTACCTCGCTCGTGCCGCCGATGATCGTGTAGACCGTCGAAACGCGGAGCATCTCCTCGGCCGAGGAGGCGAGCGGGTCCGCGTCCCCCTCCGGATACAGCGACTCCGGCGCGAGAAGGTCCGCCGCCCACTGAGCGATTCGCTGCGCGAGCTCCGAGCCGACGACCTTGTTCATCGAGGCCTCGGCCGCGGGAACCTCGTCGCGCTCCCCCATCGCGGCGATGCGCAGGTTCAAGAGGCGCTCGACCTCCAGCTCCATGACGAACCGGCCCAGCTCCTCGAGCCACGCTTCGCCGACCTGGCCCGCGCGCCCGGCGAACCGCCGCAGCAGTCGCGCGACGAGCAGCCGGCCTTCGCGGCCACCGAAGCTCATCGATCGCTCGACGTTGAGCGCCTCGGCGAGCACGCGCCACCCGTCGTTCTCGCCGCCGACGATGTTGGTCGCCGGCACCACGGCGTCATCGAAGAAGATCGCGTTGACGCGCCAGCCGCCCATGACGCGCACCGGCCTGATCTCGACGCCGGGACCTTTCGCGTCGATGAGGAGCACCGACAGCCCGCGCTGCCGCTCGGCAGTCGCGTCGGTCCGAACGAGCGCGAAGATCCAGTCGGCGAGGTG
>JBKKCR010000198.1:0-7002 GCA_046712825.1 Actinomycetota bacterium | reverse complement strand
CGGTAGCGCATCGCGCAGGAGCCTACGCAGGTTGGCCCAGAGCGTGCGACTCGGGTAGGAAAGCGTCCGATGGATCTTCCTCAGTGGCGCGGGCTGATCGGCGAGATCGACAAACGCTTCCAGGCGGTGCGTGTTCTGCAGCGCGCCGGCCTGGCCCGGTTCGAGAGGCCCGACCGGTTGGTCGGGGCTCTTCTGGCGCTCCTGGAGTGGGACCGGACCCCGGCGGCCGGCGTCGCGGCGAACGCCGTGCGACACCCCGACGATGTGTACCTGATCGACGAGCTCGGCAGGCTGACGTTCGCTGAGGTTCACCGGCGGACGAACGCGCTCGCCAACGGCCTGGCCGAAGCGGGGATCAAGGAAGGCGATCGCGTCGCGATCATGTGCCGCAACCACCGGTATTTCGCCGAAGGCGTGATCGCGTGCTCGAAGCTCGGCGCGGACGCGGTTCTCCTCAACACCGACTTCGCCGGGCCGCAGATCACCGACGTGGTCAAGCGCGAGAAAGCACGCGCTCTGATCTACGACGAGGAGTTCGCCGGCTTGCTCGCCGAAGCCGGCCGCCGGCGCAAACGTTTCGTGGCCTGGGTCGACGAGACGCCGAAGGATCGGACGATCGAGGACGTGATTGAACAGGCCGACGAAGAGGAGCCGGTGCCACCCGAGCGGCCGGGCCGGCAGATCATCCTCACCTCGGGAACGACCGGGACGCCGAAGGGCGCGGCGCGGGCGCCGATCTCCTCGCTGGATCCGTTGATCGCGATCCTGTCTGCGATCCCGTTCAAGACTCGCGAGGCGCACTTCGTCGTCGCGCCGATGTTCCACTCCTGGGGCTTTTTCCACTTCAGCCTGTCGTTCCTGCTCGCGACGACGGTCGTGCTGCGGCGCCGTTTCGATCCGGAGCGCACGCTGTCCACGATCGCCGAGCACGCCGTGCAATCGGCGCCGATGGTGCCGGTGATGTTGCAGCGGATCATGGAGCTGCCCGAGCCGGTGCGCCGCCGGTACGACCTCTCCTCGTTGAACGCGGTGCCGCTTTCGGGGTCGGCGATCCCGGGCGATCTCGCTCTCCGTTTCATGGACGACTTCGGCGACGTGGTCTACAACCTGTACGGCTCGACGGAGGTCGGGTACGCCTCGATCGCGGCGCCGGAGGATCTGCGCGCGGCGCCGGGGACGGCCGGCCGTCCGCCCTACGGAGCGGTCGTGAAGATCCTCGACGACGAGGGCACCGAGCTTCCGAAGGGCGAGACCGGACGCATCTTCGTGGGGAGCGATGCGGTGTTCGAGGGATACACGGGCGGCGGCAGCAAGGAGGTCGTCGACGGGTTGATGTCCACCGGCGACGTCGGACGCTTCGATGAAGAGGGCCGCCTTTCCGTGACCGGGCGGGCCGACGACATGATCGTTTCGGGCGGCGAGAACGTCTTCCCGCGTGAGATCGAGGATCTGCTCTCGAGGCACGAAGCGATATCCGAAGCCGCGGTGATCGGCGTTCCCGATCCGAAGTTCGGCCAGCGGCTCAAAGCGTTCGTCGTGACGCGCGACGGCCAGAAGATCACCGAGGACGAGGTCCGGGACTACATCAAGGCCCATCTCGCGCGCTTCAAGGTGCCGCGGGAAGTCGAGTTCCTCGAGGAGCTCCCCCGTAACCCGACCGGCAAAGTGCTCAAGCGGGTGCTCGTCGAGCGCAGCAGGTGAGCAGACCTTCAGGCCCGCGTCCGGGGGGTCGAACGCGGGCCTGAAGGGAAGAACGGATACGTCTCGGCGCGTCAGCTCTCGACGAGGAAGTTCGGGTTGTTGTCGAAAAGCTGCACGTGGTCCCGGGAGACTTTCGCGGTGCCGTCTCTCGCGAGGCCGGCGGCGAAGCTTCCGGTCACCGAGGAGTAGAAGATCGAGCCCTGCGACGTGTCCTCGTACTCGATCCCGTTGCCGGGGTTCGGCGTGTTGTCCACACCGGGTGCGGCGCGGAACCCCGTGGCATTGACGTGGGAGTTGCTGATCGCGACCCGCGCGTAGTCTTGCACGCGGATCCCGTAGTCGCGGTTGTTCTCTGCGCGCACGCGGTCGAGCGTCACGCGCGAGTATCCGGAGATCCGGAATCCTTCGGTCCAGTTGCGGCTCATGACGTTGCGGATCGTGACACGCCGATCGGCCGGTGAAGTGACGATGATGCCGGGGCTCACCTGACGGTCGGCGTTGCCGGCGACGCCTTGTGCGACTGCGTCTATGTTCGCGTCGACGCCGTCGGCGGCTTCCAGGGTGACGTTTCCGCCGGCGGCGGTGATCGTCACGATCTCCGGGAACACGCCCGACGTCACGATCGTCACCCGGCCGTTCTGGTTCGCCCGCGTCGGGTTGAGGGTGGCGCCGAGGTCGGTATTGCCGAGCGCCGCGTTGATCGTGCCGAACACCCTGTCGCCCTCATCGGTATCCTCGGCCGTTCCGATGCGGCCGTCTCCGTCGTAGTCGCCGCACGTGCCCGGCACGACCGCGGTCCTCTGGGTGGTGCCGGCGCCAAGGCAGGTTCCCTCGACGAGCACGGGATGGTTCGCGAACGCCGGGCCTGCCGTCGTGAGGACGGCTGCCGCCGACGTGATCGCGACGAGCAGGAGCGCTACCGGCTTGCGCCGCTTCCTCTGCATGATCCTTCTCCTTCCGTCTCTGGGCCGGGGGCTGATGCCCCGCTGTGCCGCCGATGGGATCAGTGATCCGACAGGCGGGGATCTCCCGCCGGGCGAGGGTCGACGCCACGCCGACCGAGTGTGACTCCGCTTCCGTCGAACGCCTCCACCGAGAGGATGCTCGGCCTCCCGGTGAGGTCGGCGACGAACACCCGCGCGCCGGGGACGACCTCCCGCGGGAACGGCGCACCGTTCAAGCGTTCGCCGCCGACCAGTTCGAGCCGCAGGGTCGCGGCCCGGCTTGCGATGGGGCCCGCGAGGAGAAGTTGCCTGCCGTCCCTCGTGCGGTGGATCAGGAAGCCGACCGGGTGGAGATCCGGCACCCCGAAGCCGCATCCCAGCGACCGGCCTCCCTCCGAATCCCGCACCTCGATGCAGAGGCCGGCATCACTTGGTCGAGCGTGCACCTCCCACGTCAGGTTTCCGGCCGCTCCCCGCGCGACGAGAGCGCCGGCACCGACGAGCACCGGCATCCCGTCGGACTCGCGTTCGCTCGGAGACCTGAGCGCGAACGCGATCCCTGCCGCTGCGACCGCTGCGGCGAGGGGGAACGCGAACAGGCGCCTCATGGCGTCGGCGCCTTTAGCTGGGGCCGCTGTGCGGCAGGAACCCCCCGCCGGCCGGTGTCCCCGTGACGTATCGTCCGCTGACCGTGCGTCCGGCAGCCGCCGGGCCCATCGCGAGCGGGGCTGCTGCGAACACCGCGACCGCCAGCGTGATGACCTTCCGAGCGAACATGCGCCCTCCTCTCGTCGACGACTCGCATGCTCATGAGGCACGCGGTGTTCGCGTCACTGCACGTAGGGTCGTTGTGACGAATTCGCTCGGTGCGTCATACAGTCCGTGAAGGTGACCGAGCACGGCGTTTCGCGAAGGCTGGTACGAAGCGCCCGGGCGGGAGAGGCTGATGCCTGGGAGGCGCTCTACCGGCACGCCTATCCGCGCCTGTACGCCTACGCGCGCCGACGGCTCACCACGCCGGACGAGGCCGAGGACGCCGTGTCCGAGACGATGACCAGGGCCTACGACCGGGTCGCCGACTTCCGCTGGCGCGGCGGCGGATTCGAGGCGTGGCTGTTCGTGATCTGCCGCAACATCGTGTACGAGGTGAACCGACGGCATGGTCGCGCCCTCCCTGCGACCGAGCCGTACTCGGACCCGTTGCCAGAGGAACGGGTGCTCGCGAACGAGGAAGCCGCCGGCGTCCGCGCGGCGTTCGCGCGGTTGAGTCCGGAGGAGCGCGAGGTGCTGGAGCTTCGGGTGATCGGCGGGCTCGGGGCGAAGCAAGTCGGGCGGCTGCTCGGCAAACAGGCTGGGGCGGTTCGGATGGCTCAATCTCGTGCGCTCGAACGGTTGCGCGGGATGGTCGAGGAGACGGTACATGCGGAGTGACGACCGGATCATGGAGATCCTCGCCGCGGCGCTGGCGCCGGGCAACCGGCGGCTCGCCGAGGAGCGCGTCGCCGCGCTCCGTACCCACATCCTCGCGACCCCTGGCCCGAGGCCTCGGGCGACGCGGCGGGTCGCGATCGCTTTCGCCGTCCTGACGGCACTCGCCGGCGGAATGGTCCTCGGCCACGAGCTCCCCCGGCCGCTGCGGATCGTGGCTCACGACTGGCTCGGCTTGCCGGTCGACTCGACCGAGCTCGTAGACGCGTATTCCGAGCGCGACCGCCTCGGCAGGGCGCTGTCGCGTCGGGACGCGGACGAAGTGATCGCTGCGGACCGCGCGATGCTGGCACTGGTCAAGCTGCTCGACCCTGAAGAGAAAGAGAAGATCGTGCCCGTCGCGCACGAGGTGCACGAGCGCGCGGTCGACCTGCTCAGGGAGCTGGGGCTCTGTCCGCCCGCTCCGGGCGTGTGCCCGCCCAGCATATCCTGACGCCGAACGTCGCATAATGACGCGGCCCCTTTCGGGGTGCCTCGACTGAAGGACCGATGACGACCCCAAAGAAGGCTTCGAAGGGCGCCGCCAAAGTGAACGCCGCCAAAGCGAAGGACGAGGCTCGGGAGGCGAAACGAGAGAGCGGCCGCCGAGCCGCGTCGGCGATCCGCGAGGCGATCCAGACGGCCTTGGGGCAGGACACCGAGCTCGCCGAGGAGATGGAGGACGCACAGCGGCGCGCGGGCGGCAGTCGCAGCGCCGCTGCGTGGCTCCACGCCGCCGACGCGCTCGAACCGGTGCTCGCGAACGCGGTCGAGCGCCGGCCGTCCTTCCTTGGCCGCCTCGCCTACGGCACCGCGCAGCTCGTCAGCGCGCTCGCGACCGACGACGCCGTATCCAGCGGACGTTTCGCCGAGATCGCCGGCGGCGACCACGTCGGCATCGTGTTCATCGACGTCGTCGGCTTCACCGCATACACGGCGAGCAACGGGGACGACGCGGCCGTGACGCTGGTGAAACGGCTCGAGGTGATGGTGGGAAGCATCTGCAACCTCCACGACGGCGAGGTGGTGAAGCATCTCGGCGACGGGTTCCTTCTCGCGTTCGCGACCGCCGCCGATGCGGTGAAAGCCGCGCTGGCGCTCCGCGACTCGGCGCGCAAGAAGCGCGCGGCCGACCCGTCGTTCCAGCAGGTGCGGATCGCCGTGCACGCGGGGCGCCCGTCGGTCGTTCGCGACGATCTGATCGGCCACGACGTGAACCTGACCGCGCGCCTGCTCGAGTTCTGCGAGCCCGGCGACGTGCTGGTCACGGCGGAAGCGAAGCTCCTCGCGGAGAAGGATGTGGACTCGCTTCGTTTCACCGACGCAGGAAGCGTCGAGCCGCGCGGCTTGACCGAACCGGTCGCGATCTACCGGGCGGTCTGAGCTTCGTCCTGCTCGTGCTCGACGATCCGGCGAGCCGCGAGCAGCGTCGCCCAGAGGTTCCGTCCCACGATCCGCCCGGCGATGCGCTCGACCAGCCAGCCTCCCGGGCCCGGCAGCGTGAAATCGATCTCGAGTCGCACGCGCGTCCCCGCGCCCTGGGGCTCGATCTCGGTGCGGCCGCTCATCTGGATGCCGGCCTCCGACTCCCAGGCGATCCCGACGTTCTCCCGCCACTCGGTGACGTGGAGTGTGCCGCCCGCCTGGATCGAGCCGACCTGCATCAGAACGCGGTAGCGCGCGCCGACCCCGGAGCGCTCCTCGGACTTGGGGTCCCACTTCGTGATGCCGGCGAAGAAGGATGGGTACCGCGTGAGATCACCGACGAGTCGCCAGACGTCCTTGGGAGGGCGGTCGACGACGATCGATTGCTGGACGCGCATCACACGAACGGCGGCAGCACGCGTGACGCCGCCATCGCGGTCAGGGTCTCCTGCATCCGGCCGGTGACGTAATCGTAGGCGTCGTCGGAGTCGGCGTCGTCGCCGAACTTAGCCACGACGTCGATCGGCTCGAGCACCTCCTGCCGGATCTTCGCCGGGAGCGGGATGTGTCCGAGGAAGTCGCCGATGTTGAGCCCCCACGGCAGCGCGAGCGAGATCGGCAGAACCTTGAGGCGCGCCAGCTTGTCCAAGCGGAGCGCCTTCGCGATCGCGCGGCCGTCGGTCAGCGGGAGATACGTGTCTTGGCCTCCCAGCGATACAACGGGGACGATCGGCACGTTGGCTTCTTTCGCGAGCCGCAGGAAGCCTTTGCGTCCGTCGAAGCAGATCTCGTGGCGCGCGGTCCACGGACGGTGCACCTCGACGTCGCCGCCGGGATACACGAGCACGCTGTGCCCCCGCTCGAGAATCGCTTTCGCGGCCTCGGGCCCGGCCGTCACGATGCCCCACTTCTTCGCGAGGGTCCCGAGGATCGGATACGAGGTGACGAGCGCGTGTGCCAGCGCGTGTAACGGCCGTTCCACGCCGAAGTAGGTGTTGAACGCGAGCGTGAACACGATCGAGTCCGGCGTCATGTTTCCGCCAGAGTGGTTGGCGACGAACAGCAGCGGTCCTTCTTCGGGGATCCGCTCGAAGCCCTTCACCTCGGCACGGAAGTAGAGGGTCGTCAGCAGCCACATCAGCGGGAGCTGGCTCCGGATGTACTCGGGATCGCGCGCCTCGAGGTCGGCGGCGACGCCGCTGACGAACGCGCGCTTCTCGGGCTCGATGAGATCTAGCTTCTCGTCCATCCGACTCCCAATCATGGCGTCCGTCCGGAGCGCTCGATTATCCTCCGGTCATGGGTTCGCTCGCCATGTTGTTCCCCATCAACCCTCGGTCCATCGCCCGGCTCCTGGACGACATCCATGAGGTCGCGATGGAGCGGGTGGGCAGGATGGTCCCGGGTCGCGCCGGCGAACGCGAAAGCTGATCGGCGCGTGCCGGCCGAGTTGCCTCCCAACGCC
>JBKKCR010000197.1:0-24295 GCA_046712825.1 Actinomycetota bacterium | reverse complement strand
GTGCCGGATCGGGCACTTCGTCGAGGCGCAGATCCTCCAATCCATCGGCGTCGACTACATCGACGAGAGCGAGGTCCTCACGCCTGCCGATGAGGAACATCACGTCGACAAGTGGTCGTTCACCGTTCCCTTCGTGTGCGGCGGGACGAATCTCGGCGAGGCGTTGCGGCGCATCGGCGAAGGCGCCGCGATGATCCGATCCAAGGGCGAAGCCGGGACCGGCAACATCGTCGAGGCGGTGCGCCACCTCCGCTCGATCCTCGGTGAGATCCGGCGTCTTCACGGCAGCGCTCCCGAAGAGTTGATGAGCGCCGCGAAGGAGCACCGCGCGCCGTACGACCTCGTGAAGGAGACGGCGGAGGCCGGACGGCTTCCGGTCGTACTGTTCTGCGCCGGCGGCATCGCGACGCCGGCAGATGCCGCGCTTGTGATGCAGCTCGGTGCGGAGGGCGTGTTCGTCGGGTCGGGGATCTTCAAGAGCGACGACCCAGCACACCGCGCGAAGGCGATCGTCGAGGCGACGACCTACTTCAACGACCCCGACGTGCTCGCGAAGGTGACGCGCGGGCTCGGCGAGCCGATGCGCGGCATGGACGTCCGCTCGATGCCGGAGGGTGACCGCCTCGCGCAGCGAGGCTGGTAGGTCTTTGAAACGGGTCGGCGTCCTCGCGCTCCAAGGGGACTTCGAGGCCCACGAGCGGCTGCTCGAGCGCGCCGGCGCTGGGCCGATGCAGGTTCGTACGCGCGAGGAGCTCGAGTCCATCGACGCGCTGGTCATCCCCGGCGGCGAGTCGACGACGATCGGCAAGCTCGCGACCGACTACGACCTCGTCGATCCGCTCCGCAAGAGAGCCGAGGCCGGCATGCCTATCCTCGGCACGTGTGCCGGGATGATCGTGTGCGCGAAGCGGATCACCGAAGGCGACCAGCCGTTGCTGGGCATCGTCGACGTCACCATCCGGCGCAACGCATACGGGCGCCAGGTGGACTCGTTCGAGACGGACCTCGATGTCGCGGAGGTGGGGGAGATGCACGCGGTCTTCATCCGCGCGCCGTGGGTCGAGGACGTTGGGCCCGGCGTCGAGATCCTCGCGAGCCACCGTGACCATCCGGTCGTCCTTCGCCAGGGGAAGGTCACGCTCGCATCGTTCCATCCCGAGCTCTCCGGCGACGACCGGCTGCACCGGCTCGCGCTCGGATTGTCCTAACGGCGGGTTGCTCGGCGGGTCCTTCCCGCCACAAGATGAAGGACCGACGACTCCGGAGAGACCCGTGGGCGGCCATTCGCACTGGAAAGGCATCAAGGAGAAGAAGGGCAAGATCGACGCGAAGCGTGGGAAGCTCTTCGCGAAGCTGATCCGTGCGATCGAGATCAACGCCCGGCAGGGGGGATCCAACCCCAAAGACAACCCGACCTTGGCCGACGCGATCCAGCGCGCCAAGGACGGCCGGGTGCCCCGCGACACGATCGAGCGCGCGGTCGCTCGCGGCGGCGGTGACACCGGCGGCGCGAACTTCCAGCAGGTCTTTTACGAGGGCTACGCCTCGGGCGGCGTCGCCGTGCTCGTCGAGGCGCTGACCGACAACCGCAACCGGACATCCCAGGATCTGCGCGCGATCTTCAGCAAGCACGGCGGCGCGATGGGGGAGCCCGGCAGCGTGAAATGGATGTTCGACAAGCGCGGCGTGATCCTTCTCGACAAGGCGGGCGCCGAAGAGGAACGTGTCATGGAGCTGGCGCTCGAGGGGGGAGCGGACGACGTGCGCGACCTCGGCGACGAGTGGGAGGTCCTCACCGATCCGGGCTCCTTCGAAGCCGTCCGCACGGGACTCGAGGAGGCAGGGATGACTCCGACCTCGGCCGAGGTAACTCTGATCCCGCAGAACAGCGTGCCGGTGGACGGGGGCGACGCGCGGTCGGTCCTCAAGCTGATCGATGGTCTCGAGGATCACGACGACGTCCAGGCCGTCTACGCGAACTTCGACATCCCAGAGGCCGTCCTGGCCGAGGTCGGCTAAAATCACACGGTTGTAACTTCCTGGTTCCTTGAACCCGTCCTTCCCAAGGGTTAGCCTCGTACATATGTTCGGAGGCCGGGGATGAGAGTCATGGGGGTCGATCCCGGGCTCACGCGCGCCGGGTTCGCCGTAGTGGAGCAGTCCGGCGGCAAGCTGAAGGCGCTCGAGTACGGCACCGTGCGAGCGGCCGGAGATGACATCCCAACGCAGCTGGCCGACCTCCGCGCCCGGCTCGCCCAGGCCGTCGAACGCCACCGGCCCGAGGCAATGGCAGTGGAGCGGCTTTTCGTCACCCGCAACCAACGCACCGCGATCCGGGTCGGGCAGGCGAGCGCCATGGCGCTACTGGTCGCCGCAGAGGGCGGCATCCCGGTGACCGAGTACGGGCCGCTTCAGGTGAAGCAGGCGGTGGTCGGCGTCGGAAGCGCGACCAAGGATCAAGTGATGTTCATGGTCGGCCGGCTCTTGGGGCTGACCGAGAAGCCCGACACTGCGGACGCATCGGACGCGCTCGCCCTCGCGATCTGCCATCTGCACTCATACCGGCTCGCGGTGAAGGCGGCGGCGCGATGATCGGTTCCGTGGCCGGCACCCTCGTCGAGACCTACCCCGACGGCGCGCTCGTCGACGTCAACGGGGTTGGGTACCGCGTGCTCGCCCCGGTCTCCGTGCTCGCGCGACTCCCGGGAGCCGGTGAGAAGGTGCGGCTCCACACGCACCTGCACGTCCGCGAGGACGCGCTGACGCTGTTCGGATTCACGACGGCCGAGGAACGCGACGTCTTCGAGGTGCTCATCGGCGTCAACGGGATCGGTCCCAAAGGCGGGCTCGCGGTGCTGTCGGTGTACACGCCCGACGCTTTGCGGCGGGCGATCCTCGGCGAAGACCTCGACGCGTTGACGCTCATACCCGGCGTCGGGAAGAAGACCGCGAGCCGCATGATCCTGGAATTGAAGGAGAAGCTCGGTGCGGGCGACTCGGATCTGGCACCGATCGCCGGGTCGCCGGCGGTGCGCGAGGCACTCGGCGAGGTTCGTGCGGCTCTCTTGCAGCTCGGTTACACCACGACCGAAGCGCGGGAGGCGATCGAGCGGGTCGCGGCCGCGAAAGCGACCGCGAATGGCAACGGAGCGGCCGGCGTCCAAGCGATGCTGAAGGCCGCGCTGAAGGAGCTCGACGCGCGATGACCGAGATCCTCGATCGCGAAGCGGCCCCGGAGGAGCGGGATTTCGAGGTCTCCCTGCGGCCGCGTCGGCTCGTCGAGTTCGTCGGCCAGCAGCAGGTGAAGGAACAGGTCGGGCTCATCCTCGATGCGGCTCGCGGGCGCGGACGTCCGCCGGACCACTTGCTGTTCAGCGGGCCGCCGGGGTTGGGGAAGACCTCGCTCGCGCACATCGTCGCCAACGAGCTCGGCGTTGAGACGCGCTCGACGAGCGGCCCCGCGCTGGTGCGCGCCGGCGACATCGCCGCGATCCTCACGAACCTCGAGCAGGGAGATGTGCTCTTCATCGACGAGATCCACCGCCTCGCGCGGCCGGTCGAAGAGGTGCTGTACGCGGCGATGGAGGATTTCGCACTCGACATCGTCATCGGGAAAGGGCCCGCCGCGCGATCGATCCGGATCGACCTCCCGCGCTTCACGCTCATCGGCGCGACGACGCGTACCGGCTTGCTCACGGGACCATTGCGCGATCGGTTCGGGTTCAGCGCACGGCTGGACTACTACGTTCCCGACGACCTCGAGGTCATCGTCCGGCGGAGCGCGAGCCTGCTCGAGGTCGAGATCGACGAGGCAGGCGCGAAGGAGATCGCGCGACGCGCCCGCGGAACGCCGCGGGTCGCGAACCGGCTCTTGCGCCGGGTCCGGGATTTCGCCGAGGTGCGCGGCGACGGGCATGTCGACGTGACCGTCGCACGCGAGGCGCTGGCCGTCTTCGAGGTCGACGAGCTCGGCCTCGACAAGATGGACGTCGCGCTCGTCCGGGCGATCGTCGAGAAGTTCGGGGGCGGTCCGGTCGGCGTGTCGACGCTCGCCGCCGCGCTCCATGAAGAGGCCGACACGCTCGAGGACGTCTCCGAGCCGTACCTCCTCCAGCTGGGCTTCGTGAAGCGCACCCCGCGCGGCCGGGTGGCCACCGACCTCGCTTACGAGCATCTGGGCTTGCAACGGGCGGGAGGGCCTACCCTCCTTTAGACTGTTCCGCGGCCCGGACCCCGGGCAAGGTTTGCTACGGAAGGGACCCCGTGTACGCGATCTTGACGCTCCTGGCTCAGACGACCGATACGACCGGCGACACCAAGACCGACACCAATCCGCTCGTCAGCTTCCTGCCGATCCTGCTGCTCATCGTGGTGTTCTACTTCTTCATGATCCGCCCGCAGAAGAACCGGATGCGCCAGCAACAGGAGCTCCTCTCGAACCTCGGGTTGGGCGACGAGGTCGAGACCATCGCCGGCATCTACGGGACGATCAGAGCGCTGGACGACGACACGTTCATGATCGAGGTCTCGCCGGGAACGACGGTCCGCATGTCGCGCGCCGCCGTGCGCCGCAAGATCTACGCGCCCGACGAGGAGGAGTCCTCCGACTCCACCACATGACCGCCGTGCGCACGACCATCCTTCGATGACCCCACGCCGCCGCTTCCGCACGGCTCTGCTCACGATGCTCGTCCTCATCGGCGGCATCTGGGGCATCGTCGCGGGCTTCGGGTTGGAGCCACGTCTCGGGCTCGACCTCCAGGGCGGGATCTCGGTCGTGCTCACCGCCGATGAATCTGCGGACTCGGGCTCGATCGACAAGGCCGTCGACATCATCCGCAATCGAGTCGACGCGTTGGGCGTCGCCGAGCCCGACATCTCGCGGCAAGGGAACAACGTCTTGGTGCAGTTGCCGGGCGTCGAAGAGCGCCAGGCCGCCCTGGACATCATCGGCAGAACAGCCCAGCTTCGTTTCCGGACCGTCCTCGAGGTTCTTCCTACGGGTTCCGAACCCTTCAAGGCCGCGACGCCGCCCGACTGCACCGACCTTTCCAGCTTCCCCGAGCAGGACGATCCGTCGAAGGACGCCGTCCATTGCGCACGGACGTTCGATACCGCGACCGGCGCAGAACTTTCCCCTTCGCAGTGGGAAAAGTTGCGGCTCGGCCCCGCGGCGTTGAGCGGCGTGGACGTGGCAGGCGCGAAGGCCGAACCACCATCGACCACGGGCGGGGCTCTGACCTGGAGCGTCAGCCTCAACCTCACCGGCGACGGCGCGAAGAAGTTCACGGACGTGACCGGGAAGCTCGCCTGCAACCCGGATGGCGACCCGAAGCGTCAACTCGCGATCGTCCTCGACCAGATCGTCGAGTCCCACCCGCAGATGGGCACCGAGGTCCAATGCAACCAAGGTATCGCCGGCGGCACCGCGACGATCAGCGGCAACTTCACCCAGGACGAGGCCACAGAGCTTGCCCTCGTTCTTCGCTACGGCGCGCTGCCGGTGTCGTTCGAGCCGTCGACGATCACCACCGTGAGCCCGACGCTGGGAAAGGAATCGCTGAACGGCGGCTTGATCGCGGCGCTGATCGGACTCGGCATCGTCTTCATCTACGTCGCGCTTTTCTACCGGTTCCTGGGACTGCTGATCTGGCTCGGGATCCTGCTTCACGCGGGATTCACCTTAGGGGTGGTCATCATCCTCGGCGAAACGGCCGGGTTCGCGCTCACGCTGGCCGGGATCGCCGGGCTCATCGTCTCTTTGGGAATCGCCGCGGACTCATTCATCGTCTACTTCGAGCGGCTGAAGGACGAGGTGCAGAGCGGTAAGAGCGTTCGTGCGTCGGTGGATCGCGCCTGGGGCAGCGCGTGGCGCACGATCGTCGCGGCCGACCTCGTGACCGCGCTCGCCGCGTTCGTGCTCTACTTCCTCGCGGTCGGAAGCGTCCGCGGGTTCGCGTTGATGCTCGGGTTGTCGACCGCGCTCGATCTCTTCATCTCGTATCTCTACATGCATCCGGCCGTATGGCTCCTTGCCCAAACGAAGACCTTCAACGAGAGCAAGACGCTCGGGATCGGTCGCGTCGTCGGCGAGGCGCCGGTGCCGGCGGGAGGTGCGCGCTGATGCTCGCCGGTCTCAAGCGTTTGATGAAGGGCGACTCCAACATCGACATCATCGGCCGCTCGAAGGTGTGGGCGCTCGTGTCGTTGATCGTGATCGGCGTCAGCCTTGGAGGCTTGGTCGGACGGAAGCTGAACCTGTCGCTCGAGTTCGAGGGCGGCACCTCCTTCGCCGCGCCGCTCCAGAACGACGTGACCGTCGACGAGGTCGAGACCGCGCTCGAACGGTTCGATCTTGGAACACCGCACGTGCAGATCTCGACCAGCGCTGCGGGGGACCGGGAGCTGCGCGTCCGCGTGGAGCGGATCGACGCCACCGAAAAGCTCAACGAGGTCCAGGGCGAGCTGGCCACCATCGCGGGTCTGAACGATCCCGACGAGATCAACATCAACGACGTCGGGCCGAGCTGGGGCCGGCAGGTGTCTACGAAAGCGCTGCGCGGCCTGATCGTGTTCCTCGTCCTCGTCTCCCTGTACATCACGATGCGATTCGAATGGAAGATGGCCGTCGGTGCGCTCGCCGCGCTGTTCCACGACCTCCTCGCAACGACCGGGATCTACACGCTGCTCGGTCTTGAGGTCAGTCCGGCCACGGTGATCGCGCTCTTAACGCTCATGGGGTTCTCGCTGTACGACACCGTGGTCGTCTTTGACAAGGTGCGCGAGAACTCGGAGGCGCTGACCAGCGCGTCGAAGATGTCGTACTCGCAGATGGTCAACCGATCCGTCAATCAGGTGCTGGTCCGCTCGATCAACACGTCGCTCTCGTCGGTGCTGCCGGTGGCCGGCCTGCTCTTCGTCGGCGTCTACCTCTTCAAGGCGGACACGCTGAAGGACCTCGCGCTCGCGATGTTCATCGGCGCTCTGGTCAGTACCTACTCGAGCATCTTCGTCGCATCGCCGATCCTTGCATGGTTGAAAGAGCGTGAGCCCCGGTACCGGCAGATCCGCGCGCGGATCCAGAGCGGGGTGCGCGCCGAACCGGCCACGGCCACGGCGGAAGCAAGTATGGCGGCGTCCACCTCGTCTCCCTCATCGGCTCCCGAGCCGACCGCCGACATGCCGCGAACCCAGGTCCGCACGGCATCGCGACCGCCGCCTCGCGCGCGTCGGGGACGCGGCGGGAAGCGCCGCCGTCGGTAGGCCAGGTGTGACCCGGCACGCCGAGGAGATCCTGCGCGCCAGGGTGCGCGACGTCCCCGACTTCCCGAAACCCGGCATTGTCTTCAAAGACATCACCCCACTGCTCGCCGACGAGGTCTCCTTCTCCACCGTGATCGATGAGATCGTCGTTGCGTTCGGGCGGGGGACGATCGACAAGGTCGTCGGCGTCGAGGCACGTGGCTTCATCGTTGCGTCGCCCGTGGCGTACCACTTCGGCGCGGGATTCGTGCCGGTACGCAAGAAGGGCAAACTGCCGTGGGAGACGATCTCGGAGAACTACGAGCTCGAATACGGCGAGGAGACACTCGAGATCCACAGCGACGGCATCACCCCCGGGGAACGGGTCGCCATCGTGGACGACGTCCTTGCGACCGGCGGAACCGCCCTGGCGACGGCGCGGCTGGTCGAACGGCTGGGCGGGAAGGTTCAAGGCATGGCGTTCCTGATCGAGCTCGGCTTCCTGAACGGGCGCGAGCGGCTCAAGGGCTACGACGTCTTGAGCCTCCTTACCTACTGAACCCAGATCCCGCAGGCTCGGGAGCGCTACAATTTCGGCTCGTGCGCGCCTACCGGAATCCGGATGGGACCGTGGTCATCCACGTCAAGGACGCGGATGAGCGGCGGGTCGAGCGCGTCACCACTGCGCTGCTCGTGCTCTGGCTGGGTGCGATGCTCATCTGGCCCGACAAAGACCAGCCGGAAGGCCTCACCCCGCTGGGGTTCGGGGCGATCCTGCTCGGCTCGGCCTTGTACCAGCGGCTCCGCGGCTGGCACGCCGGGATCCTGAGCTGGGTCCTCGGAGCGGTCTTGATCGGCGTCGGCATCGGCGATCTCGTCTACGGGGGCGATGTGCCCTGGTTCGGGATAGCCGTCGCGCTGTCCGGCCTCTGGCTGCTCGCCCGAGCCAGCCGCCGCGGCTGGTAGATCCCCGACCTTCGGGGCGGGCCCCCGTCCGCGCGGTGATCGTTCCTCTACAATCTCCACCATGGAGGAGCGTTTCGCGCCCGAGGACGGCGGAAAGCGCCGCGGGGTCCTCTCCCGCCTCCGGCCGGTCGAGATCTCACCCGACCACGGCCTCGACGCCCTCCTGAAGCGCCTCAAAGCCACGAGTCCCAAAGCCGACGCGAAGCTCATCCAGAAAGCGTACGAGTACGCCGCCCAGTCGCACCGAGACCAGTTCCGCGCGTCGGGCGAGCAGTTCATCGAGCATCCGCTCGCCGTCGCGAACATCATGTCGGACCTGTGGCCGGACACGACCACGATCGTCGCGTCGCTCCTCCACGACGTGGTCGAGGACACCCCGCTGACGCTCGACGACATCGAAGGCGAGTTCGGCGCCGAGGTCCGGCTGATCATCGACGGGCTCACCAAGCTGGACAAGATCGAGTTCCGCACGAGCGAACAGCATCAGGCGGAGAACATCCGCAAGATGATGCTCGCGATGGCGAAGGACATCCGCGTCCTCTACATCAAGCTCGCCGATCGCCTCCACAACATGCGGACCATCGGCCACATGCCGCGCGACAAGCAGGAAGCGAAGGCCCGCGAGACGCTCGAGGTCTTCTCGCCGCTGGCGAACCGGCTGGGCATCCACCAGATCCGCTGGCAGCTCGAGGACCTCTCGTTCGCCACCCTGTACCCGAAGCAGTTCGATGAGATCGTCCGCATGGTCGAGGAACGCCAGCCGGAGCGCGATGAGCTCCTCCGCGGGGTCGTTTCCGAGCTCGACGACGCGCTGAAGCGCACGAAGATCAAAGCCGAAGTCAGCGGCCGTCCGAAGCACTACTACTCGATCTACGAGAAGATGATCGTGAGAGGCAAGGAGTTCGGAGAGATCTTCGACTTGGTCGGGATCCGCGTTCTCGTCGACAACGTGCGGGACTGCTACGCGGCGCTCGGCGCGATCCACGCGCTGTGGCGGCCGATCCCCGGCCGCTTCAAGGACTACATCGCGATGCCCAAGTTCAACATGTATCAATCGTTGCACACCGCGGTCCTCGGACTCGGCGGCAGACCGCTCGAGATCCAGATCCGCACGCACGCGATGCACGGCACCGCGCAGACGGGCATCTCCGCTCACTGGAAATACAAGGACGGCAAAGCCGGACGCGGTGAGGCGGATCTCGCGTGGCTCCAGCAGATGCTCGAATGGCAGCGCGAGCTCTCCGACCCGCGGGAGTTCATGGAGAGTCTCAAGATCGACCTCTACGCGGACGAGGTGTTCGTGTTCACGCCGAAGGGCGACGTGCTGTCTTTCCCCCGTTCATCGACGCCGATCGACTTCGCGTACGCGATCCACACCGAGGTGGGGCACCGGTGTATCGGCGGACGCGTGAACGGCCGGCTTGTCCCGCTCGACTACCAGCTCGAAACCGGCGACACGGTGGAGGTGCTGACGAGCAAGGCTCCGACCGCCAGCCCGTCGCAGGACTGGCTCAAGCTCGTGGCGACGCCGCGCGCGCGGAGCAAGATCCGCCAATGGTTCAGCCGCGAGCGGCGCGAGGACGCGGTGGAGCGTGGCCGGGACGAGCTGATACGCGCTCTGCGCCGGGAGGGGCTGTCGATCCAGGAGACGCTCAAGTCGGACGCGTTGGCCGGCGTTGCGAAGGAGCTCGGCCACCGCTCCGTGGAGGCCCTCGAGGCGTCGATCGGCGAGGGCCACGTCGCCGCGCCGACCGTCGCGCAGCGGATCGCGCACGAAGTCGTGGAGGAGGAGGACGTCCTGGCGAACGTGCCGACGCCCGTGCGCATGCGTCCTTCGTCGGAGCACGGCGTCATCGTGAAGGGGCTCGACGACGTCCTCGCGCGCCTCGCTCGCTGCTGCACACCGGTGCCGGGGGACACGATCATCGGCTTCGTTACCCGTGGCCGCGGCGTGTCGGTGCACCGCGCCGACTGCCCCAACGGGAAAGCGCTGGCCGCCGAGGCGGGGCGGCTGCTCGAGGTTTCGTGGGATTCGCAACGGCCGACGACGTTCCAGGTCGCGATCCTCGTCGAGGCGCTGGACCGAACCAAGCTCCTGCGCGACGTCGCGACCACGATCTCAGACCTCGGCGTGAACATCTTGTCGACGTCCTCGATGACCAACCCCAAGACCCGCACCGCCGCACTCAAGTTCACCGTCGAGCTGGCCGACCCGGCGCACCTCGAGCACATCATCGCGTCGGTGAAGCGGGTGGATGCGGTGTTCGACGCGTACCGGATCGTACCCGGCCGGGCCGGCAGCCGAGCCGGCAACTGACGCGCTCTTGCGCGCCGTCGTCCAGCGATGCTCGCGCGCGTGCGTGCGCGTCGACGGCGAGGCCGTGGGCGAGATCGGCCGAGGGCTCGTCGTGCTGGTCGGCGTCGGGGTGCGAGACGCAGAAGCCGACGCGACGTGGCTCGCTGAAAAGCTCCGAGGCCTGCGGATCTTTCCCGACGACGAGCAGAACATGAACCGCTCATTGGAAGACGTCGGGGGAGCCGTGCTCGTCGTCTCGCAATTCACCTTGCACGGCGACGCCCGCAAGGGCCGGCGACCCTCGTTCGTCGATGCCGCCCGCCCGGAGCAGGCGGAGCCGCTCGTCCGCGCCGTAGCTGATGCATTGCGCGACGCGGGCGTGACCGTCGCAGAGGGCCGGTTCGGCGCGATGATGGACGTTGAGCTGATCAACGACGGCCCGGTGACGATCCTTCTCGATTCCGAGAAGGGCTTCTAGCACGGGGGAGCCCGCGTCTGCCGAACGCGTCCTGATGGCCTTCCGGTCGTATAGCAAGCGCAAACGCAACACGGCCTACATCACTGTTGCGTTTCAGCGTGTATAGCACCCCCAAACGCAACTGGAGGGCCCAACGGGGAGTTCGAAGGCCTGCACGAGCAGGCGGATGAGCGCGCCCTCTCCGATGATCCAGGCGATAGGATGCCCCGCGATATGGAGGACCAGCGCATCGTCGAGGGCTACACGCTGGGTGTTTTCGCCTCGAACACCTACATCGCCGCCGCGAAAGCCGGCGACGCCGCGGTGGTCATCGACCCCGGTCAGGACGCCGCGCCGCTCATCGCGGAGCGGCTCGCCGCGCTCGGCCTGACGCTGAAGTCGGTGCTCCTCACGCACGGCCACATCGACCACATCTGGAACGCCGCCGAGGTCGCGAACACCGCCGGCGTGCCCGCGTACATCCATCCGGAGGACCGCTACATGCTGGACGACCCCGGCGCGGCGCTGGGGCGGATGGGCATGGGGAAGATGCAGGTCGAGACGCCGGCGGACGTCCGCGACCTCGCCGACGGCGACCGCTTCGCGTTCGGGGACCTCGAGCTCGAGACGCGGCACACTCCCGGGCACACGCCGGGCCATTGCGTGTTCCTGACCAACGGCATCCTCTTCTCCGGCGACCTGATCTTCCAGGGCTCGATCGGACGGACCGATTTCCCAGGCGGCTCACTCGACGAGTTGATGGAGTCGATCCGACGCGTCGTGCTCCCGCTGGACGACGACACGGTCATCCTGTCCGGACACGGCCCGGAGACGACCGTGGGGATCGAGCGCCGGACGAACCCGTTCGTCCTCGCCGACGCGAGCGGCGAGCTGCCGCGTCTGCTCGGCCTATGACGGCACCGCAGCCGCCGCGCGGCACGCGCGATCTGCTGCCCCCGCTCTCGGAACGGCTGGCATCGCTCGAGCGCGAGGCGTCGGCGATCTTCGAGCGAGCCGGGTACCGGCGGATCATCACTCCGGAGTTCGAGGCGACCGAGATCTTCACTCGCGGCATCGGCGAAGCGACCGACATCGTGACGAAGGAGATGTACACGTTCGATGATCGGAGCGGGCACTCGCTCACGCTCCGCCCCGAAGGAACGGCGCCGGTGATGCGCGCGATCGTCACGCACCATCTGCACGACGCCCCGCTTCCGGTGAAGCTCTACTACGCGGCGCCGATGTTCCGCTACGAGCGGCCGCAGAAGGGCCGGTATCGCCAGCACTTCCAGCTCGGCATCGAGGCGGTAGGCTCGGAGGATGCTGCGCTCGACGCGGAGGTGGTCGAGACCGGACTGCGCGTGCTCGAGGCCGCGAACGCCGGCGAGGTCTCGCTCTTGCTCAACAGCATGGGTCACCCCGGCGACGAATGCCGTGGCCGATACGTGCCGGCGCTGAAGGAGTTCTTGTCGAAGCACCGCGAGGAGCTCGACGCCGACTGCCAACGGCGGATGGATACGAACCCGCTGCGCGTCTTCGATTGCAAGGTCGAGCGCGATCAGAAGATCCTCGCCGATGCGCCGACGCTCGATCAGTTCCTGTGCGACGGCTGTCGCGAGCACCTCGACGCCGTGAAGGGCTACCTGAAGGACGCGGGGATCTCGTTCACGCCGGCGCCGCGTCTCGTGCGCGGCTTCGATTACTACACGCGCACGACGTTCGAGTACCAATCGGCCGCGCTCGATGCGGCGCAGAACGCGCTCGGCGGCGGCGGCCGGTACGACGGACTCGTCGAGCAGCTCGGCGGACCCCGGCTGCCCGGCATCGGCTTCGGCCTGGGCGTCGACCGCATCTTGATGGCACAGGAGGCCGCCGGCTCGGCGCCGCGTGGCGCGCGTCTCGACTGTTACGTGGTGCCGCTTTCCAACGAGGAACGGCCACTGGCGATCGGTCTCGTCCGGGCGATCCGCGAGGCCGGGCTCGCGGCGGACCTGCCGTACGTCGAGCGGTCTTTGAAGAACAACCTCAAGGTTGCCGACAAGCTCGCCGCGCGCTTCGCGGCGCTGATCGGCTCCGCCGAGCGCGAGGCCGGCACCGTCACCCTGCGCGAGATGACCTCCGGCGAGCAAGAGGCCGTCCCGCTCGACGCCGTCGCCGTGCGGATGGGGGAGCGCCTCCGATGATGCGCACGCACGGGGCTGGAGAGCTCAGGGCCGAGCACGACGGGTCGGCGGTAACGCTGGCGGGCTGGGTCCATCACGTGCGCGACCACAAGGGCGTGGTCTTCGTGGACCTCCGGGACGCATCCGGGACGGTGCAGGTCGTGTTCCATCCCCAACAAGCGCCCGAGGCGGCGGAGCGCGCGCACTCGGGCATCGACCGCGAGTTCTGCGTCCTGATAACCGGCACGGTCGCCAAACGGAAGCCGGGCACCGAGAACCCCAAGCTTCCCACCGGCGAGATCGAGGTGCGTGCCTCCGGGCTGGAGGTGCTTTCCGAGAGCCTCACGCCGCCGTTCGTGATCGAGGACGACCTGGAGGCCGACGAGACGACGCGGTTGCGATATCGCTACCTCGACCTTCGTCGTCCGATCATGCAGCGAGGCCTGCGCCTGCGCCACGGCGTCACCCGCGGCATCAGGAACTTCCTCGACGAGCGCGGCTTCGCCGAGATCCAGACCCCAACGCTAACGCGTTCGACGCCGGAGGGAGCACGCGACTTCCTCGTCCCGAGCCGCCTCCAGCGCGGATCGTTCTACGCGCTTCCGCAGTCGCCGCAACTCTTCAAGCAGCTGCTCATGGTGTCGGGCTTCGAGCGCTACTACCAGATCGCACCCTGCTGGCGGGACGAGGACCTCCGCGCCGACCGGCAGCTCGAGTTCATCCAGCTCGACCTCGAGATGTCGTTCGTCGAGGAGCCGGACGTACAGGATCTGACGGAGGCGCTGATGGTCTCGCTGTGGCGCGAGCTGCTCGGCGTCGACCTCGAACCGCCGTTCCCGCGCCTCACGTACGACGAGTGCATGCGCCGGTACGGCAGCGACAAGCCCGACCTCCGCTACGAGATGGAGCTCACCGATCTGCAGCCGGTGTTCGCCGACACGACGCTCGGCATCTTCAAGAAGGTCATGGGATCGGACGGTTCCATCCTCGGCATCGGGGTTCGCGGGGTCGGCGAGATGACCAAGACCGACCTCAAGCGGCTGGAGCAGCTCGCGATGGAACGTGGCGCGAAAGGCCTCGCCTGGTTCCGGTTCACGAAGGAGGGCGTCGACTCTCCCCTCGCCAAGTTCGTGACCGAGCCGCAAGCAGCCGAGTTGCGATCCGCGCTCGGGGTAATGGACGGCGATATCGCGCTCGTGGTCGCCGACGCCACGCCGGTCGCGCGGACGGTGCTCGGCGCATTGCGTACGCACATCGCGGCGGAGCGAGGTCTCGTCCCGGAAGGCCTTTGGAGCTTCCTCTGGATGACCGACCCGCCGCTGTTCGAATGGGACGAAGAGGATCAGCGCTGGGTATCCGTCCACCATCCGTTCACATCGCCACAGGGGTCGATCGAGCAGATGACCGACGATCCGGGCGCCGTGAAGGCCCGGGCGTACGACCTCGTTCTGAACGGCATCGAGCTGGGTGGGGGCAGCATCCGTATCCACCGTCGCGACGTGCAGGAGCGGGTGCTCGAGGCGCTGAAGCGGGATCCGTCCGAGTTCGACTTCCTGCTCGAGGCCTTCGCGTACGGCCCGCCGCCGCACGGCGGCATCGCACTGGGGATCGATCGCATCGCGATGCTGATGGCCGGCCGCGACTCGATCCGAGAGGTGATCGCGTTCCCGAAGATCCAGTCGGGGGTCGACCCGCTGACCGGAGCGCCCACGCCGGTCGACGCGAAGGCGCTGCGGGAGTTGGGGATAAAGACGATCGAGCCATGAACCCTGCTCCCGGATCCGAGCCGACGCTGTTCGGCGGAGGCGGCGCCGGCGCCAAGCGCGGCCGACGCCCGCCCGGCCGCACGGGGGCCCAGAGTGGACCGCCCGGGCCCGCCGGCGCTTCCGCGCCGCTCGCCGCCCGGATGCGCCCGCGGAACCTCGACGAGCTGATAGGGCAGTCCCACCTCCTCGGGGCGGGCAGCGTCCTGCGCGGGCTGATCGAGGAAGACAAGCTCCGCTCCGTGCTGCTGTACGGACCGCCCGGAACCGGGAAGACGTCGCTTGCCCACATCGTCGCCGAGGCCACCAGCGCCCATTTCGAGCAGTTGTCGGCGGTGACCTCCGGCGTCGCGGACGTCCGCGCCGTGATGGCCGAGGCACGCGAGCGGCTCCAAGGCGCCGGACGTCGAACGATCTTGTTCATCGACGAGGTCCACCGATTCAGCCGCACGCAACAGGATGCGTTGCTGCCGGGGGTCGAAGCCGGATGGGTCGTCTTCATCGGAGCGACGACCGAGAACCCGTTCTTCAGCGTTACCTCGCCGCTGCTGTCGCGGAGCCTGCTGTTCCGGCTCGAGCCGCTGACCCGGGAAGAGGTGCGCGCGATCCTCGAGCGAGCGGTCGCGGAACCCGAGCGAGGGCTGAGCGGCCGGGTGCGCGCGAGCGACGAAGTGCTCGATCACCTCGCCGGCAAGGCCGAGGGCGACGCTCGGGTGGCGCTGAACGCGCTCGAGGCTGCGGCCGACCGCGCGACGGCGCGCGGCGACGGAGCGCTCGCCGTGGGAGACGTCGAGGAAGCGCTCCGCCAGCGTCTCGTCCGGTACGACCGGGCCGGTGATCAGCACTACGACATCGTTTCCGCATTCATCAAGGCCATGCGCGGCTCCGATCCCGACGCGGCGCTCGCATGGCTCGCGCGCATGATCCATTCCGGCGAGGACCCGCGATTCATCGCACGGCGGATGGTGATCTTCGCCTCCGAGGACGTCGGTCAGGCCGATCCGATGGCGCTCGTCGTCGCGACCGCAGCCGCACAGGCGGTCGAGTACGTCGGTCTGCCGGAGGTACAGCTCAACCTCGCGCAGGGGGTCGTCTATCTCGCGACGGCCCCGAAGTCGAACGCGGTGATCCGCGCCATCGGGGACGCGATGTCCGACGTCGAGAAGGAAGGTCAGGGCTCCGTTCCGGGCCACCTGCGCGACGCGCATTATCCCGGCGCCAAGGCTCTCGGGCACGGGGAGGGGTATAAATACCCGCACGCCCACCCCGGGGCACAGGTCGAGCAGACCTACATGCCCGAGGGCTTCGAAGGAAAGAAGTACTGGAAGCCGGAGCGTGGGGTAGGCGGGGATCAGGACGCCGAGGACTAGGGGGAGTAATGACGGCAGCGATCGCCGCCCTGAAAGCAACCGATTACGCCGTGATCGTCATCGCCGCTTTCTTCGCCCTCGCGGTGATCGTGGTGTCGATCCTCGTCCTGAACCTCTTCCGGGTCGTGTCGAGCATGAAGGAGCTCATCGACGGCGTGACCCAAGAGACCGTTCCCCTGATCCATGAGGTCGGGAACACGGTGAAGGGCGTCAACCACGAGATCGAGCGGGTCGATTCCATCATGGCTTCCGCGCAGACCGTGGCCCACAACGTCGAGACGATCTCCCACACGGTGAAGGCCGCGGTCACGAACCCGCTCGTGAAAGGGCTGGCGTTCTTCGCCGGCGCCCGTCGTGCGACCGGCAAGCTCAAGGAGAAAGGGTAGTGAAGCGGGTCTTCTGGGGCCTCGTCGGGATAGGCATCGGCGTCACGGTCGGCGTCGCCGTCGTCCGCTGGGCGAACCGCACCAAGGAGCGCTACTCCCCGCCGAACCTTGCGCGCGAGGCCGGCTCCTACGCCTCGGGCCTGGGGGAGCGGCTTCGCGACGCGATCGAGGCGGGACGCCAGGAGATGATCGTCCGCGAGGCAGAACTCCGTGAAGAGCTGGGGCTCGACCCGGCCTAGCAGGACCCTCTCAAACCGCCCCGCCCGCACCGCTTCCCTCGCTTAGAATCGGGGCCGATGAAGGTCTCCGACATCAGGCGTACGTTCCTCGAGTTCTTCCGCGAGCGCGACCACCGGGTCGTCTCGTCGTCGTCGCTCGTCCCCGAGGATCCGTCCGCCCCGCTGCTCACCACCGCAGGGATGGTCCAGTTCATCCCGTACCTGAGCGGCAAGAAGCCCATCGAGTTCCCGCGCGCGGCCTCGTGTCAGAAGTCCGCCCGCACCACCGACATCGATCTCGTCGGGCTCGATGCGCGGCATCAAACCTTCTTCGAGATGCTCGGCAACTTCTCGTTCGGCGACTACTTCAAGTCCGACGCGATCCGGTGGGCGTGGGAGCTGTCGCTCGACGGCTTCGGCCTCGACCCGGAACGCATCTGGGCGACGGTCTACGAGCAGGACGACGAGGCGGCCGAGATCTGGCGGTCGTACCTTCCGCCCGAGCGCATCATCCGCATGGGCAGGGAAGACAACTTCTGGTGGATGGGGGTCGCCGGACCCGGCGGCCCGTGCTCGGAACTCTACTACGACCGCGGTCCCGAGTACGGCGAGGTTGACGGATTCGTGCCCGGCGACCGGATCATGGAGTACTGGAACCTCGTCTTCACCGAGTTCCAGGTCGACGGCACCGGCGAGCCCGTGCAGCCGCTGCCGCAACGCAACGTCGACACCGGCCTCGGGTTGGAGCGCCTCGCAGCGATCCTCCAGAAGGTTCCCGGCGCGTACGAGACCGACGTGTTCAAGCCGATCATCGAGCGAGCGGAGCAGCTCGCCGGGGTGAAGTACCAAGCCACCTACGAGCCGCTCGAGAAGACCGATGTCTCCATCCGGATCCTCGCCGAACACGCGCGCTTCGCGACCTTCCTGATCGGCGACGGCGTCTTCCCCTCGAATGAGGGCCGCGGCTACGTCCTGCGACGCGTCATCCGCCGAGCCGTCCGCCACGCACGGATCCTCGGGATCCGTGAGCCAGTCATGACGAACCTCATCGACGCGGTCGTCACCACGATGGGCGACGCCTATCCCGAGATCGTCTCCAGCAAGGACATGATCGCCGGCGCCGCGGCGGCCGAGGAGGATCAGTTCCGGAACACGCTCAGCAAGGGAATCACGCTGCTCGACGACGAGATGGAGGGCGCCAGGAAAGGCGGCGCTTCCCGCGTGTCTGGCAAGACGGCGTTCAAGCTCCACGACACCTACGGCTTCCCGCTCGAGCTCACGCTCGAGATCGCGCGCGAGGCCGGCATGGAGGTCGATGAGGAAGAGTTCTCGTCCCTTATGCGCGAGCAACAGGAGCGCGGCCGCGGGGCGACAAAGCGCGAGATCGCATCCAGCGAGAAAGCGTTGCGCGAGATCCTGACCGAACGCGGTCCGACGAAGTTCCTGGGCTACGAGCGCTTGGAGTCCGACGGGATGCTCGTGGGGCTCGTTCGCGACGGCGAACGCGTCGCGGCTGCGGTCGAAGGCGAGGAGATCGAGGTCGTCCTCGACGCGACACCGTTCTACGCCGAGGGAGGCGGTCAGGTCGGTGACTCCGGCATCATCACCGCCGGCGGTGCGAAGCTCGAGGTGCTCGACACGCAGGAGGCTCTCGGCGAGCTGTTCGTGCATCGCGCCCGCGTTCGCCAGGGCGAAGCGGTCGCCGGCTCAGACGTACACGCGGCGGTCGACGCGCATCGACGTGGCGCGATCGCGCGGAGCCACACGGCGACACACGTGCTGCACGCGACCTTGCGCGGCGCGGTCGGGCCGCACGCGCGTCAGGCGGGCTCGCTGGTCGACGCCGGACGCCTTCGCTTCGACTTCCCGCACATGGAGCCGGTTCCGCGAGATCTCCTCGCCGAGATCGAGGACACCGTGAACAGCCGTCTGCTCTCGGACGACCTCGTCCGTCCCTACGAAACAACCCGTGAGGAAGCGAACACGATCGGCGCGATGATGCTCTTCGAAGAGAAGTACGGAGACGTCGTTCGCGTCGTCGAGATAGGCGATTACTCGATCGAGCTGTGCGGCGGGACGCACGTGACGCACACGAGCCAGGTGGGGCTGGTCAAGATCCTCGGCGAAGCGTCGATCGGCTCGAACATGCGCCGCGTAGAGGCGCTGACCGGCGCGGAGGCGATCGCAGGGTACCGAGGGGACCGGATGCTCCTGGAGCAGATCGCGACCCTAGTGCGCGGCACGCCCGACGAGGCGGCCGACAAGGTTCGCCGGATCCTCGACGACCTCAAGGCCGCCCGTTCGGAGATGGAACGGTCGCGCAAGGGAGACGTCAAGGATCTGGCCGGGTCGCTCGCCGCGAAAGCCGAGCACGTCGGCGACGCCGCGATCGTCGCGGCCGAGGTGCCGGGCGTCGGCGTCAGCGACCTGCGATCGCTCGCGGTCGCGGTTCGCGAAGCCGTACGCGGACCGGCGATCGTCGCGCTCGCGTCCGGAGCCGACGGGAAAGCCGGTATCGCCGTCGCCGTCTCCAAGGAGCTGGTCGGTCGCGGCGTCAAAGCGCCGGCCCTCGCGAAGGGCGCGGCGGAGGCGATCGGCGGCCGAGCGGGTGGTAAGGACGATCTGGCGACCGGCGGCGGCAACCGCCCAGAGGGCGTCGGCGAGGCGGTGCGCATCGCCACCGATGAAGCCCGCCGCGCCCTGGGATCATGAGCAGAGCGCTGGGCGTCGACGTCGGAACGGATCGGACCGGTATCTCGGTCGAGGTCGTCGGGATCGCACAGCCGCTGCGGGTCCTCACCGCGACCGGCGACGAGCTCGTTCCCGCCGTCGTGGCGGTCGCCCGCGAGGAGGACGCGACCGAGATCGTGATCGGGCACCCGCTGCGGATGGACGGGAACGAAGGGCCCGCAGCGATCCGCGCGCGCGAGATCGCCGAGGCTATGCGGAACGAAGCGGGCCTTCCGGTCGTGCTGTGGGACGAGCGGCTCACGACCGTGCAAGCCGAACGGACGCTGGTCGGGGCGGGTGTGCGCAGGCGCAAACGCCGGACGGTGATCGACAAACTCGCCGCAACGGTGATGTTGCAAAGCTACCTCGACGCCGGCAGACCGGCGAAGGAAGGGAGGCGATGACCACCATCGTCGAGCCCCCGGTATCAGAAGCGCAGGCTCCCGAGCCGCCGCGGCGCCGGCGCTCCAGGGTAACTCCGCTCGGGAAGCTGGTCCTCTTCCTTCTGCTGCTGCTGGTCCCGATGGGAGCCTTCGCCGGATACGTGTTGAACGCGGCCGGCGGGTCCGGCAGCGATGGGGGCGAGGTTTCCGTCGTCATCGAGCCGGGTTCCTCGGCATCCGAGATCGCGGCGCAGCTCGAACGTGCCGGCGTGATCGAGGCGGCGTGGGTGTTCCGCTTGTACGCGCGTTTCCGTGGCAGCGCGGGGAGCCTGAAGCCGGGGCAGTACGATTTCCGCGAGGGGATGAGCTACTCGACGGTGTTCGCGCTCCTCGAGAAAGGCCCGGCGGTCGAGTTCACCCGTGTCACGATCCCGGAAGGGAAAACCGTCCGGGAGATCGCCCAGATCCTCGAGCGCGTCGTCGGGATACCGGCGACGGAGTTCCTCGCAGAAGTGACGAACGGCAAGCACACGCTGCCGACCCTCCCGCGTAACACTAAGAATCTCGAAGGGACGCTGTTCCCGAAGACCTACGATTTCATCAAGGGGACAACCGTTGCTCAGGTCGTCGAACGCCTCCACGGCCAGTTCGAGAAAGAGACCGCCGCGCTCGACTGGTCCAAGGCCGACAAGCTCGGCGTGACGCCGTACCAGGTTCTGATCATCGCGAGCATGATCGAGCGCGAGGCGAGGGTTCCTCAAGACCGGGGCAAGATCTCACGCGTGATCTATAACCGGCTCGCAAAGCCGATGCGATTGCAGATCGATGCGACGGTGCAGTACGGGATCTATCTCAAGACCGGTTCGTACAAGCAGCCGCTGTTGGTGGAGGACTATCAGTTCTCCTCGCCGTACAACACCTATCTCATCGATGGGGTACCGCCCGCACCGATCGCGAGCCCGGGCCTCGAATCGATCCAGGCAGCGTTGAACCCCGAGAACGGGGATTGGCTGTACTACGTGCTGATCAATGACAAGGGAGAGCACGGGTTCGCGGAAACCTACGAAGAGTTCCTCCGTCTGAAGAATTCGCGATGATAAGGCCGATCTCGGGTGCCACGCGGGCGGCCGGGATCATCGGCTGGCCGGTCGAAGCGAGCCTCTCGCCGGCGATCCATAACGCCGCCTTCTCCGCGACCGGTCTGGACTGGGTCTACGTCGCGTTCCCCGTTCATCCGAACGCGCTCGGGAAAGCCATCCAGGGGATGCGCGGCCTGGGGATATCCGGATTGAACGTCACGATGCCGCATAAGCAGTCGGTCATCGCGCACCTCGACGGCTTGACCCATGATGTCGAGCGGGTCGGCGCCGTCAACACGATCGTCGCCGACGGGGAACATTTGATCGGCACGAACACCGACGGGCCCGGTTTCATGCGCTTCCTGGAACGAGACGTATCGGTGAAGCCGGATGGGATGCGGGCGGTCGTGCTCGGTGGCGGCGGCGCGGCGCGCGGAGTCGTCACATCGATGACGGACGCCGGCATGGAGGTCACGGTAACCGCCCGGCGGGACGCGCAAGCCGCTGAGGTGGCCGCGGTGTCGGGGGCGCGCACGGCCCCGTGGGGATCCCGATCCGAGATCGCCGGGGAGTCCGACTTGATCGTCAACGCCACCCCCATCGGTCGCGACGACTCGTCGCTGCCGCTCGACGCCGGCGCGGTGCGAGACGGTCAGATCGTCGTCGACCTCATCTATCACCCGGAGACGACCGAACTGGTTCGAATCGCCACCAAACAGGGAGCTCGCGCCTTCAACGGGCTCGGGATGCTCCTACATCAGGCCGCGCTGGCGTTCGAGGCGTGGACGGGAGTCGCCGCGCCCTTCGAGGCGATGGCCGCGGCCGTTCGCTGACGTCCCTATTTATCAAGCGAACCCGTCCGCTTGCCGACATCTCCGGATGAGCCACCCGGCTGCGGGGCCGTTCGTGCATCTTCGAAGCTGCCCCGGATGAGCGAGGGAGAGACGACATGCTGAGCGGCAACCTCGAGCTGTTCGCGCTGGCCGACGTCCTGCGCTTCGTCGCTCGTTCCGGTGCGACCGGCGCCGTCAACATCTACCGTCAAGTCGACGGCGGAAGGGTCCTGCTCGTCGACGGCAACGTCGCAGGAGCCGTCGTCGACGACTTCGCGGCGGAGGATCCGGATGGGGTGGTCGACGCCGCGATGCGGCTCATGGACGGCGGTGCCGGGGACTTCGCGCTCGAGCTCGAGCCGGTCTCCGGGCCGATGCGCCAGTCGGTCGAAGACTTCCTCAAAGCCGTCGGTCGCCGGCGAGCGGAGTGGCGGAAGATCCTTGACGCGGTGGGATCGCTTGATGGGCCGCTCGAGATGTCGGCATTGCTCCCGTCCGGAAGCGCCGAGATAACGCTGACCCCGCTCGAATGGCACATCGCCATCTTGTTCGATGGCCGACGGTCCCTCCGAGAGATCGCACATGAAGCCGGGGCGTCGGAATTCTCCGCCGCAACCGCCCTGCTTGCGATGTCCAACGCCGGTCTGCTGGAGCTTCAAGGCTCGCCCACGGCCGGCGACGCCGAACCGGAGAGCTACGACGAGGACGAAGGCGCAGACGACGTAAGCGCGGAAGAGGACTCGGACGACGGCGGTACTGGCTATGAGAAGGACGAAGCGGGATCGCCGGCCGCGGAGGACGAATCGGACGCACCGGAGGACGGCCTCGATCCGGCCGAGCTCTTGCGCGAACTGGGCGAGCAGAGGCCCTTGCGGCCGAAGGGTCGACGGATGGCTCCCGCCACACGTCAGGAGCAGCGGATCCACCTTCGTTCCCGCTGACCGGATCTCCGGGCGTTCCGGCCGTGATGACCGGGCGTCCTCCAGGGTGGCTCCCCGACGGCCGATACCAGGGATAACCGCCGAAATCCGGCGGCGATGGTCCGTGCGTTGCGACGGGGGCCGGGGAGGACGCGCATCTGCGCGCCGGCTCCCCGGATAGAGCGAGAGCCCATGTCCAAGAAGCGCAGACAACTCGGTGAGGTTCTCCTCGATGAAGGGCTCGTCACGTACGAGCAGCTCGAGGAGGCGACCAGCGAGCAGGCCCACTCGGGGAAGTCGCTCGGGCGGGTCCTGATCGACCTCGGGTTCGTCGTGGAGCAAGACCTTGTCTCGGCGCTGGCCAAGCAGATCGGTCTGCCGTTCGTCGATCTGGCCGATTACCCGGTCGATCCGGCCGCTGCGGCGTTGATCTCCGACGCGCTCGCCAAGCGTTACTCGGCGCTACCGATCGGCTACGAGGATTCCAAGCTAGTCGTCGCGATGAGCGATCCGGCCAACGTCTTCGCTCTCGACGACATCCGGACGATCACCGGGCTTGAGATCAAAGCCGTCGTCGCCACCCGCTCCGACATCTACGGTGCCATCGCGCGATTCCACCGGCTCGATCAATCCGTCGAGGACATCGTCGGGGCGGCGGCCGAGGAATCCGACGAGCTCGAGGATCTCGCGAAGACCCGCGAGCTCGTGGAAGACGCTCCGATCGTCAAGCTCGTCAACCTGCTCATCACTCAGGCCGTGGGGGAGCGCGCGTCGGACATCCACATCGAGCCGCAGGAGAAGGACGTCCGCATCCGCTACCGGATCGACGGAGTGCTGCACGAAGTCATGCGGTCTCCGAAGTCGATCCAGTCCGGAGTGATCTCGCGGCTCAAGATCATGAGCGACATCAACATCGCCGAACGACGGATCCCGCAGGACGGGCGAGTAGGTCTCGTCGTCGGCGGGAAGGCCATCGACCTTCGTGTCGCGACCCTGCCGACCGTCCACGGCGAGAAGGTCGTGATCCGGATCCTCGATAAATCCAGCGTTCTGCTCAATCTGCAGGACCTCGGCTTCAGCGACCACAACTTCGAGCGTTTCGAGTTCTCGTACCGCAAGCCCTACGGCATGATCCTCGTAACCGGGCCGACCGGCTCGGGCAAGTCGACCACGCTCTACGCGGCGCTGAACATCATCAACACCGCCGAGCGGAACATCATCACCGTAGAGGATCCCGTCGAGTACAGGCTCGCCGGCGTGAACCAGATCCAGATCAACAACAAGGCCGGCCTGACCTTCGCCAGCGCGCTGCGCTCGATCCTGCGCTCCGACCCCGACGTCGTGCTGATCGGCGAGATCCGCGACCGGGAGACCGCCCAGATCGCCGTGGAAGCGGCGTTGACCGGCCACCTCGTCCTTTCGACGCTGCACACGAACGACGCGCCTTCCGCCGTCTCGCGGCTCCTCGAGATGGGCATCGAGCCGTTCCT
>JBKKCR010000196.1:0-9092 GCA_046712825.1 Actinomycetota bacterium | reverse complement strand
TCGATCACCGAACAACCGGCGTCTCGCGCCCGGCGGGTTAGCTCCTCGATCAACGCCTTCCCGACTCCGGTCGACCGTGAATCCGACGTCGTCACCAGGTCGTCCACGTAGAGCTTGCGTCCCGCGAACGTCGTCGCGACCAGCCGCCAGCCGGCGACACCGACACAGCGATCGCCGTCGAACGCCGCCGTGTAGCGGAGCCCCTGCGGGTGACCTTCGGCGTAGATCGCGGCGAACGACTCCTGGGTGAGGTGCGGCCGGAGCTCGAGCAGGACGGGGAGCATGTCGGACGCCAGGCGCGGATCGCCGGGTTCGAGGTCGACGAGCCGGACGGTCACGGGTTGTAGGGGCGCACCCATGTTTCGCCGGCGCGCTCGATGTGTGGGAGGAAGTGCTCGACGCCCACCACCAGGAAGAGCGAATGGCCTTCGACGTGGACGTCTCCGTCGACCCGGCCGGTGACGGACGCGTACAACTTCCGCCCGTCGACCTTGTCCAGATGCGCCTCGAGCTCCAGCCGCGACCCGATCGGGACGGGCTTGCGGTAGTCGACCTCGAGGTGCGCGGTCACCGCCGGCTTCTCGGCAAGGTAGATCAGGAACCCCATCGCCTCGTCCAAAGCTGATGCGATCACGCCGCCATGCGCGAGCCCGGGCGCGCCCTGGTGGTGCTCGGTGACGAGGAAAGATCCGCGGACCGTCGCGCCCGAACCGACAACCTGCATGTGCAAACCGGTGGGATGGTCCTCGCCGCAGCCGAAGCAGCGCCGGTAATGGGACGGAAGCGGGCGAAACGCTTCCTCGACGGGCGATCCCTCGCTCATGGGCCCGTAGCGTACCCGCGGCCTGGGGGCGCAGGCCGTGCCGCGGGTTATCCTCGCCCGTAGCGCAGGCGGTGCCGCCCGCAGTACAAAGAGCGTGGCAACGCACGAGCCGGGTGAGCATAGGGGGTCGCAGATCCTCTCGATAGAGAATCTCGAAGTCGTTTACGAGGACGCGATCCTCGGACTTCGAGGTGCCAGCCTCAGCGTTCCCGAAGGGTCGATCGTCGCGCTGCTCGGCACGAACGGCGCCGGCAAAACCACGATGCTCCGGGCGATCACCGGCCTGCTCGACGTCCACCGCGGAGAGATCACGCGCGGGACGATCACCCTGGACGGCAAGCGGATCGACGGCTTGGACCCCCCTGAGATCGTGCGTGCCGGGATCGGCCAGGTCATGGAAGGCCGGCGCGTTTTCGTCGAGCTCACCGTCGAGGAGAACCTCAAGGTCGGGGGCTACACGAGCCCCGCCGAAGCGAAGGACCGCATCGCGCGCGCCTACAGCCTTTTCCCGGTGCTGGAGCAGCGTCGCAAGCAGGTCGCCGGATACCTGTCGGGTGGCGAGCAGCAGATGCTCGCGATCGGGCGCGCGATGATGGCCGGACCGCGATATCTGATGCTCGACGAGCCCAGCCTCGGGCTCGCCCCCTTGGTGGTGCAGCAGATCCGCGACCTCATCGTAGAGATCAATCACATGGGTACGTCGGTACTACTTGTTGAGCAGAACGCGAACATGGCCCTGTCGATCGCCCAGCATGGATACGTGATGGAGGCCGGGAAGATCGTGATGGACAAGCCGGCGGAGACCCTCCGCGAGGACGAGGACGTGCGCGAGTTCTACCTCGGCTTCCGCACGGACGGCCGGGCCACGTCCCTGCGCGACGTGAAGCACTACAAAAGGCGCAAGCGATGGCTGTCATAAGGCCGCTCTCCGAGGCCTTGACGGGCGCTCGGGTGGATCTGCCCGCCGGCGCGCCGGTCCTCGACGTGAAGGACGTTGCGCTCCGGTTCGCGGGAGTCAAAGCGCTCGCCGGCGTCTCGTTCGACGTGCGGCATGGGGAATTGCTCGCGATCATCGGGCCGAACGGCGCCGGCAAGACCTCGCTCCTGAACTGCCTCTCCGGCGTGTACCGGCCGCAGACGGGTCAGATCTCGTTCCTCGGCCACGAGATCATCGGCGCCGAGCCCGACGAGATCGCGCGGCTCGGGCTCGCGCGCGCCTTCCAGAACATCGCGCTCTTCAACAACCTGACCGTGCTCGACAACCTGATGCTCGGCCGCCACGTTCATATCCGGTACGGCCTGTTCTCCGCGTTCGTCTACCGCGGGAAGGCCAAGCGCGAGGAGGTGCGACACCGGCGGATCGTCGAGGACATCGTGGACTTCCTTGAGATCGAGCAATACCGCAAGACGCCCGTCGGCCTGCTCCCCTACGGGATCAAGAAGCGCGTCGAGCTCGGCCGCGCGCTCGCGATGGAGCCCAAGCTCCTCGTGCTCGACGAGCCGGTTTCGGGGATGAACGCCGAGGAGATCGAGGACATCGCGCGCTTCATCCTCGACATCCGCGAGGAGCTCGGCGTCTCGATGATCATGGTCGAGCACGAGATGGGAGTGGTCATGGACCTCGCCGACCGGGTGCTCGTGCTCGATTTCGGACACCAGATCGCCTTCGGAGTGCCGTCGGAGATCCAGCGGGACGCTCGCGTCATCGACGCGTACCTCGGCGAGGGGCCGTGGAGTGCCGAGAAAACCGCGTCGACGAGCGACGATCCGATCGGAGGGTGAACGATGAGTGCGGGAGCCGTCGCAGCGAAGAGCACAGGAACCGTCGAGACCGTCGCCGGCCGGATCGCGCGATGGGCCGGCTCCGATCCGGATCGCGTCGCACTTCGTGAGAAGCGGTTCGGCATCTGGCAGGACATCACGTGGAAGGACTACTGGGAACAGATCGGGCTCGTCGCTCACGCGCTGGCGTCGCTGGGGGTCGAGCCCGGCGATCGGGTCGCCGTCCACTCGGAGAACCGGCCGGAATGGCTGTACGCCGACGTCGGCGCCATGGCGGTTCGTGCGATCACCGTCGGCCTCTATCCGACCAATCCCGCGCCCGAGGTCGAGTACCTCCTCAAAGACTCCGGCGCGCAGGTGCTGATCGCAGAGGATCAGGAGCAGGTCGACAAGGCGCTCGCCGTGAAGCACAACCTCCCCGACCTTCGCTGGATCGTCTACCTGGAACCTCGCGGCGTTCGATCGATCGACGACCCGATCCTGATCTCGTGGTCGGACTTCGTCGCGCGCGGCGCCGAGCACCTCGTGAACCATCCGAGCCTGATCGAGGAGCGTGCCGCCGAGATCAAGGCGAACGACGTCGTCACGCTCGTTTACACGTCGGGCACGACCGGCCCGCCGAAGGGTTCGATGCTCACCGTAGCCAACGTGAACTTCGCGATCAGGGTGCTCGTCGAGAGCGGCGGTTTCTACGCGGATCCCGGGCGATCCGACGTGACGCTCTCATACCTGCCGCTCTGCCATGTGGCCGAGCGGATCGGCACCGAGTGGGTGAACGCGGCGGCGGGGACCCAGGTTCATTTCGCGGAATCGATCGAGACCGTGCAGCAGAACCTTCGGGAGGTCCAGCCCACGTTGTTCTTCGCCGTGCCTCGGATCTGGGAGAAGATCCACGCCGGAGTGCAGATCAAGATGGCGTCCGCGTCGTGGCTGAAGCGCGCCAACTTCCGCTTCTGGATGAAGGTCGCGACCAAGATCGGGAACGACCTCGTTGCCAGCGGCGGCAACCACACGTTTGGGTCGCGCATCCGGTACGCGGCCGGTTATCCGTTCCTCTACCGCGCGCTCCGAGATCGCATCGGGCTCCGTCGCTGTCGCAACGCCGGATCCGGCGCGGCGCCGATCTCGCCCGAGATCCTCAGGTGGTTCTTCGGCATCGGTGTCGTGATCCACGAGATCTACGGGATGACCGAGAACTCGGCCGTCGCGACGAGCAACCGGCGCGGCCGGGTGAAGCTCGGCACGGTAGGCGAACCACACGAAGGCAGCGACCTGCGCATCGATGAAACGACCGGCGAGATCCAGACGAGGCACCCCGGCGTCTTCGCCGGATACTGGAACGACCCGAAGCGAACCGCGGAGGTGCTGACGCCGGACGGCTGGCTCCACACCGGCGACGTCGGCGAGTGGGTGGACGGCACGTACGTCCGGATCGTCGACCGGATCAAGGACATCATCATCACAGCGGGTGGGAAGAACGTCTCGCCGTCCGAGATCGAGAACGCGCTCAAGGCTTCGCCCTACGTGAAGGAGGTCGTCCTGGTCGGCGACCGGCGGGCGTACCTTTCCGCGCTCGTCGGGATCGAGTTCGACACCGTCGCCAACTGGGCGCAGCGCAAGCGAATCCGCTACACGACCTACCGCGACCTCTCGGAGAAGCCCGAGGTGCTGAAGCTCATCCAGGACGTCGTCAAGCAGACGAACGAACAGTTCGCCCGCGTCGAGGGTGTGCGCAAGTTCCGCATGATCCCGAAGGAACTCGATCACGAAGACGGCGAGCTCACGGCCACGCAGAAGGTGAAACGGGCGGCGATCGCAACGATGTTCGAGCCGCTGATCGAGGACATGTATGCGAACCGCACCGGCTACGCCGGTGGCGACCTCGCCGACGTGCACACGCGATCGGCGGCGCCCCTCGCGAGCGCGGAGGGCGCGGCCTGATGGAACAGTTCCTCAGCGCGACCGTACGCGGACTCGCCCAGGGGTCGCTGTACACCCTGCTCGGGCTCGGGTTCGTGATCATCTACAAGGGCACCCGCGTCGTGAACTTCGCGCAGCCGGTGCTGATGATCTTCGGTGCCTACTTCGTGTCGTACTTCGTGATCACCGTTGGGCTGAGCTTCTGGCTCGGCGTCGTCGTAGCGGTGCTGGTCACCGCCGCGATCGCTGCGGTGACCGAGCGGGTCGCCCTCCGCCCGATGGTCGGCGAGCAGCCATTCTCCGCGGCGATGGTGACCGTCGGCGTCTTGATCGCCCTGCAGGTCGTCGCCAACGATCTGATCGGACTCGATCTCCGTCAGCTCGGCGACCCCTGGGGACTCTCCCAGTTCAGGCCCGGCGGGGTCGCGATCTTCCACCGGGATCTGGCGGCGCTGGTTATCACGGCCGCGGTCGTGGCCGCGATGGCGGCGTTCTTCAAGCTGTCTCGCGTGGGACTGGCGCTCCGCGCTGCGTCCTTCGATCAGGAGGCGGCGCTCGCGCAGGGCGTGCCGGTCGGGCGCATGTTCGGCATCTCCTGGGCGATCTCCGGCGGGCTGGCCGCGCTCGCGGGGCTGCTCGTCGGGGCGGGCGGCGCCGGCATCGACCAGAACACGACCTTCTTCGCCCTGAAGGCGCTGCCGGCGATCATCCTCGGTGGCCTCGACTCGATTCCCGGCGCCGTCGTGGGGGGCCTGGTGATCGGCCTGGCCGAGACCTACACGAAGGTCTATCAGCCGGAGCACTTCGCCTGGGCCGGTGGGAACTTCGATCAGGTGGTCCCCTACCTCGTGATGCTCCTCGTGCTTCTCGTGCGGCCCTACGGCTTGTTCGGAACCAAAGAGGTCGAGCGCGTATGAGGGGCCGTCCCGAGCTCCACACCACGTACGAGTCCGACCAGGCCCCACTCGGAACGCCGGTCAAGAGGTTCTGGTTCGGCGTGCTACTCGTCGGCGCGCTCCTCATCCCCTTCGTGCTCACCAGCGAGCTCAACGCGCTCTTCGCGACGGCGTTCATCTCCGCGATCGGCGCGATCGGTCTCAACATCGTCACCGGCTACGCCGGACAGGTGTCCCTCGGTCACGCGTTCTTCCTCGGGCTCGGCGCGTACACCGCGGCGGTGCTCAGCGGGCCGACCGACCGCAACGTGGTCGGGTTCGGGCTCGACATGTGGATCTGGCTGCCGGCCGCGGGCCTGCTGCCGGCGATCGTCGGGCTGATCGTCGCGCCGGTCGCCGCGCGGCTCAAGGGCCTGTACCTCGCCATCGTCACACTCGGGCTCGTTTTCCTGGGCGAGCACCTGTTCCGCGAGATGGTGTTTATCACCGGCGGGGTCGGCACCGGGCGCTCGTCGGCGAAGCTCGAGATGTTCGGTACGCGGATCGACGAGCGCATCGAGATCGGTGGCTTCACGGTCACGCGAGAGATCAAGCTCTACTTCGTGGGGCTCGTGGTCCTGCTGGTGCTGGCGGTGTTCGCCAAGAACCTCACGCGGTCGAAGGTCGGCCGAGCCTTCGCCGCCGTCCGCGACCGCGACATCGCCGCCGAGGTGATGGGGGTCGAGCTCACCCGGCACAAGGTCATCGCGTTCGCGGTGTCCTCGTTCTACGCCGGGATCTGCGGCGCACTTCTGTCGACACTGACCGGCTTCATCGAGCCCGGCAGCTACAACCTGCTGACATCGGTGAACTTCCTCGCGATGATCCTGATCGGCGGCGTCGCCACCCTGTCCGGCTCGCTCCTCGGCGCGGCGTTCGTGGTCCTGCTGCCCCGTTTGGTCCAGGAAGTCCCGAGGTTCATCCCCTTCGTCGAGGGGCAGTCGACGGGCGGGCTCATCACGACGTTCCAGCTCGAGACCCTGCTTTTCGGCGTGGGGATCGTGGCGTTCATGATCCTCGAGCCCCGGGGCCTGTTCGGTATTTGGGTCCGGGCGAAAACCTATTGGCGTTCCTGGCCGTTCTCCTATTGACGAGGTTCATTGACCCACGGAGGGAGGTGTTGGAGACAGACTGACGCGAAGCTCGTCTTCGTCCGTCCGCTACGTGGGGGTGAGGAATGAAGTCGATCGGAAGATGGGGTCGCATCGGCGCCCTCGTCGGGATCCTGGCACTGTTCGCCGCCGCGTGCGGTGGCGACGACGCCGGTCCCGGCGGCGGCGACGTGAAGACAGGCCTCGGTATCACGACCGCGGCGTGTCCCGGCAGCACACACGCCGATCGAGGGTGCATCTACCTCGGCGTGCTGTCCGACCTGACGGTCGGTCCGTTCCGCGCGCTGGCCGTGCCGATCACGGACGGCCAGAAGGCCTTCTGGAAGCGCGTCAACGACGGCAACGGCATCGGCGGAAAGTACGACGTCGATATCACGAAGTACACGCGCGACAATAAGTACAACCCGCAGGAGCACGTCGCCCAGCTCCGGCAGATCCTCCCGAACATCCTCGCGCTGGCGCAATCGCTCGGCACACCGCCGACGATCGCCGCGAAGGACATCATGGATGACGAGAACCTCGTCGCCGCGCCCGCCTCCTGGTGGTCCGGCTGGGCGTTCGACGATCTCGTGATCGAGAGCGGTTACAACTACTGCGTCGAATCCATGAACGGGCTCGACTGGGCGTCCGAGACCTTCGGCAAGCCGGACACGCTCATGGCCGTCCATTACCCCGGTGACTACGGCGGCGACTCGGCAGCCGGTGTCGCCAAGTGGGCCGAGATCAACGACGTGGCGTTCCCGAAGGCGAACGACGTCCAGACGGCGCCGAACGCCACAGCCGGGAACCAGGATGCGCCGGTGGCGGCGATCCTCCGCACGAAGCCGGATGTCGTGATGCTCGCGACGGGCCCGGCCGAGATGGCCGAGATCGTCGGCAAGGCGGCGGCGGGCGGGTTCAAGGGACGGTTCGTCGGCGCGATTCCGACGTACAACCCGGCCGTCCTCAAGAGCGCCGCGAAGCCGGCGATCCTCGGGCTCTACAACTTCGTCAGTCCCTGGGGGCCGTGGGGCACGAACACCCCCGCGCACAACGCGATAAAGGCCGCGGCGGGCTCGACGCTGCCGACGAACGAGGGATTCACGTTCGGCTGGATCTGGTCGTACCCGATGAAGGCGGTCCTCGAGAAGGCCTTCGATCTGGGCGACCTGACCCGCGAGGGCGTGCGTGCCGCCGTGAAGCAGACGACGGTCGACTACGAGGGCGCGCTCCCGAGCAAGTCTCTCGGCGGCGACGCGAACACGAACGTGGTCCGCCAGTCGCTCATCGGAAAGGCCGACGAGAAGGCCCCGCTGGGCTCCTCGGTCGTGAAGGACTTCTTCGTGGGTCCGACGGCCAAGGACTTCAGCTTCACGGAGCCTTGCCAGAAGCTCTGACCCGGTAGTTCCGAGTATCCCGGGTGCGACCGCCGCGAGGCGGATCGCACCCGGGATACTGCGTTTCTAAGCCGATGCGATGGTTGCAGTCCCCGTGATCAGCATGAAGCACGCGATCGTGCGCGAGAGGCGGGTCAACGCGCGCATCCGTTAGATTGGCTCGAATCCATCAGGAAGGCGGGAGGACCGTGCCGTCCGAAGACCGGACCCGAGCGCTTCGAGCCACCGACCACGCGACGGTCTGGCATCCGTTCACGCCCATGTCGGTGTGGCTCGAAGACGACGCGCCCATCATCGAGCGCGGGGAAGGTTGCGACCTGATCGACACCGACGGGCGCCGTTACATCGACGGCGTCTCGTCGCTCTGGGTCAACGTGCACGGCCACGGCCACCCGCGCATCGTCGACGCGATCGTCGAACAGACCCGCAGGCTCCAGCACTCGACCTTCCTCGGCCTCAGCCATCCGCCGGCGATCGAGCTCGCCGAGCGCTTGATCGCGTTGGCGCCGGGCCGCCTTTCGCGCGTCTTCTATTCCGAGAACGGCGCCGCCGCCGCGGAGGTCGCGCTCAAGATGGCGTTCTCCTACTGGCGGAATCGCGGAGAGACGCGGCCACTGTTCGTCTCGGTCGAGAACGGCTATCACGGCGACACCCTGGGCGCGGTTTCGGTCGGGAGCATCGAGCGCTTCCACGAGGCTTACCGGCCGCTGCTGTTCCCGTCGGCTTCCATACACTCACCGTACTGCTATCGCTGCCCGCTCGGCCGCACCTACCCCGCGTGTGAGATCGCGTGCGCGGACGCGTTGGAAGACGTGCTCGCGCGTGAAGGAAGCAACGTGGCCGCGGTCGTCGTCGAGCCGCTCGTGCAAGGAGCCGGCGGCATCATCACCGCACCAGACGGTCACCTGGCCCGCATCGCCGAGATCGCCCGCCGTCACGGGACGCTGCTCGTGGTCGATGAGATCGCGACCGGTTTCGGTCGCACCGGAACGATGTTCGCTTGCGAACAGGAGGGCATGGAACCCGACCTCATGTGCGTCGGCAAAGGGCTCACCGGCGGGTACCTCCCGCTGTCCGCCACGCTCGCCACCGAGGAGATCTTCGAGGCATTCCTCGGCCGGCCCGAAGAGCACAAGACGCTGTA
>JBKKCR010000195.1:0-52588 GCA_046712825.1 Actinomycetota bacterium | reverse complement strand
GACCCCGCCACAGGGTCGGACCCACTCGGCACGCGAGGTGCGTCGCTCACTACGAGTGCGCCTTGATCTCGATGCGGCGCGGCTTCGCCTGCTCCGCCTTCGGGATGCTCACCGTGAGCACGCCCTTGTCGAAGCCGGCCTCCACCTTGTCTGCCTGCACCTGCTGCGGCAGCGAGACGATCCGCTGGAACGCTCCGAAGCGCCGCTCCACGCGGTGGAAGCTCTCCTCGGAAACCTCGTCGTAGAACTTCCGCTCGCCGAGGATCGACAGCTGGCCCTCGTTCACGGTCACATCGACGTCGTTCGGACCGAAGCCCGGCAGCTCGGCGACGACCTTGTACGCGTCCTGCGTTTCGTAGATGTCGATCGGCGGAGCCCACGTGGAGCGGGTTCCTTCGGCTTCGTCGCCGTACGCGCGGCCGAACAGCCGCGTCATCTCGTTCTGCAGATTGAGCAGGTCGCGGAACGGATCCCTTCTGGTGATCGCCATGACCTTCACCTCCTGTTCCTCCTCCCGAAACCGTCTAACACTCCTGAGAACCACCTTCTCGCCCACGAGGCTTCCTTCACATCACCTCCCTCGCGAAACGCCCTACGCGTTGTCTCCTTCGTCGACGACCTCCGCGTCGACCACGTCATCGCTCGAGCCTGCCGGCCCGGCCGAACCCGGATCGCCGGCACCGCCGGCCGCCGCAGCCGACTCCGCCTGCTGCGCGTTGTACATCGCTTGCCCGACCTTCTGCGCCGCTTGCGAGAGCCGCTCCGACGCCGCCGAGATCGCCGACACGTCGGTGCCCTTCAGCGCTTCCTTCACCTCATCGAGCGACTTCTGCACGTCGTCCTTGTCGCCGGCAGGGATCTTGTCGCCGTTCTCCGACAGGAGCTTCTCCGCCTGGTACACGAGGTTGTCCGCTTGGTTGCGGGCCTCCGCCTCGACGCGACGCTTCGCGTCCTCGTCGGCGAACTGCTCCGCCTCGCGCATCATGCGATCGATCTCTTCCTTCGGCAGCGCGGTGCCGCCGGTGATCGTCATCGCCTGCTCCTTGGACGTCGCGAGGTCCTTCGCGGCTACTTGCACGATGCCGTTGGCGTCGATGTCGAACGAGACTTCGACCTGCGGAACACCGCGCGGCGCAGCCGGGATGCCCGTCAGCTGGAACTTGCCCAGCGAGCGAACACCGTGACCGGTCGCCATCTCGCCCTCACCCTGGAGGACGTGGACCTCGACCTGCGTCTGCCCATCGTCGGCCGTCGTGAAAATCTCGCTCTTTCGCGTCGGGATCGTCGTGTTCCGCTCGATGAGCTTGGTGAAGATCCCGCCCTTGGTCTCGATCCCGAGCGTCAACGGCGTCACGTCGAGCAGCAGAACGTCCTTCACCTCGCCCTTGAGCACGCCGGCCTGGATCGCGGCGCCGACCGCGACGACCTCGTCGGGGTTGACGCCCTTGTTCGGCTCCTTGCCGCCGGTCAGCTCCTTCACGAGCGCCTGAACGGACGGCATGCGTGTCGAGCCGCCGACCAGGATCACGTGATCGATCGCCTTCACGTCGATCCCCGCGTCCTTGACGGCCATCGTGAACGGCCCCTTGCACCGATCGATCAGATCCGACGTCATCCGCTCGAACTCCGAGCGGGTCAGCTTCTCCTCGAGGTGCAGCGGCCCTTCGGCCGTCGCCGTCACGAACGGAAGATTGATCGTCGTCTCGGTCGTCCCGGACAGCTCGATCTTCGCCTTCTCCGCGGCCTCCTTCAGGCGCTGGAGCGCCATCCGGTCCTGGGCCAGGTCGACGCCGTGCTTGTTCTTGAACTGCGTGACGAGCCAGTCGATGACCCGCTGGTCCCAGTCGTCACCGCCGAGATGCGTGTCGCCGTGCGTCGCCTTGACCTCGAAGACGCCGTCGCCGATCTCGAGCAACGACACGTCGAACGTCCCGCCGCCGAGGTCGAACACCAGAACCGTCTCGTCCGTCTTCTTGTCGAGCCCGTACGCCAGCGCGGCCGCGGTCGGCTCGTTGATGATCCGCAGCACCTCGAGGCCCGCGATAGTCCCGGCCTCTTGCGTCGCCTGACGCTGCGAGTCGTCGAAGTACGCGGGAACGGTGACCACGGCCTGGGTCACTTTCGCGCCGAGGTATGCCTCCGCGTCGCGCTTGAGCTTTCCGAGGACCTGCGCGCTGATCTCCTGCGGCGTCCACTTCTTGCCGTCGACGTCGAGCGACCAGTCCTTGCGGCCCATGTCACGCTTGATCGAGCGGACCGTGCGGTCCGGGTTGGTGATCGCCTGACGCTTCGCGACCTCACCGACAAGGATCTCGCCCGATTTCGAGAACGCGACAACGCTCGGAGTCGTCCGAGCGCCTTCTGCATTCGGGATAACCGTCGGCTCGCCGCCCTCGAGGACGGCTACAACCGAGTTGGTGGTACCAAGATCGATCCCGACTACTTTCGCCATTTGCTTGCTCCCCTGTTTCGGCCCTTCTACTAGCTAGAAGAGCACCCAAATTAAGTTATGTGAGCCAAGTATAGAAACTTGAGTGTCTTACTGTCAAGTCTCCTAGCCCTGCTGAGCAGGGCTTCTACCCCGCGGCGTCGGTGCTTAGGGCTCGATGAAGGGCGCGACGGCAGAGGCGTATTCGTCCGTGCCCGGGATCGGGCACGCGAGCACGGCCTCGACGAAGTCGGCAGGGGGGAGGTACCCGTGCTCGTCCACGTAGTGGGCGACCATCTCCGGGGCTACGAACAGGATGCCGTCCCCGGGTATGCCCACGCTCCCGGCGGCATGGAAGTCCCCGCAGAGCTCGCAGGTGTGGACGCCGGCGCTCTCCGGCCAGCCGAGCGGCTCCACGCCGTCGTCCCAGCGTTCACAGATGAGCTCGAGCCGGTCCGAGAACTCCGCGGGGACCCAACCCTGGTTGAAGGACTGGGTCGAGGAGAGCCACCCCACCGCGCGGATCAGCGGCCCGGAGACGACCGCGGTCTCTTTGCCGAAATCTGGGAAGTAGGCCACGCCGCATCAGCTCGCTCTCGGCAGCGTCCCCTCGATCGAGACCGGCGCCGCCGGGCGTATCCCCGCCTTGGCGAAGGTCCCGGCGGCAACCTCGAGCGCCATCTCGTACGTCACGTCCGGCCGGGTCAAGGGACAGTGTTCGACCTTGCACGGCACCATCGACTCGATCTGGAGAACCTTCCCCTGGCCGATGAAGGCGATGTCGAGCGGGATCAACGTGTTCTTCATGTAGAAGGGCACCTTGCCGGGCTCACGGAAGACGAAGAGCATCCCGCGATTCGCCGGCAGCGACTTGACGCCCATCAACCCTTCGGCCCGATCATCGGGGGTCGCCGCGACCTTGGCGACGATCGCGAGCGCCGTGGCGCCCGAGCCGAGTACGACCTTGACGCCGGACAAGGACTCGATCCGCCCCTTCCCCCCACACGCCAAGACGAGGAACGCGAAGGCCAGAGCGAGCACGCGCAACTTCATCGGCCTAATGGTACGTTGCCCAACATGCAGGTTGCAGTGACGGCGGTGGGGGCGGACCGGCCCGGCATCGCCGCCGCCGTCGCCAAGATCCTCTTCGAGCACGGCGGGAACATCGAGGATTCCCGCATGGCGATCCTCGGCGGCCACTTCTCGATGATGCTCATCGTCGACCTGCCCGACGACGCCGACGCGAACGCCGTCGAGCGCGCGCTCCACGGCCCGGCGCAGGCGCTCGAACTTCTCGTCTCGGTGCGTCCGGTCGCCGCCTCCACCGCCGAACCCGCTCTCGGCGCGGAGGAGTACGTCGTCAGCGTCTACGGCGCCGACAAGCCGGGCATCGTCTTCCGGGTCAGCGAGACGCTGAGCCGGCACGAGGTGAACATCACCGACCTCGCCACCCGCGTCGTCGAGGGGGAGCCTCCCGTTTACGTCGTGCTCATGGAAGTCGTCGTCCCCAAGACCGCCGACACCGCGGCGATCGATGCCGATCTCAAGATGGCCGGCGCGGACCTGGACGTCGACGTTTCGTTCCATCCGCTCGAGGCCGAGACGCTCTAGCGTCGACGTGCCCGTCCGGCCGATCGTCCGCTACCCGCACCCGGTCCTCAAGGCCCGCGCCGAGGAGATGCCGCCCGGCCCCGACGCCGACTCACTCGTGCAAGATCTCCTCGACACGATGGAGGCGAGCCCGGCCTGTGTTGGACTGGCCGCTCCCCAGATCGGCGTCGGCGCGCAGGCCTTCTGCCTCGACGTCTCGAGCCACCGCAAGGCCAGCTCCACGCACGGGCTCATCGTCATGCTCAACCCCGTGATCGTCGGCCGGAAGGGGAGGGCCGTCATGCGCGAGGGATGCATGAGCCTGCCCGACATCACCGCGAACGTTGCGAGGGCCGAGGAGATCGTCGTCGTCGGCTTCGACCCCGAGGAGCGTCCCATGATGATCGAGGCCGACGGCTTCGAGGCAAGGGCCTTCCAGCACGAGATCGACCACTGCTTCGGCACTCTTTTCCTCGACCGGGTCTCCTCGCTGGCTTCGGACGTTTTCCCGAGGAAGCGCTACGCCCGGTAGGATGCCGCCCCGATGGCCACAGCGGTCCGCGTCACCATCGGCTTCGCGATCATCACCCTGGCCTCCGGCTTCGCGCTGAAGCGAATCGCCTACCTGTTCCGCCTCCTCGTCGCCGGCCGTCGCGACCCCGGCCGGTTCAAGCGGATCCCCGCCAACCTCAAGTACGAGATCATCAAGGTCTTCGGTCAGAAGAAGCTTCTCCAGTGGAAGGTTCCCGGCGTTGCGCACGCGCTGACTTTCTGGGGGTTCCTGGTCATCCAGATCACGCTGCTCGAGTCGGTCATCGAGCTGTTCGATCGTGAGGGGAAGCTCCCCTGGATCGGCCACCACGCCTGGCTCGGTTTCGTAGAGGACTTCTTCATCGCCGCGGTCACCGCAGCGTTGATCGTGTTCGCGCTGATCCGGCTCGCGACACGGCCGCGCATGCTCGGCCGCAAGTCGCGTTTCTACTCCAGCCACATGTGGCAGGCGTACGCCATCCTGATCATGATCTTCCTGGTCGTCTCGACCGTCCTGATGGTCCGCGCTGCCCGGGTGGGGCTCGAGACGCTCCCGTACCCCCCGCACGGCGCGTTCCTATCGCACTGGGTCGGCAACCTCATGCGGAACCTGAGCACGGGCACGCTCCACTGGATCGAGGACGGCTTCCTCCTCGGCCACATCGCGGTCGTGATGAGCTTCCTGGTGCTCGTCGTGAACTCGAAGCACATGCACATCTTCACCTCGGCGCCGAACGTGCTCTTCGGTCGGCAGCCGCTCGCGCTCGGCCGCTTGCAGCCGCTGCACATCGACATGGAGAACATGACCGACGACACGGTGATCGGCGTCGGCAAGGTCGAGGACTTCACCTGGAAGCAGCTCTTCGACACACTCACCTGCACCGAGTGCGGACGCTGTCAGTCGGTGTGTCCGGCCTGGAACACCGGCAAAGAGCTGAACCCCAAGCAGCTCATGATGTGGGCGCGCGACAACCTCCTGGCGCGCGGCCCCGAGCTGATCGGCGAGAAGGAACCCGGCGAGCTCGCGCCGGTGAACCTCGTTCCCGACGTCTTCTCCGACGAGTTCCTCTGGTCGTGCGTCACGTGCGGCGCGTGCGTCTACGAATGCCCGGTAGACATCGAGCACGTCGATGCGATCATCGACTTGCGCCGCAACCAGGTGATGATGGAATCCAAGTTCCCGCCGGAGGCCGGCGTGATGCTCCGCAACCTCGAGAACTCGGGCAACCCGTGGGGCGCCGCCGCGAAGGACCGCATCGATTGGGCGAAGGGGATCGAGGACGACCTCGTCGTCGTCAACGGCCACATCCCGCCCGATGTGACGTACCTCTACTGGGTGGGCTGCGCGGGCGCGTTCGACGATCGCGCGAAGAAAGCCGTACGCGCGTTCGCCGAGCTGATGGTGAAAGCCAACGTGTCGTTCGCGATCCTCGGACCCCAAGAGCCCTGCACCGGCGATCCCGCGCGCCGCATGGGGAACGAGTACCTCTATCAGGAGATGGCGAAGTCCAACATCGCCATGCTGAAGGAGAAGGGAACGAAGAAGATCGTCGCGAGCTGCCCCCACTGCTTCAACACGATCGCCAACGAGTACCCCGACTTCGGCGGCGACTTCGAGGTCATCCACCACACCGAGCTGCTCGCCGAGCTCATCAAGGACGGCAAGCTCAAGCCCGAGCAGGACGTCGACGCGCGGGTCACCTACCACGACCCTTGTTACCTCGCGCGACACAACGACGTGATGAAGCAGCCCCGCACCGTCGTCAATGCGATCCCCGGCGTGACCTCCACCGAGATGCACCGCTGCAAGCGCGGCACGTTCTGTTGCGGGGCCGGCGGGGCGCGCATGTGGATGGAGGAGACCGCCGGCAAGCGCATCAACCACGAGCGGATCGAGGAAGCGCTCGGGACGAACCCAGACATCGTCTCGACCGGCTGCCCCTACTGCATGATCATGTTGGACGACGCGGTCAAGGACAAGGTCCAGAAGAAGCAAGCATCCGAGAGCGTGCAGGTGCTCGACGTCGCGCAGATCCTCGCGCGCTCGGTCGGCCTCAACGGCCGCAAGAAAGAGCCGGCGCCCGCGGTAACGGACGCCGGCTCAGACGTTCAGGCTTAACCCTTCTGCTGCTCCGTCCACTCCTGCGCGCGTTTGCCCATCTCTTCCGGCGGAACGTCCTCGACGTGCGTCGAGATGAACCAGATGTTCCCGAACGCGTCTTGCACTCCCGCGTTGCGGTCGCCGTAGAACTTGGTTTCGGGCTTCTGTTGTGACGTGGCGCCGGCCGCGAGCGCGGCTTCGTACGCCGCGTCGCAATCCTCGACATACAGGTGGATCATGGCGGGCATCCTGATGTTGTTCTCGGCCTCGGCGCTGTCCGCCAGCATGACGATCGAGTCACCGATCTGGATCTCGGCATGGCCGACGCCGCCATTCACGCCCGGCATGCGCATCCGCTCTTGTCCGCCGAACGCCTTCGTGATGAAGTCGATCAGGCCGGCCGCGTCCTCCACGATGAGATACGGCGTGATCGTGTGATACCCGTCCGGTTGATGCTTCACCGCCATGAGAACCCCTCCCTCGGACCTTGGACGAGCGCATCCTACCGCCGGGGTAGGACGGCCTTACAGGGCGCCCCGAGTGCGACCTAGTCGATGCTCTCGGGGGCGTTGTCGCGGTTGACACGGATGAAGTACTGCATGAGTGCCGGGATCGAGTCGCTCCAGGCGTCGCAGGTTTGGATCTTCCCCCACGACGTGAACGCGAGCGCCGGTTCCATGTCCGGGTAAGGCGCGAAGAGGACCTTCTTGGCGTCCTTCTGGATGAGGTCCCCGAGCTCGTTGATCTGGTCGGTCGTGATCCCCCGGTACTGAATCATCACGTGGCCGTGCTCGAGATTGTGAACCTGGGTCTCGTTCTTGATCGGCTCGGTGGAACCGCCGACCTGGGCCCACTGCGCGTAATGGTTCCCGGAGCTCGGCGGGGTCGTGTTGTAGGTCGCCGTCTGGCCGGTGGGGATGTGACTGGCCCCGAGAATCTTGGGGGATTCGATCGGCGTGCACCCCGTGGGGAGACTGGGCGCCGGGCCGGCATCGACGTTCGAGCCCCCTCCGCCGCAGGCCGCGAGCAGGGCGGCGAGGGTCATCGTCGGCGCCGCGAGCCGCAGGTTGCGACCGCGCCGCGCGCGCCCCGACAATGAACCCGTGGAAGTCATCGAGCCACAGACGGTAACCGAGGAACGACCCGCTCGCTCGGAGCAGCCCTCCGAGGGGAAGCGCGACGAGCCCGGCCTCCGTTTCGAGGATCCCTACTGGGACGACGCGTTCTGCGCCTGGTGGGATCCGACCCTCCGTACCTGCTGCTGACACGCTAGGAGGACCACCTTGGCCGGCATCGCCGCGTGGGGCGCGTACCTGCCTACCTTCCGCCTCGACCGCAAGACGATGGGCCGTGCGTGGGACACGCCGTCTCTGCCGGGGGAGCGCGCCGTCTCCGCCGGGGACGAGGACTCTCTGACGATGGGCGTCGAGGCCGCCCTGGCGTGCATGGCCGGGCGCGACCTCTCCGAGCTGGACGCGGTCTTCTTCGCTACGACCACCTCGCCGTACGCAGAGAAGCAGGGAGCGGCCACGATCGCGGCCGTGCTCGACCGTCCTAACGCGCTGACCGCGGACATGACCGGATCGCTGCGCGCGGCTACGACGGCGCTGCGTTCGGCGCTGGACGCTATCGCGGCCGGCACCGCCCGCGCGGTCCTGGTCGTAGCCGCCGACGCTCGGCCTGCCGAGCCCGCCACCGCGACCGAGCAGCTCTTCGGCGACGGCGCCGCCGCCGTGCTGATCACCGCCGACGGCCCGGCCGAGATCATCGCGGTCGCCGGCGTGACCGAGGACTTCACCGGACCCTGGCGGCGGACCGGTGACAACTACGTACGCTCCTTCGAGCCCAAGCTCGAAACGGAGTACGGCTACGCCCGGGCCGTGATCGCCGCGGCGAAGGAATCCCTCTCCCGCGCAAGCGTCACCGCCGACCAGGTCACGAAGTTCGTGGCCTACGCGCCGGACCCGCGCACGCTGGCGACGACCGCGAAGCGACTCGGCGTCGCGGAGGTCACGCGCGATCCGCTGTTCTCCACCGTCGGCAATCTCGGCGCGGCGCACACGCTCGTCGCGCTCGCGGCGGCGCTGGACGGCGCGTCGGCCGGCGACCACATCCTCGCGGTCGCTCAAGGCGACGGCGCCGATGCGCTGGTGCTGCGGATAGGCGCGGAGATCGGGGCCGCGCGCTCGCCGGCGCCGGTCACGGACCTCATCGCCTCGAAGCAGATGCTGGCGAGCTACGAGTCCTTCCTGCGGTTCCGCCGGCTCCTGCCGTCGGACCCATCGGACCCGCGCTCATCGACCGTTCAGTACTGGCGCGACCGCCGCCAGGCGCTGCCTTTCGAGGGCGTGCGTTGCACCGCGTGCGGCGTCGTCCAGTTCCCGGCCAACCGCGCGTGCGTCGAATGCTCGGCGCTGGACAAGATGGAGCCGATCAAACTGGCGCATCGCGGCCGCATCTTCACGTTCACCCTCGACCATCTCGTCGGCGGGGAGTACCTCGAGACTCCGGTCCCGCGCGTCGTCGTCGACATGGACGGCGGGGGACGGGTGTTCTTCGACATGACCGACGTGAACCCGGACGAGGTGCGGATCGGCAACGAGATCGAGCTCACGTTCCGTCGTATCCACGACGGCGCCGGATTCCACAACTACTATTGGAAAGCCAGGCCGCCGCGCACCGCGACGGTCCCCGCTTAGGAGCTGCGATGCCGGGCATCAGAGATCGCGTCGCCGTCGCAGGCGTCGGAGCCACGCGCTTCACCGAGCACTGGGAGAAGGATCAGGAGGACCTGCTCGTCGAGGCGGTCGAAGAAGCCTGCCGCGACGCAGGCATCGAGCGATCCGATATCCAGGCGATCTGGGCCGGCGTCTACTACCACACCACCGGGATGGGCGGAGCCGCCGCCGTCGACCCCCTGCGCATGTACGGCGTCCCCGCGACGCGCGTCGAGAACTTCTGCGCCTCGGGCATGGACGCGTTCCGCAACGCGTGCTTCGCGGTAGCGGCCGGCGTCTACGACATCGTGCTCGCGTGCGGGGTAGAGAAGATCACCGATTCCGGTTCGCGCGGCCTCCCGAACGTCCGCGAGGGGTTGCACCCGTTCCTCCCGGCGCCCTCCGCCCCGGCGATGTTCGCGATGGCCGCCACCCGCGCGTTCGAGGTGCACGGCTGGAACAAGGAGGACCTCGCACGCGTCGCCGTCAAGAACCACGCCAACGGCGAGAAGCATCCGAAGGCGCACTTCCGTCGCGCGATCACCATGGACGACGCGATGAACGCGCCGATCATCGCGTACCCGCTCGGGCGTTTCGACTCGTGCGCCGTGTCGGACGGCGCCTCGGCCGTGATCGTCACGACGCCGGCCGTCGCGAAGACGCTCGCGCACAAGGACGATTACGTGCTCGCGAAAGCGAACGGGCTCTCGGTCTACACCGCGAACCCGATGTACAAGCCGTCGTTCGACTACCTCGGATTCCCGGCGACTCAAGCCGCCGCCAAGATGGCGTACGAGGAAGCCGGGGTCACCGATCCGTTCGAGCAGATCTCGCTCGCCGAAGTGCACGACTGCTTCACGATCACCGAGCTGTTGAACTACGAGGACCTCGGATTCTGCAAGAAAGGCGAGGGTGCGAACTTCGTGCGCGACGGATTGGCGAACGCCGACGGCCCGCTCCCCGTGAACCCCTCGGGCGGCCTTAAGTCGTTCGGCCATCCGATCGGCGCGACCGGCTGCCGGATGATCGGCGAGGTGACCCGCCAACTGCAGGGGCGTGCGGAGGGCGTGCAGGTTCGCGACCCGGAACTCGGGCTCGCGCACAACCTGGGCGGGCCGGGCGCGGTCTGCTCGGTCACCATCCTCGGCCGCCAGTAAGACTCGGCATCCCTCATAATGTGGGCGGCCTTCCCCTAAGGCCGCGCGCACGAGGAGCCACCTGAGTGATCCTTTCCGACCGGGACATCCGCAAGCAGATCGAGAACGGGCGCGTCGTCATCGAGCCCTTCGACGACGCCGCGATCCAGCCGTCGAGCATCGACCTCCACGTGGACGACACCTTCCGCATCTTCGCGAACAGCCGCTATCCCTACATCGACGTTAAGAAGCGCATGGACGACCTGACGGAGGAGGTCCGCGTCGACCCCGAGGAGCCGTTCATCCTCCACCCCGGCGAGTTCGTGCTCGGCTCCACGCTCGAGAAGGTCACCCTGCCCGACGATGTCGTCGCGCGCATCGAGGGAAAATCGAGCCTCGGCCGGCTCGGCCTGTTGATCCACTCGACGGCCGGGTTCGTCGATGCGGGCTGGTCGGGGCACCTCACGCTCGAGCTGTCGAACGTGGCCAACCTTCCGATCACGATCTATCCGGGGATGAAGATCGGACAGCTCTGCTTGTTCGAGATGACGTCGCCGGCCGACCGCCCGTACGGCGAGCGCGGCAAGTACCAGGGGCAACGCGGCCCGACGCCGTCCCGCTTCTATGAGGACTTCGAGAAGGCCGCCACCCGCGCGCGCGAAGCCGCGAAACGGCCGAGAAGCCCGTTGCCGAAGAAGAAGAGCGGCCGGTAGCCGCCCTCCCGAGCTGCTGCCGACTTGCAGCCGGAAGGATTCGCCACCGCCTTGGGCGAAAACTCCGACCGATACGTCAGGGGGACTTGCAATGGGGCTCATGAAGGCTTGCCGGATGCCGCTCACGTTTTTTGCCCTCGTTGCCGCCGTGCTGACGCCGGCGCAGGCGGAGCAACATCTGAAGTACTTCGGCTACGTCGGCGTGGACTGCAAGTACGACGACCCCTACGACCTGTCCCTGAAGACCACCTACATCGACGAAGTCAAAGCTTTCACGAACCTGAACCACATGTGCGTCTTCGGCGCGGACGACATCATCGTCGAGCGCGCTCGTACCATGGCAAACAACGGGATGCGGGCCCTCCTCAGCGTTCAGGGCGTCTTCTTCAGCTACCTCGATAGGATCGACCCTTCAACCGGCCGACTCGTGGTCCTGTATCCGGACTACATGGAGCGCTGGGCGCGCTTCGTGGCCGCCAATCAAACGGTGCTCGACCCCGACCACGTCGGAACGATCTATCTCGTGGATGAGCCGTTCAATGCCGGCATCCCCTACGAGGAGCTTCGCGCCGTAGCAGATCTCGTGAAGGCCACGTTCCCGGACATCCCCGCTTCGTTCGTCGAGTCGTGGGCTTTCGTCGGCGAGATGCAGGTGCCTCCCTCGATCGACTGGATCGGCTTCGATCACTACCAGACGAGAGATCCGTACAACGACGCGACCTATCGCGGATTCCTAGAGACCCTGAAGTCGCGACGCTCACGTCCGGATCAGAAGATCGTGATCGTCTTGGATGCGCACTGGACACCGTTCCACGCCGCCTCGGCTCACGGCTCGGCGTTGCCGCCGGGTATGGACGACGTCGCACGGAGCTACTACCGGCTCGCGTCGGCCGAGCCCGACGTCATCGCCATGATCGGGTACGCATGGGTTGGTGGAATCGACGTCGTCTCGCTCGGGACTCGTCAGCTGCCCAGAAGGGTGATCCAGGAACATGTGCGCATCGGGAAGGAGATCATTGGTGCGTAATCAGCTTCCAAGCCGGATTGACGACTTTTCCGCTGCTGGATAGCGTTGGGAAAGCACGTGGGCGTAGTTCAATGGTAGAACGAGAGCTTCCCAAGCTCTAGACGAGGGTTCGATTCCCTTCGCCCGCTCCACTAGATCCGCGTGATGAACGACGCGAACGCCCACACGAGCACGACGAGCCCGATCAGCGCGTTGGTGATCGCGCGGCCGCGGTTGACCGGACGCACCGGCTTCTGATCGGGCCGCACTTTCTCGCGCACGAGCGCCCAGATGTTCGCGAACAGCAGCGCCGCGCCGAGCGCCATGATGATCTCGGCCAGGATGACGGGGAGCGGGATCACGACGCGCCTCCGGCGTTGGCGCGTACGGGCTCGGGCAAACCCACGGGCGCCGCGGCACGCAGGCCCGGTACCACGACCAGCAGCCCGGCCGCGATGATCGCCGCCCCGCCGAAGACCGTCGCGAGCTCCGGCTGCTCACCGAGAACCGCCCACGCCCACAGCACGGCCGTCACCGGCTCGAGATAGACCAGGATGCTCACGTGCTGCGCCTTCACGATCTGCAGCGCGCCGACGTAGAGGATCCCCGCGACGCCGGTGTGGAGCATGCCCAGCATGAGCAAGGTCGGCGCCGCCCGCACGATCTCGCGGCCGCTTGCTCCGGCCAGGAACGGCGAGACGGCGAGCGCGGCTATGCCCAGCTGCCACGCGACGATCGCCGGCGCCGGAACCTCCGGGGATACGCGTTTCAGCGTGAGAACGAGCACCGCGAACGACAACGCGGCCGCGCCGGCCGCAGCGTACCCGAACGCGTCACCCGAACTGCTCGACGGAACTGCGATCAGCGCGATCCCCGCGACGGACAGCGCCAGCGCGTACAGCGTGTTGCGCTCGAGCCGCTCACCGAGCACCGCGGGTGCCGCGGCGGCGATAAGCACGGGACCGACGTACACGATCAGGATGGTGGTCGCGACCGGCAGACGCTTGTACGCCTCGAAGAACGCCACCCAATGGAAGGCGAGCGTCAACCCGGCAGCGAGCACGAGGCCGCGGTCGCTCCGTAGCGCCAGCTCGGAGAGCCGGCCGCGAAGGGCCCAGAAAGCCACGACGGAGGCGGCGCCGAGCGACAGCCGGAAGAACACGGTGACCGGAGCGCTCACGTCGATCTCCTTGACGAGCACGCCGATCGAGCCCCAGATGAGGCCGCAGACGATCAGTTCTACGTAGCCGGTTCGGGAACGCATGGGGTCGTCACTGTACCGAAACGCGCCCCGCGGAGGGACACAGATCCGCCAGGACGCAGCGCTCACAAGCGGGCCGCAGGGCGGTGCACGTCGAGCGCCCGTGGGCGATGAGCGCCAGATGCGTTTCGACACGATCATGCGGTGGAACGGCGGCCTCGATCGCGGCCTGGGCCGCGCGGGCGTTGGCGCGCTCGTCGAAGATCCCGAGACGAGATCCCACCCGGTGCACATGCGTGTCGACGGGCAGCCGCGGCCTTCCGAGGGAGAACGCGAGCACGCACGCGATCGTCTTCGGTCCGATGCCCGGCAGCGTCTCGAGGTAGGCGACGACCTCCTCGTCGCTCATCCGCTTCAAGCGCGCGAGCGAGGAGCGACCTTCGCGCTCGATCACCTCGCGCAAGATCGCCTGGATGCGGGGCGCCTTCGTCTTGGCGAGACCGCCGACGGCGATCGCCCGCTCGAGATCGGGCGTGCGCGCGGCAAGCACGTCCTTCCACGTGGGGAACGCCCGCTTCATCGAAGCCCACGCGCGATCGCGGTTCAGGTCGGAGGTGTTCTGCGACAGCGTCGTGAAGATCAGCTCCGACAGCGGGTCGCGCGCCTTCCCGCTGGGACGGGCGGGATGATCCGGCGGGTACTCGCGGAGGAGCCGGCGAACGATCTGTCTGGCGCGGCCGCGCTCGCTACGAGCGGGCAAGATCCGCGAACTTCGTGAACTGTCCGAGGAATGCGAGGTTGTCCGTTCCGGTCGGCCCGTTACGGTGCTTCGCGGTGATGACTTCGGCTTCGCCCTTGGCCGGGGAATCCTGGTTGTAGACCTCATCCCGGTAGATCATCATCACAACGTCGGCGTCCTGTTCCAGCGAACCGGATTCACGTAGGTGGGAAAGGTGCGGCCTGCGGTCGCCGCCGCCTTGCTCGGGCTGACGGGAGAGCTGCGAGACGGCGAGCACGGGGACGTCGAGCTCCTTGGCCAGGATCTTGAGCGACCGCGAGATCTCGCTGACCTCCTGCACGCGGTTCTCGGTCCGCCGCGTCGAGGTCATCAGCTGGATGTAGTCGACGATAACGAGTCCAAGATTTTGCTTGCGCTTGAGTCGCTGACACTTGGCGCGGATCTCCATCATGGAGACCGACGGCGAGTCGTCGATGTAGAGCGCTGCCGCGTCGAGCCGTCCCACCGCGCTCGATACCTTGATCCAGTCGGATTCGGTCAGACGGCCGCTGCGCAGCGCGCGGGTGTCCACCCGAGCCTCGGAGCAGATCAGGCGCTGCACGATCTCGATCTGGCTCATCTCGAGCGAGAAGATGACGACCGGGATCTGCTCGACCAGCGCCACATGATGCGCGATGTTCATCACGAACGACGACTTTCCCATGGCCGGACGAGCGGCGACGAGGATCAGGTTCTGCGGCTGGAGACCCGACAAGCGCGCGTCGATGTCGCGGAACCCGGTCGGGACGCCGGTGACGTCACTCTCGTGCGAGGCCAGCCGGTCGAGCGCCTCCATGCTTTCCGCGAGGAGGTCGCGAATTGGGATGAAGTCAGTGTGGATGCGGCCTGCTGCGATCCCGTAGATGGCCTCGCCGGCGCGGTTGATCATGTCTTCGATGTTGTCGGGGACCTCGAAGCACTCCTGCGTGATCCGCGAAGCGGCGTCGATCAAGCGCCGCAGGGTCGCGTGCTCGGAGACGATGCGTGCATAGAAGACGGCGTTGCCGGGATGCGGGACGCCGGCGACGAGCGTGTGGACGTAGGGACGACCGCCGACGGACTCGAGGTGGCCGCGGCGCTCGAGCTCGTCCGGGACGGTGATCCCGTCGACCGGCTCGCCGGCGGAGAAGAGGTCGCGGATCGCCTCGCAGATGCGGGTGTGTGCCTCACGATAGAAATCGTCGGGACGCAGTACCTCGAGAACCTCACCGACGATGGTCTTCGAGAGCATCATCGAGCCGAGAACGGACTGCTCGGCCTCGAGGTTGTGCGGCGGGACGCGGCCGTAGCCCTGCTGGGGCGGTGACGCGACCGACAGGTTGGCAGGCATGGCTTAGAAGGTAGCGGCCGGGTACGACATGAACTGTCCACACGTCGTCCCCAGCTCGACCCTCGTCTTCCTCACCCCCGTCCCCAGGCTGTCCACAGGACCCCAGACATGCTGGTGGGGCGGCACGAGAGCCGCCCCAACGTTATGCAGCGGGCGCGAGTATCTAAGAGTCTGACGAGCCGGTCAAGAGGAGGAAATTGCGCCTACGCCTTAACGACCTCGACGTTGAGGATCGCCTCGACTTCGGGATGGATCCGCAGCGACGCTTGATGGGTTCCGAGGCTCTTGATCGGGCCGTCGAACTGCAAGCGCTTGCGATCGATCTTGGGTCCGCCGGCTTTCAATACCGCTTCGGCGACGGCCTGGGACGTCACCTTTCCGAACAGGCGACCGCCGTCACCGGCCTTGGCCGAGACGCGGACCTTGAGCGCCCCAAGCTGAGCGGCAAGCTCGTCGGCCTTCTCGCGATCGCGGATCTCGCGGACCTCGCGCGTTCGGCGGATGGTATCCACCTGCTTGAGAGCACCTTTGGTCGCGCGGTTCGCCAGCCCCCGCGGGACCAAGAAGTTCCTCGCGTAGCCGTCGGCCACTTCGACGATGTCGCCCGGGCTGCCGAGCCCCCGCACCTCTTGCGTCAGGACGACCTTCATCGCGACGCGTATGGGAGTAGGGCCATCTCGCGAGCGTTCTTGATCGCGGTGGCGACGTCGACCTGGTGCTGCTGACAGGTCCCCGTGACGCGGCGCGCGCGGATCTTGCCGCGGTCCGACATGAACTTCCGCAGCAGCTGCGTGTCCTTGTAGTCGACCCACGTCACCTTGTCTCGGCAGAACTGGCAGACCTTCGCGCGCTGCTTTCGGCCCCAGCCGCCCTTGGCGTCTCGGTCGCGACCTCTGCGATCCCTGTCTCTATCCCTGTCTCTATCCCGTGGCATGACCCTCCTCGACCGCCACGGCTCCCCCCGGAGCCGTTGCGTTTTCTAGAACGGAACCTCTTCCTCGGCGGCCGCCGCCGCAGGCGCCTGCGCGGAGCCCCACTCGTCTCCGCCACCCGCGGCACCGCCGCCGCCGCCGCGCGAAGTCCGCTCGACCTTGGCGGTCGCCCACTTGAGCGACGGACCGACCTCGTCGGCCTCGATCTCGACGACGGAGCGCTTCTCGCCCTCCTGCGTCTCCCACTGGCGCATCTTGAGCCGCCCGACGATCATCGTGCGCGAGCCGCGCGTCAGCGTCTCGGCGACGTTCTCGGCGAGCTGCCGCCAGCAGCTGACCCGGAAGAACGACGTGTCGCCGTCCTTCCACTGGCCGTTCGCATCCTTGATCCGCGGACTCACCGCGACGCGGAAGTTTGCGACCGCGACGCCTTGCGGCGTGAATCGCAACTCCGGGTCGTCGACGAGATTGCCGACCACCGTTACCTGGTTGTCCGATGCCATCTGCTACCACCTCCCGGGGAAGGAGAGGACCTGCTTACCCTTTGCCCGGGCGAACGATCTTGTGCCGAACCAGTTCGTCTGCGAGACGAAGGACACGGTCGAGCTCGTCGATCGCAGACGGCTCGGCGTCCATGTGCGCGACGACGTAGTAGCCATCGTGCAGATGGTTCATCTCGTAGGCGAGCTTGCGGCGACCCCAGTGATCGACTGTGGCCACCTCGCCGCCACGGTCGCGAACCACACCGAGGTAGCGATCGACGGCTTGCTGGATCGTGGCATCCTCCAAACGAGGGTCCACGATCAGCATGACTTCGTAACGGCGCCGGTCCGCCATCCTCACCTCCTCTGGTCTCGGCGGCCCCTTCCGGGCGTGGGCCCGGGGAAGGAGCAGGGGTGAGACTTCGTCGTGGCCAGCCTACCGGGGCCGACCGCGAAGTCAGGGTACCACAGCGTCACAGCCGCCTCGCCCGCCGACGGGGGGTTCGAGCGCACCGGGACGCCCGGGCTGATCGAGTGCCGTCGCGTCGTCGCGACACCCTCGATCGCAAGGGTTGGGTCCATCGAGGCAACCGTACTGGGATGGTGTGACAGTTATGAGGGCGGGGTGGGCGAGGGCGATGACGTCGGCGTCCCGGTTGGCGTGGCGGCGGGCCCGGCCCGACCGACGATCACGGTAGCAACCATCCCGAGCTCGCCGTGATAGCGGCAGACCATGTGCACGGTCCCGGCGTTCGCGAAAGTGAGCGTCTTGAAGGTGCCGGGCTGGATATCTCCGGAATCCCTCGGGCACCCTTGCCCCTGACAGGTCGCCGTGTGGGTCACCTCATCCTCGTTCGTCAAGGTGATGGCGCCGCCGACCGGGATCCGGATCGTCGCCGGCCGGTACTGGTTCCCCCGCATCAGAACCTCGACCCCTGCGCCCTGCGAGGGCATAACCGCGAACAGGGCCGCGAAGCCCGCAACGGCAACGACCGAGGCCACCACGTACCGACGTTTCTTCATGACGCCGGAATGATAGGGGTGCTGCGACCGAGTCGCGAAGCCGGGCGTCAGCGACGGATCAGCGTCCGCCACACGAAGAAGCCCGACGTGCCGAGCAGGGCGAGAGCGAGGCCGGCGACGGCGATCGTTGGGAACGGCTGGTCCTCGGCCGAGCCCGGAACCGGCGAGGTCAGAACTCCGCTCGGACTGGTACTCGTCGTCAGGGTAGGTGAGACGCTCACCGTCGGGCTCACCGATACGGAGGGCTTCGCCGTGGGGGTCTGGGACGCCGGTGGGCTCGACTTGCCCTTGACGATAACCTGGCCGCACATCGCGCAGTTCGCGAACGCCGTGTCCGAGCCGTGGAGCTTGCAACGGTAGGTGAAGGTCCCCGCGTGCGTGAATCGATGCGAGAACGATTCGTTGGGATCCAGGCAGTCATCGAACAGCAAGCCCCCCGGACAGTTGTTGCTCGAGTTGAAGGACTCGCCGAGCGCGACCGCCGAGCTGTTGGCGGTGACCGTGTGCTCTATGTCGTCACGGTTGATCCAGCGGACGGTGTCGCCGACGAAGATGGTGACACGTTGCGGCTCGAATCGACGGGCAGGGATCTCGACCGTTTTCGTCGCGGCACCTGCGGGCAGGAGGCTTCCGGCGAAGACCAGAGCGGCGATCGCGGACATAGCGAGCTTCCTCACCATGATCCCGAACTATAGGCCTGGAACCGTCGAGGACACTGTCCGAACGGGAGGTATTGACCTGACCTCTTCGCTGTCCTAGGGTCATGGATGAGGCGCTCGCCGGCTTGAGGAGTTCGCCACTGCCTCCAAGCACTTGATGCGAGCGCCTCCTCCTTTTCCCGCGCTCGGTTTACTCCCTCAGACGCCGGGGTTTACGATTCGATCGTGAGCGACGAATACCGGCCGAGCATCCGCCACGCCTTCCACAACTGGCGTCATTACAAGGGCCCCGTTCACAAGAAGGTAGCCCTCACGGCCAAGAACGAGTGGCGGAAGGTGCGCCGGTTCAAGGACTGCTGCGACAACATCGACGAACCCGGCTGTTGAAAGCGCTCTGTCGAGGGACCCGGTCGGGCCCCCAAGGAGCAGGAGGAGGGCCACGAGCATGAGTGACGTCCGCGAGTACAAGCTCCTCATCAACGGCGAGTTCGTCGACGCCGCATCGGGCGAGACGTTCGAAACGACCGATCCGTCCACGGGGGAGGTCGTCGGCCGCATCGCCAAAGGCGGCAAGGAAGACGTGCGTAAGGCGATCGAGGCCGCGCGAGCGGCCTTCGACTCCGGCGTCTGGTCGGACATGCCCCAGGCGGAGCGCACCCAGCGGATGCAGAAGCTGTGGGAGATTTTGCAGCAACGGCTGACCGAGCTGTGCGAGATCGAGGCGATGGACGCCGGGCACACGATCCGGATGGCCAACCTGTTCTCGATCGCGCTCGGCGTCGAACACTGGCGGGTCATGGCCGACCTCGCGAACAAGATCGGCGAGTGGGAGCACCCGGACTTCTCTGAGATGCCGGCGCTGTCGTGGGGACTCGTGCGACGTGAGCCCTACGGCGTGTGCTCCGCGATCACGCCGTGGAACTTCCCGTTCATCCTCATGATGTGGAAGGCCGCACCGGCGCTCGCGACCGGCAACACGATGATCGTGAAGCCGGCCACGTACACGCCGATGTCCACGACCGAGTTCGGCAAGATCGTCCAGGAGTCGGACCTGTTCCCCCCGGGCGTGTTCAACGTGGTGCCCGGCGCCGGCGGTTCCGCCGGCGAGGAGATGGCGTCGAACTCGCTCGTCGACAAAGTTGCGTTCACCGGCTCGACCGAGGTCGGGCGGCGCATCATGCAGCTCGCGTCGGGAACCGTGAAGAAGGTCACCCTCGAGCTTGGCGGCAAGTCGGCGAACATCCTGCTCGACGACGCCGATCTGGATGCCGCGATCCCCGGCTCGCTGTTCGCGACGTTCTTGCACTCGGGACAGATCTGTCACTCGGGCACCCGGGCCTTCGTGCCGGCGTCGCTCTACGACGAGGTCATCGCACGTATGGTCGAGCTGTCCGAAAGCTTGAAAGTCGGACCGGCTACCGACTTCGAGACCGACATCGGTCCGCTTGTGCATCGCTCGCAGTTCGAGACGGTGGATCGCTACGTCCAGCTCGGGATCCAGGAAGGCGCCAAGCTCGTGACGGGCGGCGAGCGGGCCGAGGTCGCCGGCCATGAGGGCGGCTACTACTACAAGCCGACGATCTTCGCCGACGTGAGCAACTCGATGCGGATCGCGCAGGAAGAGATCTTCGGGCCGGTACTGTCGGTCATCAAGTACGACTCGGTCGAGGAAGCCATCCAGATGGCGAACGACTCGATCTACGGCCTCGGCGGAGGGGTGTGGTCACGCGATATCCCGCGAGCCATCGGGGTCGCGAAGCGGATCCGCACCGGGACGGTCTGGGTCAACGACTACCACCTGCTGTCGGCGTACGCGCCGTTCGGCGGCTACAAGCAGTCGGGCGTAGGACGCGAGCTCGGGGTGTGGGGCATCCGCGAATACCAGCAGACGAAGTACATCCACGTGGACCAGACCCCCCGCAAGGAACAGAAGTTCTGGTACCAGATCGCCGGGCTGTGACCGAAGCACACAAAGGCGCGCCGGCGCGACGCTGTGTATTGATCCGCCGCTGACTACTGATCACTCGTCGCTTACGATCGTGCACTTTCCGCTGGCATCGGCGAACGTCACGTCCAACGCGTTCGTGAGATTGACGAAGAAGTTCTCGGCGCGCTCGAGCGTCGTATCGCCCACGATCGTCACCTGGATGGTTTTGGTCGTCTCGCCGGGTGCGAACGTCATGCTGCCACTCGCAAACTCGTAGTCCCCCGGCGACTTGGCCGTGCCGTTCACCGTCGCGTACGAGAACGACGCAGCGACCCCACTCGGCGCCGACAGCGTCACGACGAAGGTTGCGATGGTCGAGGCCCCGGTCCCCTCGTTGACGGTGACGTCGCCGATCGAGATCGCCGGTGGCACGTCGTCGTTGGTGATCGTCCCCGCGCCCTGCGCATCGGTGAACGAGACGTCGGCGGACGTGAGATCGACGGAGAAGGCCTCCTGCGACTCGTAGAAGCTGTCGCCGACCACTTGGACCGTGATCGATTTCGACGACTCGCCCTGCGCGAACGTGAGCGTCCCCGAGGAAGCGATGTAGTCCTGTGGCGCAACGGCAGTTCCGCTCGTCGTCGACCAAGAGACGGCGACGGGCTGAGATGGCGCCGGTGCGATCGTTACCGCGAACGTCGCGCTGCTCGTCCCGGAGTTGCCCTCGGTGACGGTTGCGTCTCCGATCGAAGCCAAAAGCGGCACATCGTCGGCTAGGATCGAGGCCTTTCCGGTCGCATCCGCTAGGACCGCGCCGACGACAACCGAGAGCTCGACCGTGAACGTCTCTTCGTCTTCGACGATCTCGTCGCCATTCACGAGCACAGAAATGGTCTTCGACGTCTCACCGGGGTCGAACGCGACCACTCCGGACGCGGCCTGATAGTCCTCGGGCGCGATCGCGGTCCCATCGGCAGTGGCGAATGACGCGGTCACCGCTTGACCGCTCGGCGGCGACACCGTCACGGTGAAGAGAGCCTCCGTCGCGCCCGCGTCGCCTTCCACCACCGTGACGTCGCCGATCGCCAGCGCCGGAGGTGCGTCGTCGTCTGCGATCGTGGCGAGCCCTGTGCCGTCGCGGATCTCCGAAGCGACGGGGCTCGACAGGAGGAGCGCGAAGGTTTCGTCGCTCTCGAGCTCGGGGTCGTCGACCACCGGCACGGTGACCGACTTGGAAGTCTCGCCAGCCGCGAACTGCAGAACACCCGACATCGCTGCGTAGTCTTCGGGATTCGTCGCCGTGCCGTCCTCGGTCGCGTAGGCGACGGTCACCGGGCCGCCCGATGGCGGCGAGAGCGTGATTGTGAACGTCGCGTCGCCGCTCTCCGCTACGGACACGTCGTCGACCGAGAGGGAAGGCAAGACCATATGAGGCGGAGCCGTGCGTAAGGCGAAAAGCTCGCCGGCGAGGGCCGACTGGAGCTCGGCGTATGCCGGCTGGTTCGCGACGTTCTGCAGCTCGTAGGGGTCATTGATCTCGTCGTACAGTTCTTTCTCCCCCGTTGAGAGCTCGACGTACTTCCAGGCATCGTTGCGGACCGCGTAGAAGGGCGGCGGATTGGTGGTGGCCGCGTACTCGAGCAGGAGACTCGGTCGCCAGCTCGACGACTCTCCGCGGAGCAGCGGAGCGAAGCTCCGCCCGTCGACCGGGTCCGGCGGCAGGATCCCGGCGAGGTCGGCGAACGTCGGCGCCATGTCGATGCTCGAGATCAGCCTCGAGTCCGTGCCGCCTGCCGACCACGGGAATCGTACGAACAGCGGAGTCCGGACGCATTCTTCGTACACGCACTGCTTGCCGTTCACTCGATGCTCGCCGAAGAGGAACCCATTGTCCGTTTGGAACACGAGCACGGTGTTATCCAGCTTCCCCGTTTCCGACAACGCCGTGTAGATCGTTCGGACCAGATCGTCCAGCGCCATCGTGGCTCGATGAGCTTTCGTGCGATCCTTGTCCATTGTCGTCGTTTGGGCTTTGGTCATCACCGGTCGGGACTGCACCCACGCAGGCTTGTCCGAGACATCGGCCTCGTTGAAGCTGGGAGCGCGGGTGATGGTGACGGGAGCATTGACATATCGCGGAGGCGCGATGCTCGGCGCGTGCGGGGCGATCGGCGTCGTGAGCAAGAAGAACGGTTGACCCGACGAAGATCGGATGAACGAGTCGGCTCGCGCTGCGACAACATCTGTGTGGTAATCCGCGGCGGCGCTTCCGTACGACCGCGTGATCCCGTTGTCGTACATCTGGTAGTTGTAGTACGAGCCGGTACCGAGGTTGGCGAACCAGTCGTTCCAGCCGGGCGGGATGAACGGCGCTCCGAACGGATAGTCGTTCAGGTACTTCCCGGAGAGCCCGGTGCGATAGCCCGCGGATTGGAGCCAGGTCGCTAGTGTCGAGTCGTCGTTGAAGTTGCCCCCCGAGTTCCCCTGAACCCCGTGGTGGTGCGGGTACAGGCCGGTCAGGATCGTGGCTCGGGTCGGGCAGCACAGCGGCGTGTTGTCGAACGCATTCGTGAATTCGATCCAATGTCCCCCGGGCTTGCTGGTGAGGAAGGGCATCGAGCGCAGCGTGTCCATGGTCTGGTCGTCGCTCATGACCATGACGATGTTCGGCTTCGCGGGCGGCGATGGCGGGCCGGCGGCGGCGGCGGGTGGGGGGACGATGAAGGCGATCAGCGACGCGACGAAGACACCAGACACCAGCGCACTTACGGACCGCTTGATTTCCCCATCCCCCCGAGCTCTTGCGTCTAGACGTCGTCGTTCAAGATAAGGCCCCGGCCTTGCGCATCCGCGATGGTCGCTCCGGTCGCGTTGGCGAGGTTGACGAAGAAGTTCTCATCTCGCTCGGACAGCGTGTCCCCGAACACCGGGACGGAGATCGTCTTGGAGGTTTCGCCCGGAGCGAACGAGAGCGTGCCGCCGGTCGCGATGTAGTCGCTTCCCGCCTGGGCCTTGGAGTTCGCGGTCGCGTAGGAGACCGTGACGGTGCCTGCGCTTGGGCTCGAAAGCGAGACGACGAAGCTCCAGACGGCCGATCCGCTGTTCCCCTCGCTCAAAGCGACGTCGGAGATCGTGATCGACGGCAGCGTGTCGTCGTTGGCTATCGTCCCATCTCCTCGACCGTCTCCGATCGCCACATCGGTCGACGAAATATCGACGTAGAAGACCTCCGACGGCTCTGGTGCGGTATCCCCTGAGACCACGACGTCGATCGTCTTGGAGGTCTCGCCCTGAGCGAAGCTCAGGATGCCGTTGGCCGCCTGATAGTCATCGGGCGCAACGGCTGTGCCGTTGGTCGTGGCCCAGGAAACGGATGCCGGTTGTGAGGGCGGCGGCGCGATAGACACCGTGAACGTTGCAGTGGTCGTCCCGCTGTTCCCCTCGGACACGGTCGCATTACCTATCGAGGCGGTGAACGGGACCTCGTCCGACACGATCGATCCGAGGCCCACCCCGTCGCCGATCGTGGCGCCGGATGATGGGGCGGACAGCTGCAGGGTGAAGGTCTCATCGTATTCCGGCGTCGTATCGCCGTTGACCGCAACGGTGACCATCTTCGACGTCTCGCCGGCCGCGAACACGAGCTGACCCGAGGCCGCAGCGAAGTCTTCCGGAGCGACGGCCGTCCCGTTCACGGTCGCGTAATTGATGGAAACCGGACTGGTTCTCGCCGGTGAAAGGGAGACCGTAAAGGTCGCGTCGGTCGTGCCCGCGCTCCCCTCGACGACCGAGACATCGTTGACCGAGAAGGTCGATCCGGGTCCTCCAACGGTCGTCATGGAGTCGCAGGCTTCGATCTTCCTGCCGTCGGTGGTCGTCCCATAGATGCACGCGCTGGTGTCACCGCTTTGGATGCCGGTCTTCGAGGCCGCCCATTTCCAAATCTTGTCTAGGTGGCCGTCGCCGTTGACGTCCCGGAACTTCCCCCGATGCGTGACCGGAGAGCACGCACGATTATTCGGGTTGTCCGCGTCTCCGAAGCAGAGCGGCTCGTCGATAACCAGGGCGGGATCGAAGGAAGGCGTCCAGAGCACGGCCGCGTGGGTGTTGATGAAGTCGAGATCGACGATGTTGTTCTTCTCAGGCTCGACCGCGAATGGAACGACGACGCAATCGGGGTCGCTCGGGGGAACGTCGATCTCACCGTCGCCGTTGGCGTCGACGCCGAGGCACGGCTCGACCGCGGAAGCCGCGGGCGCGAACAACCCGACGATCAGGCCGGCCAACGCCAAAGCAAGGACCGATCGCCGCACCGCGCCCATCCCCCTTGCCTCCCGTCCCCCCAAAACCTTCGACGGACCGATCGCGATCCGTCGAGCTCAAACATACAGAAGCAGCCACGCCGCCGGAAGCCCTAAAGGCAAACCAAAAGCCCCAATCGGGACTCGGAAACCTAGCCGGCCACCTCGACGGTCGAGTCCGCCTTTTGCCCGCCGTTGGCGACCATCGGGAACGCGACCTCCTTCGGCGTGTAGCAGGTCGGCGCTTCCTTGTTGTAGTCCTCGCGGTCGAGGATCAGCTTCTTGTAATGCTCGAAGCCGCGCGGGTCCTCGAGCGCGTCGAAGAACTTGTTGTAGCGCTCGTGGTTCTCGAAGAAGTCACCGGCGAGCATGTAGTGCCCGGCAGCCATGGCGCTCTCGTGCCGCTTGTGGACCTGATGGTCGACGCCGACCTCGGCCCACGTGATCGCGTGCGGGTTGTAGAAGAGGCGGATCATCCGGTGCACGAAGTTGTAGGCGCCGGAGACCTTACGGTACGCCTCGACCAGCTCGGGGCCCATCGGGCCGACGTCGGTCGTGAGCTGATTGTGCACCGCGGCAGAGACGAGGTGCGCGGTCTTCATCGACAGGAACACTCCCGAGGAGAAGATCGGATCGATGAATCCGCGAGCGTCTCCGATCATCGCGTAGTTGGGGCCGTAGTGGTTCGTGACCTCATACGAGTAGTTGCCGTTCGTCATGATCTCCATGACACGGTGCGCGCCCGGCGTGTCGAGGAGCTTGGCCACGACCGGGGACTCGCGAAGCTCTGCCTCGCACATGGCCTCCTGCCAGTCCGTGATCCCTTCGGCCTGGAGTTCCTTGCGACGCTTGCGGATGTAGGAGTTCTGGAACACGACCCCGGCCGTGATGCGGTTGTCGGAGAGTGGGAAGACCCAGATCCAGCCCTTCTTCTCCTCACCGATGTAGATGATGAGCGACAGCCCCTCTTCGAGGCCGTGTGCCATCTTGACGCCCTCCCAGTGCGACCAGAGGGCCGTGCGGTCGAGCTCCTCACGCGGCTTGCGCCAGCCGTTCTTGGAGCCGACTATCGCGTCGCGCCCACTGGCGTCGATGAGGAACCGCGCCGTGTGCACCTCCTGCACGCCGTCCGCGGTCTCCGACTCGACGATGGCCTTGTTGGGGTCGCTGAGGTCGATGTCGGTGACCTTGACCTGCTCGCGAACCTCCGCGCCGAGGCGGCGCGAGTTGTTCAAGAGGATGTTGTCGAAGGGAGCGCGGTTGACCTGGAAGGAGAGGTACGTCTCGTCATCGATCACCACGTCGAAACACCAGGTGGTCGAAGCGATGTCGTTGCGGTCGATGAAGCGGACGCCGGGCTTGCGGACGAACGAGCGCTCCATCTCCTCGCGCACGCCGAGTCCGTCGAAGAGCTTGTAGCAGAAGGGCAACATCGACTCGCCGACGTGATCGCGCGGGAACTTCTCGCGCTCGAGCAGGAGGACCTTGTGGCCGTCGCGGGACAGCAGCGAGGCCGCGGTGGAGCCGGCCGGGCCGCCACCCACCACGATGACGTCGTAGTCGTAACCGTTGGTCGAAGTCATTCCTTCACTCCCTTGGGTAGATCGTTCGGGTCCCAGCGCCGGGCGTGAGTCGGCACGCCGACAGAGGTCTGCGCGCCTGAGGATACCGTCCGACCACGGAGCGCGAAAGTGGTGGATTCCCCCTATCCGAGCCCGACCGGCGGGGCAACCGCGTCACGGTGACCAGCAGAAACGGGGCAATCTGGCATTTCTCAACCGGCCGGCGATGGGGACGGGTCGGGAAGGTTCTGTGATGCTCCGAGCCCGAGCCGGCGGCGATGGAACTGGATCACGCCGGCGACGCGGTCGAACAGCTTGTCGGCGTTCTCTGCGACGGTCGCCGCCTGGTCGACCGCAGCCGACAGCGTGCCGGGATCGGCTCGACCCACCGCCTGGAAGGCGTCGACCGTGATGAGATAGGCGCCCATCGCCGCGCTCCAGCCGCCTTCGATATCGCCGAGGAGCGCCGGGGGTTCGAGGGCGAGCAGATCGTCTCGCACCCGCTTGAACACCCGTTGCCATGCGCCCGTCCGATCCAGGAGCTGCTGGCCCGTGATCGTTCCTTCGACGATCTCCCGGAGCGACGGCTTCATCTCCTGTTGGACGATCCGGCCCGCCTCACGGACGGCCGGGAGCACCGACCGCTCGTAGGCGACGATCGCGGCGCGGTCATCTTCCCGGTTCGACGAGCCGGCGAGGAACACGGCCGTCGCCCCAGCCGCGAGCGCCACGACCAGCGCGATCGAGTACACGAGCGGGCTACGCCATCGCGGTTTCGGATCGTCCGGTTCGGCCATTCGGGTCCTCCGATGCGGATGCTACGATGCTTTTGCGATGAACGTCACCGTGACTTCCCACGCCTCGAAGATCGTGCAGCGCGTCCAGGAAGACGGCCGCACCAATCTCATCATGGTGCTCGGGACCGGCTGTTGCGACTCGACGGCGCCGTTCCTGTATGACAACTATCTGCCCGAGCCCGACGCGCATCCGGTCGGTGAGATCGAGGGCGTTCCGATCGTCGCCCCTGCCTGGCTGGCCAAGCTGTACCCGGGCGATGAAGGCATGATCGTCGACGTCGACCCGAACGTGGTGAACGACTCGTTCTCGCTCGAGAGCGAGTACGACTGCCGCTTCACGCTCCGTCTGCCGGAGCGTCCCGAACAGCGCTAGCCGAGCGCTTCGAGCACGGCGAGCGGCTCGCCGGCGATGCACGAGAAGATCGGCGTGTCTCTGAGCGTGAACTCCGACGATCGTGTCTCACGCAGCGCCATCACCAAGTCGAGGAAGTCCTCGGGCGAGTCGGTCTCGAACGCGACCACGAACTCCTGATCGTCGAGTCCGAACGAGTACGTGGTGTTCAGCTTCACCGTCGGGAAGCGGTGCCCGATCTCGATGTGCGCGTCCATCATCTTCTGTCGCTCATCGAACGGGAGCAGATACCAGGCACGCGTCTTCACGAATGGATAGATGAAGAGATACTTCGCACGTCCCGGTTTCACCTTGAGCTTCTCGCGGGTGGTCGGGTCGAGCCGGTCCTCGTATTGCGAGCGCTTCGTCATCGCGAGGAACGAGTGCGACGTCTGGAGCCAGCGTCCGAGCGCCGTCGATCGGATCAAGGTCTCGAGGTCGCGGATCTCCTCCAGCGTCTTGGCGGCGGACCAGATCAGGATGTCGGCGTCGCCGCGCATCCCGACGGTCGAGTACGTGCGGAGCATCGGGAGTCGTTCGCGGCCCTCGTCGAACAGCCCGGCCAACTCCTTCCGCGCAGCGCCCCGCTCCTCGTCGGGCAGGCCGAGCCACGCGGGGTCGACCTTGTAGAAGGCGTACTTCACCATCTGACGGGGATGCGGTTTCTGAGCTTCGCTCACGCGGTCAATGGTACCGGAGCGGCTTGGGGCGCCCGTCCGGGCGGCGCGTCGACCAACTCGTCGGCCCGGCGACTCAGGACCAGGAGGATCAGGAGCACGCCGTATCGGAGCCAGACCGTCACCTCGGTCACGTTCAACCGGAAGGCCGGATCGCCGGACCCGTACTGCACAGCGGTGAAGTAGGCGCTGATCGAGATCCACACCGCCGCGTCGGTGACGACGAACGCGACGTAGGACCACAACGGAAGCCGGAGCAACGCGAAGAACGGCAGGAGCCAGAGCGCGTACTGCGGGGAGAAGACCTTCGCGGTGAGCAGGAACACGACGAGGATCCCGAAGCCGAGCGCGTACGGGCGCGGACGTTCACGCCGGGACTCTAGGGCGATGAGCATGCCGGCTCCCATCAAGAAGAGAACCCCGGACGCCACGTTCGCGAAGGTCGGATACCAGGTGGCGAGCCCCGCGTAGTCGGGATGGATATGACGGAAAACCATGAACCAAGCGGTCTCGAAGTTCGGCGCCCGGCCGCTCTGGAAATCCCACGGGTACTTCCATCCTTCGAAGTTCGCGAGCAACAACGGGACGTTCAGCGCCGCGACACCGAGCGCGAACGCGCCGGCCATCCGCCACGGCGGCTTCTCGTCGCGACGCCACGCGACGAGGGCGAGCGCCGGCAGGAGGAAGGCCGGATAGAGCTTCGTGGCCGCGCCGATGCCGAGTAGGAGTCCCGCCCAGCCGTCCGCTCCCCGCCAGAACGCATACAGGCCGAGCGTCGCGAAGCCGACCGCAAGCAGATCCCAGTTGTGGAACGCGTACAGGATCAGCGGCGGTCCGAGCGCGTACAGGAGCACGCGTCTGCGATCGCGCGCCATCGAAGACAACACCCATGCCGTAGCGATGCCCATGATCGCGAGCCCGACCGCGTTCGCGTTGAAGAACGAGACCAGCGTGTTCGTCGTCTTGGCCACCGCACCGAAGTACAGGCCGGTGCCGGCTGGGTACTCAGCGTCTTGGTGTGCCGCTCGCGTCTGGGCGGTCGAGTCTAGGTAGGGAAACCGCCCCTCGGAGAGCCCGCGAGCGCCGTACAGCGGAACGATGTCGGAGTAGCAGAGGCGGCGGTACTGCTTGCCGTCGCTCCAATCCCCGGAGATGCACGGGGCTTTCAGGGCGTAACCGGCCGCCAAGCCGACGGCGACGAAACCGAGAAGGAAAAGGGTGATCCTGCGGCGGTGGTCCGCCGCCATGCTCACCCGCCGCCTCCCGACGGCGCCGCCGACGGCGAGGCCGACGGCGACGGACTCGGGGGTTCGGGCGTCTTGGTTTCCTTCGGGGTCGGGGTTGCGGTCGGCACCGGCGGCAGCGACTGGAGAGGGCTCGACGTCGGGGAAGGCGAGGGCGACGGGGTCGGGGACTCGTTCAGCACCTCGCCCTCGAAGGACGGCTTGCCGAAGCCCTCGACCGGCATCTTCTCGACGGCGCGCTCCATGAACGCCCGCCAGATCTGCGCCGGGAACGAGCCGCCGGTGACGGCGATGCCACGCACGTCCTTCATCTTACGTTTGCCGTCGGGGAATCCCATCCATACGGTCGTCGCGATCTGCCGGGTGAACCCGGCGAACCAGGCGTCGACGTGGTCCTCGGTGGTCCCGGTCTTGCCGCCCACCGGCCGGGCGCCGAGCGCGGCGGACCTTCCGGTTCCGTTCTTGACCACTTGCGTCAGCGCGTACGCCACGGTGTCGGCGACCTTCGGCTGCACGACGCGCGCGAGCTTGATCTCGGATTCGAAGATCGTCTTCTTGTCGGCGTCCTGGATCGCGCGGATCAGGTGCGGCTGCGCGTGCATCCCGCCGCTCGCGAACGTCGCGTACGCCCCGGCCATCTCCATCGGGGACACCCCCGACGTGCCGAGCGTCAAGGAGGGCACTACATCGAGCTTCGACGTGATACCGAGCTGCGCCGCCATATCGGCAGCAGCCCGCGGGCCGACCTTGAGGATCAGCTGCGCGTAGACGGTGTTGACGCTGAACTCCGTCGCCTTGATCAGGTCGATCTGGCCGTAGTTCTTGAAATCGTAGTTGGCGACTTCCCACGGCACGAAGCCGGTCTCGAGCTTGATCTTCGCCGGCGCCTTGAACCTCGACTTGACCGAGTACTCGCTGTCCACGGCGGTCGCGAGCACGAACGGCTTGAACGCACTGCCGGCCTGACGGCGACCCTGGCTGGCCAAGTTGAACTGGTTCTCCTCGAAGGTCCGGCCGCCGACCATCGCGATCACGCCCCCGGTCTGCGTATCGACGGCAACCAGCGCGGCCTGGGGGTCGTCCTTACGGTCGAGCACCGACGCGACCGCCTCCTCGGCGAACTTTTGGAACTCGAGATCGAGCGTCGTCCGGACGATCATCCCGCCGCGGTACACCTTGTCGGCTCCGTACTGGCCCATGAGGATGCGCCGCACGTCCTCGACGAAGTGCGCGCCTACCGCCGCCGGAGCCGAGACGAGAGCGCGATCTCGGACCTTGACGGGCTTCGCGATGGCTTCTGCGGCTTGCGCGTCGGTGATGAACCTCAGCTTCGCCATGGTCTGCAGGACGAAGTCGCGTCGCTGCTTCGCGCCCTCTGGGTTGCGGACCGGATCGTAGGTTTCGGGAGCCTTGATGATCGATGCCAGGAGCGCGGACTCGTGCAGCTCGAGCTTGCGTGCGTTCGTTCGGAAGTACGTCTGCGCGGCCGCCTCGACGCCGTACGCCCCGCGACCGAGATAGATCGTGTTCAGGTAGTCGTGGAGGATCTCGTCCTTCGACAGCTGACCCTCGATCTTGACCGAGACGATCGCTTCCTTGAACTTGCGCCAGAGCGTGCGCTCGCTCCCGACGTATGCGTTCTTTACGAACTGCTGTGTGATCGTGCTGCCGCCCTGCCGCACGCCGAGTCCGGTGACGTTCGCGAATGCCGCCCGAACTATCGAGGGGAGAGACACGCCGCTGTGCGTGTAGAAGTCGTGGTCCTCCGCAGCGAGCACCGCTTCTCGCAGATGCTCCGGCATCTGCGAGAAGGGGATATCCACGCGGTCGGCTTCTGCATGCAAACGCGCAATGAGCTTGTTGTTCCGGTCGAGAACGATCGTCGAGCGGGCAGTCGAGATGTCGGTGGGACGGGGAACGTCGATGAGCGCGTACGCCGCGCTCAGGAAAAGGACGCTGAACAGGAATCCGGCCGGAACGGCGACCATCGCGTAGCGCTTGAGGCGCTGATGCCAGCGGCGATCGGCCGGCGTCCGGCCTTGCAGCCAGTCGCGGAAACGCCGGACACGCGAGGCGGGTTGCTTGCCTCGCGGCGCGGACGGCCGTTTCGATGTCGATTGGGGCATCGGGAATGGCTTTCTACCCAGAGTGAGGGCGCCGTACGCTCAGGAGCCGGACGGAGAGCCTCACAAGAAGCCCCGTCCGGCGGCCACGACGTAGACCCGGATCGCGATCCCGATCGACGCGGCGATCAGCGCCGTACCCGCGATCGACCACTCGCGCTCGGGGATCCGGAACGGCAGGCGAGCTGGAAGTAGCGCGAACCTTCTCGGGAGCGCGGAGGTCGAGCCGGACGGCGGACCGCCCGATCCGGCGCGGCCGGGCCCGACGAGGAAGGCAAGCACCGCCACCGCGACCATCGCGAGCGCCAGGTCTTCGGCGACGCCGGGCTCGGCGCCGACGCGCAACAGGCGCCCCACGCCCAGAGCGTCCGCGACCGGGAACGCGAGCCCGTGCAGAGCCCGGACCGGCAAGGCGGCCAGTGCCGTAGCGGCCGCGAGCGACAGCCAGCCCAAGACCAGCGCTGCCGGCCGGTTCCCTCGCGATCGCGGATGGAGCTCGCGGCCGGCGATTCCCGACGCGACGGCGGCGGCGAGGATGAGTGTCCCCGCGAGCGCCGGCAGCGCGAACGCAAGGAACGCAGGACGAACCACCGCTGCATCGAACGCCGCGGCGACCACCAGGGCCGCCCCTGGCAGCACCGCGCCTGCGGGAAGGACGCCGAGCGTCGGACGGATGGAATCACGCAGCGCTCCTCCCGCGTACCAGGCCGGGATCGAGGCGAAGGCCGCGGCGACGCACAGGGTCGCGCCCCAGAGCGCGACCGGCCCTCCCAGCGCGATCCCGAGCACCGCGAGCGAGACGCCCACCGTCGCCGCCGGACCGACGTCCGGGTTGCGCAGCGCGCGGACGGAGAACAGCAGCGCGGTGGCTGCGCCGGCCGCCGCGGCCGCGTACGCGACGCCGCGCCCGGCAGCGACGGCGGCGGGGACGAGGAGCAGCCCTTGCGCGCGGATCGGCCCGAGCCAGATCGCTCCCAGGACCGGACCCGCGCGCGATGCGTCGACGGCTCCCCACCACAGCGGGACGAGACCGAGGCGAAGCGCGACCGCCCCGAGGAGCAGCACCCCGGCGGTGATCGACAGGTGCGGAGGGAGCTTCGTTCCGGAGGATACGGCCGTGCCGATCGCGAGAAGTGCCGCGACGTCGGAGAGAGCCAGCGCGACGAGCGCGCGACGTTGCGCGATCCCGAGAACCTCCCGACGCGACGAGACGACCACCGCGCACGCGAACGCGAGCGTGCTCACCGGGAGCGTTACGGCGAGGAGATGAACCTCGCGCACGAGGAGCGGCGCGATGCCGGCCGCGGCTGTGGCGAACAACGCCGCCTCGATCGGTCCAGGGCGGTGAAGGGCGCCCGCGCGCGATATGCCGGCCACGACGGACGCGACCGCCCCGAGTGTCAGCAGCGCCGTCCAAGCGTCGGCCGAGAATCCGCGCCAGGCGACAACCTCGGAAGCTGCGGAGCGCACCAATGCCGCGGCTCCGCCCCCCAAGATCGCCGCGCTGCACAGCGCGACGAGTATGCGTCGTTGCGAAGGTACCTCGGCGAACGAGACCGCCACGACCGCCCCCACGAGTGGTGCCAGCAGCAGGAGCAGAAGGGGAACGCTCAAGGCGTGCCGCCGACGAGCACGAGCGCAAGCCCTGTGGCTGCGAGCGATGCGGGCAGGGCCGGCAGATAGGCGATGTCGGGCAACCTGGTGCGCCGCGCGTACCAAGCGGCGCCGGCGACCGGGATTATCCCCCCCACCCACCATGCGGCGTCGAGTCCGTCGACCACTTGGGGCCCGAGGAACAAAGAGACGACGAGCGTCGCTTCCGCGAGTACTCCGATCCCGTCGAGCCGCCTTACCGGCGACGGCGCCTCCACGCGACCGGGGGTGGCCCCGGCGGTTTCGGCACCGAGCTCCACCCATGTGATCAGCGCGAGGATCGCAGCGCCGAACGCGAGCCACGATCCGGCAACCGTGATGGTCGGCCCGTAGGCGAGCGCAGGTCCGGCGACCGTGTTCGCCCCACGCAGCCCGTCGAGCTCGGGCGAGCCCGCGCGCGCGACCGCCGCCGCGGCCGACAGGGCCCACACCGGCGCGAGCCACACCCGACCGCGAAGGCCTCGCACCGCGCCTGCAGCGAGGATGGGACCCGCATCGACCAGCGCCGCCAGGGAGGCGGTCCGGATCGAGAACGCGAGGAGAAGCGCGAGAACGACGCTGCCCTCGAACCGCCCGGAGAGCAGCAGCGCCGCCCCGACGGCGCCGGCGACACCCGAGGCGAAGGCGACCCGCGAGCGGACGCTCACGCGCGCAAGTCTAAGAGCAAGTAGGAGGCTGCGAGGGGATGTCTAGCCGGCGCGACGGCCGGTGACGAAGCTGCGAACCAGGTGGTTCCAGGAGCAATCGATGCAAACCTCGACGACGTAGCAGACGAACTCGTTGACCTGACCGCGGAGGTCACGGAGCTCGGCGGTACGGCGCGGCCAGCCGTTGTGGCGCTTCAGATCCTTGCCGTAGGTGTAGAGGACCAGGCGGAGTCCCGTGTTCCCACACACCGGGCATTGCTCGGTGGTTTGCTCGCCGATGTGGCGAGCGGCGCGGATCAGCTCCGGGTGTGCGTCGCACACGTCGATCCGCGAGACCATGCCCGTGCGAAGCTGTCGAAGCGTCGCGCGCTTCGCCATCCGATAGTCGATCGTCGCCATGGAGATGCGGCATTGTACTTCGCACCCCCGACCGCCTGGAAGGGTTGGCTTTGGAAACGTTCGGGTTCGGCAGAAAGGCGACTGAACGGATCTCTTTCGAGGCGTTCGGGCGTATCGAGCGGCAGCCGCCCGCCTAGCTTGACACCCCCCTGGGGCACCGGCACAATATCGAAGCGATATATCGGACCGATATATCGCGCCGCTACATAGAGTGGCCACGGGCCGACAGGTTCGACCGGCCCGTCCGGAAACCCGACCAGGAGCGCGAAACGATGCTGGAACTCGGACTGCTGGGTCTCCTCAAGGGGAAGCCCATGCATGGGTACGAGCTGAAGCAGCGTCTCGCGGAGCAACTCGGGCCGTTCGGCCGGTTCTCCTACGGATCCCTGTACCCGACCCTTAAACGCCTCGCCAAAGAGGGCGCCGTCGAGACCGAGCTGCCCAAGCGCGAGACGTCGCGACGCAAGAACGTCTACCGGATCACCCCTGCCGGTGAGAGCCTCTTCGAGACGTTGCTCGAGGAGTCCGGCCCCTCGGTGACCGAGGAACGCAACGCGTTCATGCTCCGGCTTGCCTTCTTCCGCTACATGAAGCCCGAAGCCCGCACCCGGCTGATGGAAAGCAGGCGCGGGTACCTCCAGGGGAGGCTCCAGAAGATGGCGGCCTCACTCAAGAACGTGAAAGAGAAGATGGATGGATACACGGTCGAGGTCATGCGCTACGGCGTGACCGAGGCCGAGCACGACATCCGTTGGCTCGATGACATGCTCGAGGCCGAGCGGCGAAATGGGAACGGGAACGGGACCAACGCCGCCGCGCCGACGCCTGAGGGCGCTCGATAGGGGGAGCCGCTAATGAGGAACGGAACGAAGAGGGTGCGCGTCGCGATCGTTGGGGTAGGCAATTGCGCGTCCGCACTCATCCAGGGCGTTCACTACTACGCCGACGCCGACCCCGAGGACGACGTCCCCGGTCTGATGCACGTCGACCTCGCCGGCTATCACGTCGGCGCAATAGATTTCTCGGTCGCCTTCGACGTCGACGCGAAGAAGGTAGGGCGCGACCTCTCTGAGGCAATCGCAGCCCAGCCGAACAACACGATCAAGTTTGCGGACGTTCCGCCGCTCGGTGTCGACGTGCTCAGAGGCCCGACCCTCGACGGCCTCGGCCACTACTACCGTGAGATGGTGGAAGAGTCCCCGACCACACCCGTCGACGTTGCGCAGGCATTGCGCGACTCGCACACCGACGTGCTGGTTTCATACCTGCCCGTCGGGAGCGAGGCCGCGACCCGCTTCTACGCGGAGGCAGCCCTGCAAGCCGGCGTCGGCTTCGTCAACTGCATCCCGGTGTTCATCGCCTCGAAGCCGGAGTGGGCGGATCGATTCCGCGCCGCGGGACTTCCGATCGTCGGAGACGACATCAAGAGCCAGGTCGGTTCAACGATCATCCACCGCTCGCTCGCGAAGCTGTTCGAAGACCGCGGCGTGCACCTCGACCACACGTACCAGCTCAACTTCGGCGGGAACATGGACTTCATGAACATGCTCGAGCGGGAGCGTCTGCAGTCGAAGAAGATCTCGAAGACGCAGTCGGTCACCTCGAACATGCGCCGCACGCTCAGCAAAGAGGACATCCACATCGGCCCGTCGGACCACGTTCCATGGCTTCAGGACCGCAAGTGGGCGCACATCCGGCTCGAGGGGCGCGAATTCGGCAACGTCCCGCTCGTGGTCGACCTTAAGCTCGAGGTGTGGGACTCACCGAACTCGGCCGGAATCGTGATCGACGCCGTGCGGTGCGCCAAGGTCGCGCTCGACCGCGGCATCGGCGGGCCGCTCATCGGTCCTTCGGCGTACTTCATGAAGTCGCCGCCGGTTCAGTATCCGGACGATGTCGCCCAGCAGATGGTCGAGGCGTACATCAGGCCGGCCCAGACGCCCATCCTCGGGTCGAACGGCAACGGGTCGAACGGGAACGGGTCGAAGCCGCACATCGCGGCGGCGGCGCGGCTCGGCGACCGCTCCTAGCGAGCGGCTGCATCGTTGACCGGGCCGGCGGAAGCCGGCCGGACGACCCGGCAGCGCGTCCGCGAGGTCTTTTCCTCCTCCGGATTCCGCCGTCTCCTCGTCACGCGGGTCACCTCGCAGATCGGCGACGGTCTCTTCCAGCTGGCGGCGGCAGATCTCCTGCTGTTCGACGATCCCGGCCGTAACCCGGCGCTCAAGCTCACCGCGCTCGTCGCCATCACGCTCATCCCCTTCAGCGCCGTGGTTCCGTTCGTCGGCGTGTTCATCGACCGATGGGATCGACGCAAGATCCTCGCCTACACCCCATTCTTCCGAGCGGGCCTGGCCGCCCTGCTCCCTCTGACGATCTTCGGAAGCGACGAGTCGCCGGTCTTCTTCCTGATCACGCTCGTGGTGCTCTCCGTGAACCGGCTCTTCCTCGCAACGATGTCCGCGGTGCTGCCTTCGCTCGTTCCCGAGCGCGATCTGCTGGTCGCCAACTCGGTCGCAGCGACCGGGGGAAGCCTTGCGACGGTGACCGGGCTCGGCCTCGGGGCCGCGACCGCATCGGCATTCGGGGGGACGCGCGCCGCGCTCGTCGCGGCCGTTGCGTTCGCGGCCGCCGGGTTCCTCGCACGGAGGCTCCCGATCCGAGCGCACCAGCCGCACGCTCACGGGGCGCTCTTGCAGGAGGCACGCGCCATCCTCTCCGAGATGGTGGAGGGCCTCCGGCGCGTTCGCGGCAGCAGGCGCGTTCCCTTCGCCTTCAGCGCCGTCGGATCGGGGCAGCTCTTCGTCGGCGCCACCACAGGAGCGACGACGGTCGTTTTCCTCTCGCGCCTCGGCCTCGGCGTCGAATCGGTCGCCACGTTGCTCGGCGCCGTCGGGATCGGCCTCGGGATCGGTGTGGTCGTCGTTCCCCTTCTTGCCAGGCGACTCCGCGAGGAGTTCATCGTGCCGATCGCCTTCGCGATCGGATCGGCCGGCGTGCTGGTGTCGGCGACGTCGCTCACGCGGGGACGCATGATCGCCGCGGCGGCGATCGTCGGCTTGTCGTACGCCTTCGCGAAGATCCCGGTCGACACCATCGTCCAGGAGGAGATGCCCGACGAGTACCGTGGGCGCGCGTTCGCCGCCTACGATCTGTTGTTCAACGTGGCTCGGGTGGCCGGAACGGGCATCGCCGCCGTCGCGATCGAGGCGGGAGCACGACTCGACGCGATCCTGGTTGCGGTGGGGATCGGGTATCTCTTCACCTCCGCGGGCCTCCTCGCGTGGGCGCGTAGGATCGTGGACGTGCGCAGGCGCAAACGTTCGAACACACGGGCCGACGGAACTTCCGGCCTCTCTCTACTTGCCGGCGAGATGGTGACCGTACGCGCGTACGAGGGGTCCCGCGCCAACGAAGAGCCGCGCGCGGTCGTGGTCGGCGGACGCGAGGTGCCCGTGGACGAGGTGGAATGGCGGGCCGTCGTCGAGCGGGGCGGCGAGCGCCGGCGAGTTTTCGTCGTCCGGATCGGCGGCGCTCGGGTCCGGCTGGCCCATGTGGAACCTTCTTCGCTCTGGGAGATCGAACGGGTGATGGCCGAAACGCTTATCCCGGACGAGAGTCCCACCTGACCGCGTCCCGGCAGGAGGACCCGTCTCACTCGTCGAAAGGCTTCCTCGAACGGGCACTGGGGAAGGCCTGGACGGGCCACCTCCAGATGGCCCGTTCGGGGTCTCCAGCGCATCTCCATCGCACCGATGTCGTTGGAGAGGGCAGGAGTAAGGGGATGCGGCTCACCGATTACGTCCGCACGGTCCGTGTTCGAGGGAGGGCATCGGATCGGGCGCGAGCACGCCGCAAGCCGTCAGTCGCTTTCGTCCTTTCCGGCGGCGGCGTCCTCGGAGCCGCCCAAGTCGGACAACTCCAAGCGCTCATCGACGCCGGCATCCGGCCCGACGTATTCGTCTCGACGTCGGTCGGCGCGCTGAACGCCGCCGCCGTCGCGGCCGACCCAACCCCCGATGGCACCGGTCGACTCGCGGAGGTGTGGCGGGCGCTCAAGACCGAGGACATCTTCCCGGGAAGTCGCGTCGCGCGAGCGTGGAACATCGTCTCCCGCGGCGACCACATCCATCCCAACACCGGGATCCGGCGGCTCGTGGAGAACCTTCCCGCCGCGACGTTCGAGGAGACCGAGATCCCGGTGTGGATATCCGCGACGAACCTTCGCACAGGCGAGGAGCACTGGTTCTCGAGCGGCTCGCTCATGCGCGCGATCCTCGCGTCGACCGCACTACCCGGGATCTTCCCGCCGGTCGCGATCGACGGCGAGCTCTACATCGACGGCGGCGTCGTGAACAACGTTCCGATCTCCAAAGCGATCTCGCTGGGCGCGAACCGCGTATACGTCCTCACCTGCGGCACCGCGACCGGGGGCCAGCGCCCGATCCGGCGCCCGCTCGATGTTCTTGTGCAAGCGTTCGCGCATTCCCGTCGCGCGCGTGTTCCACAGGATCTTGTTCAGTACGCCGACCGAGCCGAGATCGTGATGATGCCGACGTTCGATCCGGGCTACATCAGCTACAACGACCCATCGCAGAGCGCTCGCTTGATCGAACGCGCCCGGTCGATGTCGGCGGAGTTCCTCGCTGCGCCGCGCAGCGTCGAAGCGCACGCCTGATTCATCGGGACAACAGCCGCCACGACCGCGGCGGCCAGTAGCAGGCCCGTGCCACGGCAACAACCTCCTTGCGAGTCACCGGCCCATAGTGGCGGCTGTCCGTCGAGCGCGACCGGTTGTCGCCGGCCACCGCGAACCTGCCGGGGGGGAGCGTCGTCTCGCCCCCTTCGAGACGAAGGCGGTCGCCCGGCGTCCCGATGATCCGCTTCAGATGCTCGGAGCCGTCGGGCCGCCGCACCACGACGACGGCCCCGTACGACGGTTCGCCGCGCAACGGAGAGACAGCGACGAAAGAGCCGGCGGGTAAGGTTGGCTCCATCGAACCGCCCTCGACGCGAACCGGAGACCAGCGCGCTCGCCACAATCCGGCGACGGTCGCGGAGAGCGCGAGGAGCGCGCCCCGCCGGAATCGAGCCGACCGCCGCGATTGCGTCATCGCCGGCGGGGGATGGTATACCTGCCGCGTCAGCGACCACGAACCGCGAAGGAGGACGGCGATGGTCATGCGATGGATCAGCCCGACGCGCGTCGTACGCGCCCACTGCGATCTCCCATGCGGCGTCTACGACCCAGCACAAGCCCGCATCGAAGCCGAATCGGTGAAAGCCTGCCAAGAGAAGTACCAGGGCAATGAAGACCCGGTCTTCCGCGAGCGCGCCGTCACGATCAAGGAAGCCCGCGCCGACATGGTCAAAGAGCACCTCTGGATCCTCTGGACCGACTACTTCAAGCCCGAGCACCTCGACAAGCACTCCAACCTCCACGACCTCTTCTGGAACGCCACGAAGGAAGCCGGCGCCGCCAAGAAGTCAGTAGACCCCGCTCAAGGCCAGAAACTCCTCGACCTGATCGGCGAGATCGACAAGGTCTTCAAAGAGACGAAGAAAGGCTAGGCAGCTTCAAGACCCGAGAGTGGGCCCGGCCACTCATCCTCCCTCATCCGCGAGCGTTTTAGGATTCGGGAGGACGGTGGCCGGGCCCACTCCGTGCGTACGGACGTTAGCTCGGACTTCAGGGTCCCTTTGCCGAGTTCTGCTCTTCGGACCAGGCGTCGAGCAAATGCTCCGCCTCCTCCTTGGGGATCTCGCCGCGATCGAGACGGACCTCCATCAGGTAGCGGAGCGCCGCACCGACGACCGGACCAGGCGGGACTCCGAGGTGCGTCATCACTTCATCCCCGTTGAGTGCGGGACGCATCTGCTTGATGTTCTCTTCCTCGGCGAGCCGGCGGATGCGCGCCTCGAACAACACCATAGCGAGCCGGAGCCGCTTGGCCTTGTTCTCGTTGCGAGTGGTGCAGTCGGCAAGCACCAGAGCGTTCAGCCGCGGGAGGAGCGGGCCCGCGTCGCGCACGTAACGTCGCACGGCCGAATCCTTCCATCCCGGCTTCGCGCCGAACAACTTCTGACGAAGCGCCATCGCGTCGCGCACGGTCGCTGCGGTCGCGTCGTCGTAGCCGGCCTTCGCCAACCGCGACGCGACGTCCTCGACGAGCGCGGGCGCGTTGCGATACTCGAGCTCGGCGCGGGCGACGATGCGGCCGATCTCCCGCGCAGCGTCCTCGGGAACGCCGTGCTCGGAGACCACGCGCATCACCATGTCGCGCCAGTCCGGGCGGTAGGAATGGAAGCGGAGGTGGAGTTCGATCAGCGAACTGACGTCACGGATCTTCTCGGAAGGGAAATGGAGCTCGCGCATGCGTTGCTCGGCCATGCGCGCACCGACCACCTCGTGATGGTGGAACGAGACCCCGTCCGGCCCGAACCGTCGCGTCGCGGGCTTGCCGATGTCGTGCAGCAATCCGGCGAGCCGCAGATCGATGTCGGGCTCGCCGTCGATCACGGCGGTCATCAGATTTTCCATCACGGCGAGCGAATGACGGTAGACGTCCTTGTGCCGATGGATCGGGTCCTGCTCGAGCCGCAGCGCGGGGAGCTCTGGGAGGAACTCCTCGGCGAGCTCCGTCTCGACCGCGAGGTCGAGACCCTCCGACGGATGCGGCGCCGCGATGATCTTGATGAGCTCGTCGCGGATCCGCTCGCCCGACACGATCTTCAAGCGCTCGTGCTGCGCGCGCATCGCATCCACAAGCTCGGGAGCCGGCGTCACGCCGAGTTGCGCGACGAACCGTGCCGCCCGAAGCATCCGGAGCGGGTCGTCGGACAGCGATTCCTCGGGCGACAGCGGGGTACGCAGCCGGCCATCATCGAGGTCGCCGTGGCCGTCGAATGGATCGAAGAAAGAACCATCGGGGAGCTTCACAGCCATCGCATTGATCGTGAAGTCGCGGCGCGCGAGATCGTCCTCGATGGTGGAGACTCGCGACACTTTCGGGTGCCGCGACGCGGGATCGTACCGGTCGCCGCGGAAGGTCGTGATCTCGAGGCGGTGCCCTTCCTTCATCAGCCCGACGGTGCCGAACTCGATCCCCACGGTCCAGGTGCCTTCCGCCCAGCCGCTCACCGTTTCGAGGACCTCCTCGGGTGAGGCGTCGGTAGCGAAGTCGAGGTCGCCGGACAGCGCGTCCTTGACGAGCCCCCGAACCGACCCTCCGACGAGGAACAGCGAACGGCCGGATCGGCCGAGCTTCTCCGCGAGATCGAGGGCGACGCGCGGTACGGCCGACACGTCGATGGTGGTCACACCTCCAGCATAGCTGGGGGCGTCGTCCCGCCCGGAGGAGTTAAGCGATGCCGCGTTGCTGGAGGGCGAGCGCGAAGTCGTGCGGTGAAGTGGCGGCCGCGGATGCCTCGTCGAGCAGAACGCGCCCGTCGGCGACGAGCATGATCAGATGCTGATCGAATGTCTGCATCCCGTAGTAGTCACCCTCACGGATGACGTCTTCGAGCATGTGCGTCTGGTCGGGGTTGACGATCATGTCGAAGACGCGGCCGTTCGCCACGAGAACCTCGACGGCGGGGACCCGGCCGACGCCGTCCGAACGAACGAGCAGGCGTTGGGAAACGATCCCTTTGAGCGTCCCCGCGAGCGTTAGGCGCGCCTGCATCTGTTGGTGCGGCGGGAAGAAGTCGATGACGCGGTTCACGGTCTCGGTCGCGTCTAGCGTGTGAAGCGTCGAGATGACGAGATGACCGGTCTCTGCCGCCGACAGCGCCGCCTTCACCGTCTCGGGGTCGCGCATCTCCCCGATGAAGATCACATCAGGATCCTGGCGCGCAACGTGCTTCAAGGCCGTCGCGAAATCGGCGGTGTCGATCAACACCTCGCGCTGATCGATGATCGCAAGCTTGTCGACGTGGAGAACCTCGATCGGATCCTCGACGGTGACGATGTGGCAGCGGCGGTTGGCGTTGATGTGGTTGATCATCGCGGCCGTGGTAGTGGTCTTCCCCGAGCCGGTCATACCGGTGACGAGGATCAGCCCTCGCCGTTCCTCGCAGAGCGACTCGACCACCGGCGGCAAGCCGAGCGCCTCGAAGCTCGTCGAGCCCGGCAGGACGCGACGGATCGCGATCCCCACCGCGCCGCGTTGACGGAACGCGTTGATGCGGAACCGCGCGACACCGGGAAGCGAGTACGCGAAGTCCGCCTCGCTGCTCTGCTTGAAGTTCCGGACCTGTTCCTCGGTCATGAGATCGAACGCCATGCGTTCGACGTCGGGAGCGCCCAGCGCGGGCGTGTCGAGCGGCTGGAGCTCGCCGTCGATCCGCAGATACGGCGGACCGCCGGCGCGGACGTGAAGATCCGACGCCAAACGCTCGGCGGCGATCGTCAGCAGCTCGTCGATGTCCATTTCGTCCCTCGTTGCGGCCCGGCCGAGAACCACCGGTGACTCCGGAGCTCCCGTATGGGATATCTCGACCATCAACGGTGCAGGCTTTACGGGGTCCTGTTTGGCGGGGTCGTCCCTCGGGTAGCAATGGTGTCGCCATCCAGGGGAGAATTCCGATGCGCGGGTCCATCGAAGTTCACCGTTATCTGACCGAGCGACAGATCCCTCACGAGTTTTATCGTCTGGGACGACCTTTGCGGAACATCGGCGAGGTCGCCGCTCTGCTCGACCTGCTCCCCTCTCAGGTGGTCAAGGCCGAGCTTTTCGAGGGCAAGACGGCGCCGGTGCTCGCCCTGGTTCCGGCGGGGATCTGCCCCTCGGCCGCGAACATTGCCAGGACATCTGGCGAAGCCCGCATCCGCCCGGCAGCACCTTCGCGCGTGACCGAGCACACCGGTTTCCTCGCCGGATGGCTGCCGCCCGTCGGACACGAGCGCGCTTCACGCGCGATCCTCGACGCGGACCTCGCGGAGGTCGAAGTCCTCTACGCGGCCGGAGGCGACCCCGGGGTGATGCTCGTTCTCCGTGCCGACGATCTCATCCGGGCGACCGCAGCGACGGTTACTCCGCTCGCGGGGGCATTCGCCAAGCCGGTCGAGGCGGCCGGTGCGGTCGGAGGGAGCTTGCTCGCGGGCTGAGCGCGGTCAGGCTCGCTCCTCCCGGCGCCGCGTCGCGATCCACACCGCCAACACGATCAGGAACGCACCGAAGATCTTCTGCAGAACGACCTCGTCCTCTATCAACGCCAAGGCGACCAAGCTGCCCAGGACTGCTCCACCCATGCCGCCCATAGCGAGCAATCCGGCCCAGCGGGGAAGGATCAGCCGGTTGCGATGGTGCGCCCGCGCGGCCACGAACGACGTACCCACGATGGCGAGGAGCGACGTCCCCTCGGCGACGCGCTGGGGCTGATCGAGCAACAGCACCATCGCAGGCACCATCACGATGCCACCGCCCACCCCGAGCAGTCCGGCGTACGCGCCTGCGACCACGCCGACGGCGATCGCGATCAGCACGTCGGCCGAGCTCATGCGCGCACGCTCACACGAGCAGCCGGACGCCGGCGACCACGAGAAGGACGGCGAACACCAGCGTGAGCGGGCGTTCGGGGATCCGCGACATCGCGCGAGCGCCCACCGGCGCCCCGACGAGCGCGCCGAGGACTAGGAGTCCGGCGATCGCGTAGTTCACCTCACCGTGGAGGGCGAAGATCGCGAAGCCGACGACGCCGATCGGAACGATGGCGGCCAGCGACGTCGCGTGCGACTGATGCTGGGAGGCGCCGAGGAGGAGCACGAGTCCCGGGACCATGACGATCCCGCCGCCCACCCCGAGCAGCCCGGACGCGGCTCCGGCGGCGAACCCGATCGCGAGCGCCGCCTGCGTGTGCCGGGAGGCCATATGCCGCGGATGCTAGCATCGAGATCGTGCTCCGCCCCCGGAACCTGTTCCTCATCGTTCTCGCGACCGGAGCACTGGTTTTTCCGCCGGTCGCGCGGGCGCAACCACCCGACGACGTGACGGTGCGCCTGACATCGTTCGCGCCGTGGACGGCCCCAGATCGCCCGCTCATCGTCGCGCTCGAGGTCACCAATGGTGGAACGACCCCGTTAGAGGAGATCGCGATCCGGCTCACCATCCGCGAGCGCGTCCGCAGCCGGTCGGCGCTGAGGGTCGCGCTCGACCGGGAGCCACAAGGCCAGGTCCTCGCGCAGACGACCGAGGAGCTGATCGACCCGCTCGAGCCGGGCGAGAAGGCCACCGTCACCGTTCAGCGTGACCTCGGCTCGCTGGCCACCGCGTTCTTGCCCGGCCGGGGTGAAAGCGGCGTCTACCCGCTCGCGATCAACGTGCAGTCTGGCGTGCAGACGCTCGCCAAGCGCTCCGGCGCGTTCGTGTTCCTCGCCCAGACGCCCGAGAGCCAACTGAACGTCGTCTGGGTCCTCCCAATCCACCGTCCCACCGCGATGGACGAGCGGGGCGCCTACAACAAGGCTCATCTCGGTCGTGAGCTGCTCGAGAACGGCGCGATCCGCGGCACCATCGAGCTCCTCGAGCGGCATCCGGGCGCCGGCCTCACCCTCGCGCCTACCGGCTTGCTGGCGGACGAACTGGCCGACGTCTCGAACGGGTTCGACGCGCGGCTGGAGGACGGAGGAGTTGACCCGGTCCCGGCAACCGATCCGATCGCGGTCGCCGCGGGGGAGCTTCTCGCGCGGCTCCGGGTCGCGGTCGCGAGCCCGGCGTTCGAGATCGCGACGGCGCCGTACACGCGCGCGGACCTGGCCTCATTGGTTGCGGCCGACATGGCACTCGACGCCCGCCAGCAGATCCTCGCGGGCCGGGAGAGCGTGAGCCGGCATCTTCTGCGGCAGCCGAACCCGACGTTGTTCACCAACGCTAACTACGCGGCGGACTCACGCAGCGCGCGTACGTTCTCAGCGCTTGGAGCCGAGGTCCTCGTCCTCGATCCGGAGGTCTTGCGCGAGATCCCCGAGGGTCGTTTCGGCCACCCAGATCGTCCGGAGGAGGTGCGCTCCTCCGGACAGTCCTTCGACTCGTTGCTCCTCGACGCTCCGGTTCGCGATCGCCTTCAAACCCAGACCGAGGATCCCGTGCTTGCGGCGATGGGCGTCCTCGCCGAGACGGCCGTTTCCTACTTCGAGGTGCCCGGACTCGCGCCGGCCCGCGCGCTCGTCGTCGCGACCGACACGATGCCGTTGCCGGCCGTCAGCGGTCCGCTGCTCGATGCACTGGCTCAGGCACCCTGGGCCCGGCTGCGCACAGCAACGAGTGTTGTCACTGATCCCGCGTTGGCCCCGGCCGGCGAGCCGCTCAGGCTGGACACGATCAAGCCCTCCACCCAGGCCCGCCTCGACGCAGCCAAAGGCGCCCGGCCCATGGTCGATATCCTCGAGGAGGTGGTCGAGGCACCCAATCTCGTAGCCGACCTGAACCGAAGGATCCTGATCGCCGAGTCGTTGGACTTCAAGCCCAACGTCGCGACGGCATTCGCGCGGGCCGCGCGCGCGACTGCAGAGACGACACTCAACGCGATCACGGTTCCTCCCAGACGTGTGACGCTCACCTCACGCGGGGGTCGTGTCCCGGTCACGGTCGTGAACGGCACGGGATACACGATCCGAGTCCGCGTGCGCCTCGATTCCGCGAAGGTGGCCTTCCCCGGAGGCGATACCCGCAAGGTTACCGTCGAGGGGAACCCGGACCGGCAGACGCTGAGCACGCAGACGTTCGAGCTCGAGGCCCGCACGGCAGGCTCGTTCCCGATCGACGTCCGGATCGAGACGGCCGACGGTGACAACCAGATCGGTACCGGGCAGCTCCTCGTTCGCTCGACCGCAGTAAGCGCTGTCGCGTTCGCCGCGACGGCAGGGGGCGCGCTCTTCCTGCTCGGTGCGTGGGCGCGCCGGGCATTCATCCGGCGTCCGAAAGCGAAACCGCTCGGCTGATACCATCGGCCGCGATGGCCTTCCCGGGATCCGGGCCCCCCACCGACCCGGCCTCCGACCCCCTCACCGGAGAGATCGATCTGCGCGCGGAAGCCGGCGCCGAGGCCGCGCGCGCCCTGACCCGCGCGACCGCCGTGATGAGCGTCGGAACGGCGCTCTCGCGGCTGACCGGCTTCCTGCGTCTCGCCGTCATGGCGTGGGCCATCGGCGGCGCCGAGACCAAGCTGCCCGACACGTACAACCTCGCCAACACCATGCCGAACATCGTGTATCAGCTCATCCTCGGCGAGATCCTTGCGACGCTCTTCGTCCCGATCTTCGTCCAGCACCTCACGACCCGCGCGAAGGATGAGGCGTGGCGGCTCGCGTCGACCATCCTGAACATCGCGTTGGCTGTGGCCGCGGTCGTCAGCGCGCTCGCGGTCCTGCTTGCGCCGTGGATCATCAAGATCTACACGTTCCGCGCCGACGACGCCGTGCGCCTCCAGCAGGAGCAGGTCGGTGCCTTCCTGTTGCGCCTGCTGCTGCCGCAGATGATCTTCTACGCGGCCGGCGCCGTCCTCACCGGCCTTTTGAACGCCCACCGCAAGTTCGCGATGCCGATGTTCGCTCCGATCCTCAACAACCTGATCGTGATGGCAACGTTCGTCGTGTTCCGTTGGAAGCACTCGGGCCGGCAGGTGGATCTGCTCGACCTCACGACCGGCGACAAGCTGCTCCTCGGGATCGGCACGACGCTCGGCGTGATGACGATGACGCTCGTGCTGTGGCCGTTCGTCTTACGCCTGAAGGATCAGGCGTACAGCCCGCGAGAGTTCGACTATCGCAACCCGGCGATCCGTCACGTCGGAAACCTGGCCAAGTACTCGCTCGCGTACGTCGTCGTGAATCAGATCGGGCTTTGGGTCGTGTATGCGCTCGCCAACGGCGTGACCGGCGGCGTCACAGCCTTCCAGAGCTCGTTCATCCTGTACCAGCTTCCGTATGGGATCTTCGCCGTGAGCGTGTTCACCGCCCTCGTGCCGACCTTATCGGAGCATCACATGCGCGGGGACCTCGAAGCGTTCCGCCGCGACCTGTCGCTCGGGCTCCGTACGACGATGTTCGTCATCGCACCGGCAGCCGCCGGTTTCGTCGTCCTCTCGCATCCCATCGTCCGACTGCTGCTCGAGCACGGCGTCTTCGGCGCGGGGTCGACCGAGCTGTTCGCCGACACGTTCCTGCTGATGGCGGTTGGCCTCGTGGGCTACGCGGCCTTCCAGCAACTGATGCGCGCCAGCTACGCTCGGCAGGACACGCGAACCCCGTGGATCGTCAATAGCCTCGCGGTCGTGCTCAACATCGCCCTCGCCTTCCCGCTGTACGAGTGGCGTGGGGTGCCGGGGCTCGCGCTGGCACACGCGATCTCGTACGTCTTCGCCGCGTTCCTTGGGGGCGTCGTGTTGGGCCGTCAGCTCGGAGGGCTCGACGGCGCGAGGATCGGCGTCTCCACGATGAAGATCGTCTTCGCTTCGGCTGTCTCGGCAACGGCCGCGTGGCTCGTCGCGAAGGGCGTGGCCCAAACCGCAGACACCGGAGAGCTCGGCGGGCAGATCCTTCAGGTCGGAGGAGCCGTAACTGCGGCACTTATACTGTACGGAGCCTTGGCTGCACTCCTTCGCCTCGACGAGTTCCACCCCTTGCTGCGCATGGTCACCGGCCGTTTCTCGCGACGCGAGAGGAGCGAGTGATGACCTCAGAGCGCGGCGGGATCATCACCGGGTGGCTCCTCAAGCTCGTCCTCTCACTCGCCATCTTCGGGCTGGTCGCGTTCGAGGCCGGGGCGATCGTCGTCGCCAAGGTGACGATCGAAGACATCGCCGGTGACGCGGTCGCCGCGGCTGCGCAGGAGTATCGAAGCAGCCAGAACCAAGACGCTGCCGAGAAAGCCGCCAGCGAAGTCGCCGAGTCGAAGGGAGCCGTCCTCGAGGCGTTCAGCGTCGTCGAGAACGGCAAGGCCGTCGTGGTGACGTTGTCTAAACCTGCGAAGACTCTCTTCGTCCATCGCATCGGCGTCACCGACGGCTGGGCGGTCGCTCGCTCGACCCGGCGGCGCGGCGTCACCTGACAATTCGAGCGATGATCGTCGAACCCGGCACGATGATCGGCGGCCGCTACCGCGTACAACAACGCGCCTGGGATGGGGTCGCCGGACCGGCATGGCTCGCGCTGGACACCATCTTGGACCGGCCGGTCCTGATCCAGACCTTCCCCGAGGCGTCGCGTGAAGCCATTTCGCACGCAGTCGCCGCGGCCGCGCAGGTTGCCCACGCCGGCCTGGCGCAGATCTACGACATGAGCGCCGATCCCCTTGGCATCGTCTTCGAGCACGCACCCGGCGGACGGCTCGTCGACCGCAAGGACGGCGCCCTACCGGTCCCCGCCGCCGCCGCCGCCACATGCCAGATCGCCGGCGCGCTCGCCGCGCTCCACGAACACAACATCCCCCATGGTGCCGTCGGCCCCGAAACCGTCATGTTCGACGAGGAAGGCCGGGCTAAGCTGAGCGGCACGGCCGTCGCCTCAGCGCTCGGCGACCACGCCTCCGAGGGATACCGGCCAAGCGGTGAAGCGACCGACGAGGAACGCGACCGCTACGCGCTCGCCGGCATCGCGTACCGCCTGTTCACCGGCCGCGAGCCGGGGCCCGACGCTCCGCCGGCGCGCACCGCGCGACGCTCCATCCCACCGGAGGTGGACTCATTGCTCGCCCGCGGCTTGGCGCGCGACCGGTCGGTCCGGCCGAGCCTCGCGGAGTTCACGCGGGTTCTCACGCCACTCACCTCCGTCGAGCCGGTCGAGCGGGGCCCGGGATTCGTCCGACAGGAGGCGCGGTGGCTGGTCCCAGCGCTGTTCCTCGTCGGGCTCGGGGTCGCCGCCGTGATAGTGGGCGTCCAAACAGGCGCGATCAAGATCGGCGGCGGTGAGCCAAGCCCGTCCCCGGGGGCGAGCGCGGCCGCGTATAAGGTCGAGTCTGTCGACGATTTCGATCCTTCGCCTGGCAACGGCCAAGAGCATCCCGACGACGTGACGCTGACGATCGACGGAAAGGAAACGGCTTGGTCCACCGTGGGCTACTCGCGTTCGAGCCTCGACGGTCGAAAGAAAGGCGTCGGCCTGATCTTCGATCTGGGCGACGCGAAGCTCGTCGGCCGCATCGTCGTACGGACGCCGAACGAAGGCTGGAAGGCTGAGTGGCGAGTCGCCGACGATGCAGGATTCTCGTCGGCAGACGACTTCGAGAAGGTCGCAGAGTTCACCGTGCCCGTGGATGCGGTCACGATCCCCGGGAACCGGACGGCTCGATATTGGTTGCTCTGGATCACCACCCTCGTCGATATCGGCTCGGAGAGCGGTTTCCCGTATCAAGCGCAAGTCTCCGAAGTCCAGTTCTTCCGTGTCTGAGTACCCTCGCGCCCTGGGTATAGTCTCGCCGCGATGAAAGCCCGAGTGGCGACCGACGCCGATCTCGAACGGTACAACGCGTTCGTGGCGTCCTCTCCGCTCGCCGACGTCTTGCAGGCGTGGGAATGGGGCGAGGTGAAGCGACGCTCGGGCTGGGCACCCCGACGATTCATCGTCGAGGACGACGATCGCACGCTCGCCGTCGCTCAAGTGCTCGGACGCCGGCCGATCAAAGGGGCACCTCTGCTGCTCTATGCACCGCGGGGTCCGGTTTTCGACGCGGCAACGCCGGGCGCGCTCGACGCGCTCGTGCGCGCGATCCGCGACCAAGCCGGCGGCGCGTTCGTCTTGAAGTGCGACCCCCCCATCGAGGCGGCGTCTGCCGAGGCGAAGGCGCTCGAGGACGCCGGCCTCGCCACGTCGACCGAGGCCGGGTTCGGCGGCGTGCAGCCGAAAGCCGTGATGGTGCTCGACCTCGACCCGACACCCGACGAGCTGCTCGCCGGTTTCCGATCGAAGTGGCGGTACAACGTGCGCGTCGCCGAGCGGAAGGGCGTCGAGATCACGCGTGTGGGACGCGACGAGCTGCCCGCCTTCTACGAGCTCCTCGTCTCCACAGCCAAACGGGACGGCTTCCTGATCCGCGGCCGTCCGTACTTCGAGACGCTGTTCGATTGTCTGGAGCCCGCCGGGCTCATCGCGATGTTCCTCGCCCGCTTCGAGGGACGGCCGGTCGCCGGCGCGCTCTGCATGGGTTTCGGCCCCCGCCTGACCTACGTCTACGGCGCCTCATCCAACGAACATCGCAACGTGATGCCGAACCATCTCATGCAGTGGCACATGATCCGATGGGCACGCGAGCAGGGCTACAAGATCTACGATTTCCGTGGCGTGTCGCCGATCAGGGACGGGAAACCCGCCGAGCCGCACCTCGCCGGTCTCAACCGCTTCAAAGAAGGCTTCGGCGCGCGCTACGTGGAGTATGCCGGCACGTTCGACCTGCCGCTCCGTCCGATCGTGTACCGAGCATGGCGATTGGGTGCGCCGCTCGCGATCGAGACCCTGAAGCGCTTCCGTCGCGGACGCGCTGCCGAAGCGGCAGACTGAACCCGATGGAAGGGCTCGGTTCGAGAGGGACCTCGTGGGTGGAGGTCTCGCGGGGCGCGCTCCAATCCAACTTCGACGCGGTCCGGAAGCACGCCGGCACAGCGGTGTGCGCCGTCGTCAAGGCGAACGCATACGGCTGCGGTCTCATCGAGTGCGCGACCATCTTCCACCGCGCCGGTGCACGCATGATCGCCGTGACACGGGTCGAGGAAGCGCGCGCGCTGCGCGACGCGGGCGTCGCCGCCGACATCCTCGTGCTGGCCCCGCCCCCGCGTGGGGCCTTGCGACAGGCGATAGATATGAACTGCGCGCTCGCGCTCGGCGACGGCTCCGACGTGGAACCGTTCGCCGAAGCCGCGAAGGCCGTGGGACGACGCGCCCGGATCCACCTGAAGATCGACACCGGCATGGGACGTCTCGGCATCCGGCCGGAGCACGCCCCCGCGATCGCTTCACGGGTTGCCGGCTCCGACGACCTCTCGCTCGAGGGCATCTGGACCCACTTCGCAGACGCTGCGGGTCAGTCCGGACGGACGCAGCTCGACCGGTTCCTCGCCGTGCGCGCGGCGCTCGGCCATTACGCGCCGCGCGCGATCATGCACGCCGCGAACTCCGCCGGAATGATCACTTTGCCGGCGGCGCGGCTCGACATGGTCCGCGTCGGCACGCTTCTGTACGGCCAGAACCCGGCCGGCGCCGACGCCCCCTTCACGCTGAGAGATCCCTTCGCGTGGCACGCTACGGCGGTGTCGGTGCGTGAGCTCCCCGCCGGAGCGACGGTCGGGTACGGGGGCGAGTGGCGTGCGAAGGCTCCCACCCGAGTCGCGACACTCGCGGTCGGTTACGCGGACGGTTTCGGGCTCGAGCCCGCAGCACGCTCCGAGTCGATGACCGAGGCGGCTCGGCTCGGCGGCCGGGTCGCGGCGGTCGCGCTCGGACGCAGGTCGTCGCCACGATTCGTTTGGTTCGGCGACCGCAAGGCGCCGGTCGTGGGACGCATCGCGATGCAAGAGGTCACCGTCGACGTTGACGGCATCGCCGGTGTGAGGCCGGGCTCGATCGCACGCTTGCCGGTCCGACGGCTCCTGGTGTCGCCCAGCATCGAACGCGTGTACGTCCAGTGACCGACCCGGACGATCAGGAGCTGCTCGACCGAGCTCGCAACGGCGATCCCACCGCGTTCGACACGATCGTCGATCGATTCGAGCGCCGCGTGTTCGCGGTCGCCCTCCGGATCGTTCGCCACCACGAGGACGCGCGGGACGTGACCCAGGAGGTCTTCGTAACGGCGCTCCGCGCGCTCAAAGGATTCCGCGGCGACGCTCAACTGTCCACGTGGTTCCACCGCGTCGCCGTGAACGCCTCGCTGGATCTCGTTCGGAAGCGCCGCAGACGCGATCACTCGAGCATGGACGAGCTCGCCGAGCAGGCTTCGCCGGAGCCTGGCCCGGAGTCCGAGGCGATCGGATCGGTCCGGGCGCGCGAGGTCCACCGAGCCCTCGGCCTGATCCCGCCCGACCAGCGCGCTCTGATCGTCTTGCATGACCTGCAAGGGCTGGACTACGCGGAGTGCGCCGGGGCGCTCGAGATACCGCTCGGAACGGTCAAAAGCCGCCTCCACCGGGCCCGCTTGGCCTTGGCCCGCCAGCTCGGACATCTGAAGGAGCAGGCGGAACCTAGCGGCGATCCCGGCCCTCTAAGGTAGGAATGACGATGAACCCACACGACGAGCTCGACCTGCTCTCCCC
>JBKKCR010000194.1:0-3827 GCA_046712825.1 Actinomycetota bacterium | reverse complement strand
GCGCGGACGGGAACGCGCCCGAGCCTGCCAGCCGCGCAACGAACGACGGAGTTCCGTCGACACCACCCCTCAGGGCGGCCACGATGCCGTCGACGCGCTCGTCGCCGACCTCCCCGAGGAAGCTCACCGTGAGATGAAGGTTGTCGCACGACACCCACCTTGCCCCGGGCAGCATCGACCGCAAGGCGTCGGCGGCGTGGTCGAGCTCGTCCTTGACCGTCGCCGGAAGATCGACGGCGACGAAAAGCCTCATCAGTCGAGGGCTTCCAGCAGGTAGAGGCGACAGAGGTTGAGTGCCGCGCCCGAAGCGATGCGACGGATCGTCGCGCGATCCCCCGGCAGGTGGACCTCACGATCCACGACGCCGAGCGGCCCGGAAACCGCGAGCACGACGGTGCCGACCGGCTTGCCGTCCAGCGCGGCCGGGCCCGCGACGCCCGTCGTCGCGATACCGATATCGGCCTCCATCGCTTCGCGTGCGCCGGCCGCCATGGCGCGCGCGACGGGGCCGCTGACGACGCCGTGCTCGTCGATGAGCGCCTGGTCGACGCCGAGCGCCGACGACTTCGAGTCGGTCGCGTAGGAGACGACCCCGCCTCGGAACGACCCGGACGCTCCGGGAAGCTCGGTGATACGCGCAGCGATGAGACCGCCGGTCACCGACTCAGCACACGCGAGCGTCCATCCGCGCTCGTCGAGCAGCCGGCTAAGGATGAGCTCGAGCGTCTCGTCGCCGACCCCGACGACGGCGGGTCCGAGTGCGTCGCGAACGTCACTCTCCACTTGGTCCAAGCGTTCGTTCGCAGCGACCTCCGAGGGCGCCTTCGCCGTCAAGCGCACGCGGACCTCTCCCCCGCCCGCGAGGAAGGCCATGGTCACGTCTCCGGCCCCGAGGCGGGACCAGGTGGGGTCGAGGGCTTCGCCGACCGCCGACTCCGCCATTCCGCCGACGCGGATGACGCGCGAAACGATGGACGCCGTTTCGCCGGAGCGACGGGAGAGGTCGGGCAGCACCTCGGCGTGCAGCATCCGTTCCATCTCGGACGGCACACCCGGAACGGCGTAGATGACCTTGCCCTCGTGCTCCACGAGCAGCCCAGGCGCCGTGCCGACCGGATTCGGGATCGACGTCGAGCCTTCCGGCCGTTCGGCTTGGCGCAAGTTCGATTCAGGCATATCGCGGCGCATGCGCTCGAACCGCGCGCGGATCTCGCCGACGAGCCCCTCGTCTCGGATCAACGGCTTTCCGACGAGCGCGGCGATCGCCTCGCGGGTCACGTCGTCCTGGGTGGGCCCGAGCCCGCCGGTCACGACCACGGCGTCGGTTCGCTCGAACGCCGCGCGGATCGCCTCCGCGATGCGTTCGACGTTGTCGCCGACGGCCGTGTGGACGAAGCAGTCAACGCCGATGCGCGCGAGTTCCCGGCCGATCGTCTGCGCGTTGGTGTTGGCGATGTCGCCGAGCAGCAGCTCGGTGCCGACGGCGACGACCTCGGCTTTCATCCCTCGATGCCGGCCGGCTTCGGGCCGAGCAGCTTCGGTGCGCGGACGATGTAGTCGAGCCCGCTCACGATCGTGAGGGTGAGCGCCAGACCGAGGATCACGTTCTTGGGGGTGTCCCAGCTGCTCCCGAGCGGGAGGATGTAAAGGAGCACCGCGATCAGCTGCGCGCCCGTCTTTCCCTTACCTGCGAGGCTCGCAGGGAAGCCCCGGCCGCGCCGGGTCGCCACCAGCCGAAGCGCGGTCACGACGACCTCACGTGCGACGATGATGATCGCCGCCCACGGCGGGAATCGATCGACGACGACGAGCGCGATCATGGCAGCCGTGACGAGCATCTTGTCGGCCAACGGGTCGAGCAGCTGGCCCGTGGAAGAGACGAGCTGCATGCGCCGCGCGACGTATCCGTCGAGTCCGTCGGTGAGCGCCGCAGTCCCGAACGCGAAGAAGGCGATCCAGCTCGACAACTCGGTGTCCACGAGGGTGAGGACGACCACCGGTGGGATGAGCGCAACCCGCAGGAAGGTGAGCGCGTTCGGCCAGTGGATGCGTGGCGCGTTCACCCGCGGAAGTCTACTTAGGCTTGATCTCGCCGCGCGGCCCGAAGCTCGCTCGGTACACCTGTCCGGCGCTCCCGGCCGGGCCCTGATCCACCCCATTCACGATCAGTCGCATCGCCCCGGCGTTGCCGATCGCGATATCGATCTGCTCGGTCCCGTCGAACGACTTCGACGCTCCGGCGGCGACGATCCCCTCGAACACGAGCGTGCCGTCCGCGACCGCGCGCAGCCAGCTACGGCCCTGCGCAACGACCACGATCGTGACTGGGGAAGTCTGCAGTGGCGCCACAGCGCTTGCCTCCGCGGTAGGCAGGTGGGTCGCCTCGGCCGAGGCCGGCAGAGTCGCTAGCGCGTTGCCGGCGGGCGTCATCCGTGGGCCGGGCCCTCGGATAACCCCCGTGAGAGTCGCGGCGACCAGAAATAACGTGGAGATGAGCGCCGCGATGAGCCATTTGGGCTTTGGCGGCCGGCGCGACTCCTTCACTTGCTCGTTCAGCCGTTCGATCGGCGAAGGCTCGGATTGCTCGAACCGCCGCCGATACTCCTGCGCCAGCGCGTTCGCCTCGAGGCCGAGGTACCTGGCGTAGGTGTGGAGGTGTCCGCGAGCCACGGCGTGATGGCCTATCTCCTCGAAACGCTCACCCTCGAGCGCGCGGAGGTAGTCGGGCTTGATCCGGGTACGCCAAGCAGCTTCCTCGACGGAGATGCCGAGATCTTCGCGCGCCGCCCGGAGGGTCGCTCCGATGTCGGCGGTAGTGGCATGCGGCACCAACGACACCTCCGACGGGAAGGTTCCTGCCTCGAGCCAGGCCAAGTATAGGCTCGCGCCTCGAGCGCCTCAAAGAGCGCCGTGACAGGACGTTTCTAGGAAGCGGCAAGGAGGAGGGGCGAAGCTACGTGCGTGCCGTGCGCATCTCCTGCAGCTCATCCGGGCTGATCAGCACTTCACGCGGCTTCGAGCCCAGGGACGGCCCCACCACGCCGCGGTCCTCGAGGAGATCCATCAGACGGCCGGCGCGCGCGAAGCCGACCTTCAGTTTGCGCTGCAGCATGCTCGTCGAGCCGAGCTGGCTCGTGACCACGAGCTCCATCGCCCGCCAGAGGAGATCATCGTCGGCTCCCAGATCGGTGTCCGCGGCCGTGGTTATCTGCTCGGCGGTGAGCTCGTCTGCGAAGTCGGGGTCGGACTGTTTGCGGACGTGGCCGACGATCGCCTCGATCTCCTGCTCGGACACGTAGGCGCCCTGCACGCGTCGCGGCTTCGACATCGACGCCGGCAAGTAGAGCATGTCCCCGAACCCGACCAGCTTCTCCGCGCCTCCCTGGTCGAGCACGACCCGCGAATCGGCCTGGGACGCGGTCGCGAACGCGACCCGTGAGGGGATGTTCGCCTTGATGAGTCCCGTCACGACGTCCACCGAGGGGCGCTGCGTGGCGACGAGCAGGTGGATGCCCACCGCGCGAGCCATCTGCGCGATGCGACAGATCGCGTCCTCCACGTCGCGCGGAGCGACCATCATCAGGTCGGCCAGCTCGTCGATCACGACCAGGATGTAGGGCATCGTCTCGGTAACCGGCAGCCCTTCCTTGGTCACCTTCCCCTCGAGCACCGCAGCGTTGTAGTTGTCGATCTGACGCTGGTTCGAGCGCGCGAGGTCCTCGTAGCGGATCTCCATCTCACGCACGACCCAGCCGAGGGCGTCGGCGGCGCGCTTCGGATGGGTGATCACCGGCGCGAGCAGATGTGGGATTCCGTTGTAGTGGGAC
>JBKKCR010000193.1:0-5964 GCA_046712825.1 Actinomycetota bacterium | reverse complement strand
GCCGAGATCATCCCCTTCCGGCCGAAGGACCCCGCCCGCTAAGACCGGCTTCGCCGAGGACCGTGGTCGCGAGCTGACCGCACGCCGCATCGATCTCCCGGCCCCGCGTGTCTCGAACGGTCACATTCACGCCGGCGCCGCGCAGCTCGTCGGCGAACTCCTGAACGCGAGGTGACGCCGGCACGCCATAGCCGGGCGTCGGGTTGAGCGGGATCATGTTCACGTGGATGTCCGAGCGGCGCAGCAGCCTGGCCAGCTCCGTCGCCTGCCATGGATGATCGTTGACGCCGTCGATGAGGGCGTACTCGACGGAGACACGCCTCCCGTGTGCGCGACGGAACTCCTCGGCCGCAGCGAGGCACTCGGCCACCGGCCAGCGGCGGTTCACGGGCACGAGCTCGTTGCGGGTCTCGTCGTCGGGCGCGTGCAGCGACAATGCGAGCGTGACCGGCAACGGATCCTCGGCGAGACGGCGGATCTGGGGAACCAGCCCCACCGTCGAGACGACGATCCGCCGGGCCGAGATGCCGACGTCGTCGTGGATCGAATGTACCGCCTCGACGACCGCGTCGTAGTTCGCGAGCGGCTCGCCCATCCCCATCAGGACGACGTTGGTCGGCCGCTCCCCGAAGACCTCGCCCGCCCATAGGACCTGCGACACGATCTCGAACGCGTTCAGGTTCCGGATGAGCCCCATCTGCCCCGTGGCGCAGAACGTGCATCCCAAACCGCAACCGGCCTGGCTCGAGATGCAGACGGTCCGCCGGCCGCCCCGGTAACGCATCGCGACCGCCTCGTACGAGCCGGGGAACAGGGCTTTGAGTGTGTCGCCGTCGTCGGCGCTCAGGACGGTCGAAGCCGCCGGGCGGATCTCTCCGAACTGCGCCGCGAGCTCGGCACGCATCCCGGCCGGCAGGTCGGTCATGTCGTCGAAGGTCCGCGCGAAGCGGGTGTAAACCCAGCTCGCGACCTGTCGCGCTCGATACGCCGGGCCCGCGATCTCGAACGGCAGCGTCATCGGCGGCTCGCGCGCGACGGCAGCCGGACGATGCCCCGAGCCGATCCCTTGCGCGCGCCCGGCGTCAGCTCCGCGAGCCCTTCTTGTTCGAGCTTGGCCAGAAGCTCGACGAGCAGAGAGGGATCGCCGTCGCCGTTGGGGTGCATGAGGTGGGAAAGCTCTGCGACGGTGACTCCCTTCCGAGCGGCCCGGCGGAGGTGATCCACGATCGCGCCGCGCGTCTGGCGTCGCGATCCTTCGAATCTCTCCTCGCGCTTCGTGGCGCGAACCGGCGCGGTTCGGTGCCGACCCTTGGCGCGATAGACGCAAGTCGTCCGGAGCGGGCACTCCGCGCACAGCGGCTTCGAGACCCGGCAGACCATGGCACCGATATCCATCAGGGCTTGGTTCCATCGGTAGGCCTCGCCGGCGGGGAGCCAGTCGGCCGCGAGCATCACGAACCTGTCGGCCGGCACCTCGCTCGCGTCCTTCCCGAGCGCCGCTCGGGCGAGCACGCGCCGCACATTCGTGTCCACCACCGGCACCTGCGCGTCGAAGGCGAAGCACGCGATGGCGGAGGAAGAGTATTCGCCGAGACCCGGGAGCCGCCGCAGCGCCCCCGGCTCCTTGGGAAAGACCCCGCCGTGGTCGCCGACGATGGCCTGGGCGGTCCGCTGCAGGTCGACGGCCCGACGGTTGTACCCGAGCCCGCGCCAGGCCTGGATGACCTCCATGGCCGGCGCGTGAGCCAGGTGCTCGAGGGTCGGGAAACGGCCGAGGAACGCCTCGTAGGAGGGCGCCACCCGGCCAGTCTGGGTCTGTTGGAGCATGACCTCGGCCACCAGGGTCCGGTACGGATCGCGCGTTTCGCGCCACGGCAGGTGGCGCCCGTGCTGGTCGAACCAGCCGAGCACGCGCTCCTGGGCCCTGACGTCGACGTTTCCGCGGCGAGCCGGCATAGAGGCAATCCTAGACGTCGTGACTCCGGAGGAGGGAATGAAGGCCGGGTGCGTCGAACGTCATAGCGTCAGAGCAAGCGAACCGGCACGATCTACGCAGACCTAACCTCAGAGGAGAGACGGTGCCCGACATCGCCGCGGCCTTCCGCGACATCAGGCACAGCCTGAGTGAGCAGCTTCTCGACATCGACCACGAAGCCTGGCACACGCCGATCCCCACGCGGCGCGAGTGGACCGTCAAGGACACGCTGGCGATGCTCGCCGGCTTCGCCGAGGCGCTGATCGAAGGCCACTGGAACGAGGACTACTCCGACGCGTGGGCGGACAAGGACCTGCGCCACCGGCTTCAGGAGCGGTTCCAAGGGATGATCGATCTTCGGCGCGACCGCTCGGGCGAAGAGGTCTTGAAGGAGTGGACCGGACTTGCTCCGCGCATGGAGAGGATGATGTCCGGGCAAGACACCTTCCCGCCGGGGATCCACCCGTTCGCCGCGTGGACATACTTATGGGCCGTCGTCCAGAACGCCCACAACATCTGGACCGCGCTCGGCGTCGCATCCAAGGATCGAGACTCCGAGGCCACCACCTTGTGTCTGGAGTCGGCTATCTACTGGCTCGACATGCGGCTCCAAGCGAAAGAGATCCCGGCGCTGCGGGTGCGGACCGGCGAGCAGGAATGGGTTATCGGCGACGGCATCCCGCAGGCGACCGTTACCGCACCGAAGTTCGAGCTCTTCCGCGCGCTGTCGGGCCGACGGAGCCTGGATCAGATCAGAGCGTTCTCGTGGGACGGCGACCCGAAGCCGTACCTGACGGTGTTCAGCCCCTTCGACCCGCCGGGCGATGCGATCATCGAATAGCGTGAGGCCCGCGCGAAGCGCGGGCCTCAGCGGTTCCCATGTTCAGCCTTCTCAGCTTTCCTGCTGCCCTGCGAGCTCAACCGGCGGGACGTCCGGCGACTTCGGCGCCGTCTGGAAGACGAGCTCGTCGCCGAGCACATCGACCACGATCGTCGTCGCGGCCCCGAACTCCTTCCACAGCAGCTTCTCGGACAGCGGATCCTCGATGAAACGCTGGATCGTGCGTCGCAGCGGCCTCGCGCCGAGGGTCGGGTCGTATCCCTTCTCGGCGATCAGATCCTTCGCCTGATCGGTCAGGACGATCTCGATGTCCTTGGCCTTCAGCTGCTCGGTGACCCGCTTCATCATGAGATCCACGATCTCCTTGACGTGCTCGCGGGTGAGCGCATGGAAGACGATGATCTCGTCGATGCGGTTCAGGAACTCCGGACGGAACGAGCGCTTCAGCTCCTCCATCACCCGGTCGCGCATCTTGTCGTAGTCCATGCCGTCGTCCGGGGTCATCGAGAACCCGACACCCCGCGACTTCTCGAGGTCACGCGTCCCGAGGTTCGACGTCATGATGATCACGGTGTTCTTGAAGTCGACCGTGCGGCCCTGCGCGTCGGTGAGGCGTCCGTCCTCCAGGATCTGGAGCAACGTGTTGAACACGTCGGGGTGCGCCTTCTCGATCTCGTCGAAGAGCACGACGGAGAACGGCTTGCGGCGCACCGCCTCGGTGAGCTGGCCGCCCTCTTCGTAGCCGACGTATCCCGGCGGCGAGCCGATCAGACGCGAGACGGTGTGCTTCTCCATGTACTCGCTCATGTCGAGCTGGATGAGCGATGCCTCGTCGCCGAACAGGAACTCGGCGAGCGTCTTGGCGAGCTCGGTCTTCCCCACGCCCGACGGGCCGAGGAAGATGAACGAGCCGGACGGCCGCTTCGGGTCCTTCAAGCCTGCACGCGTACGGCGGATCGCCTGCGACACCGCCTTCACCGATTCGGTCTGGTTGACGATGCGCCGGTGGAGCTCGTCCTCCATGCGGATGAGCTTGGCGGTTTCTTCCTCGGTGAGCTTGTAGACGGGGATGCCGGTCCAGATCGCGAGCACTTCCGCGATCTCTTCCTCGGTCACCTCGGCCAGCACGTCGAGCTCGCCGGCCTTCCACTCCTTCTCGCGCGTCGCCTTCTCGCCGAGCAGGGTCTTCTCGGAGTCGCGCAGCCGCGCGGCCTTCTCGAAGTCCTGGGCGTCGATCGCCGACTCCTTGTCCCGGCGGACGTTCGCGATCCGCTCGTCGAACTCGCGGAGGTCGGGAGGGGCCGTCATACGGCGGATCCGCATGCGGCTGCCGGCCTCGTCGATGAGGTCGATCGCTTTGTCCGGCAGGAACCGGTCGCTGATGTAGCGGTCGGCCAGGTTGGCCGCCGCCACGACGGCGTCGTCGGTGATCGTGACGCGATGGTGCGACTCGTAGCGGTCGCGGAGGCCCTTGAGGATCTCGATGGTGTGCGCAACCGACGGCTCGGCGACCTGGATCGGCTGGAAGCGGCGCTCGAGCGCGGCGTCCTTCTCGAGGTGCTTGCGGTACTCCTCGAGGGTCGTCGCGCCGATCGTCTGGAGCTCGCCGCGGGCGAGCATCGGCTTGAGGATGCTCGCCGCGTCGATCGCGCCCTCGGCCGCGCCGGCCCCGACGAGCGTGTGGAGCTCGTCGATGAACAGAACGATGTCGCCGCGGGTGCGGATCTCCTTCAAGACCTTCTTGAGGCGCTCCTCGAAGTCACCGCGGTAGCGGGAGCCCGCCACCAAAGCGCCGAGGTCGAGCGTGTAGATCTGTTTGCCCTTGAGCGTCTCGGGCACCTCGCCCTTGACGATCGCCTGAGCGAGGCCCTCGACGATCGCGGTCTTGCCGACGCCGGGCTCGCCGATGAGGACGGGGTTGTTCTTGGTGCGGCGCGACAGCACCTGCATCACGCGCTCGATCTCCTTCTCGCGCCCGATGACCGGGTCGAGCTTGGTCTCGCGCGCGAGCTGCGTGAGGTTGCGGCCGAACTGGTCGAGCACGAGCGAACCCGTCGGCGCTTGCTCGCCGCCGGATTGCCCGGGCTCTCCCTTTCCCCCTGCGTAGCCCGACAGCAGCTGAATCACTTGCTGCCGGACCTTGTTCAAGTCTGCGCCGAGCTTCACGAGCACCTGCGCGGCAACGCCCTCGCCCTCACGGATCAGGCCGAGGAGGATGTGCTCGGTTCCGATGTAGTTGTGACCGAGCTGCAACGCTTCGCGGAGCGAGAGCTCGAGAACCTTCTTGGCTCGCGGCGTGAACGGGATGTGACCCGTCGGCGGGGTTTGACCCTGACCGATGATCTCTTCGACCTGACTGCGGACCGCCTCGAGGGAGATGCCCAGAGACTCGAGGGCCTTGGCCGCGACGCCCTCCCCTTCGTGGATCAGCCCGAGCAGGATGTGCTCGGTTCCGATGTAGTTGTGGTTGAGCATCCGCGCTTCTTCTTGCGCGAGAACGACGACGCGACGTGCCCGGTCGGTAAAGCGCTCGAACACTGTTTCTATCCTTTCAGCGCGACGACCTCTTGAGGATTATATCGTCCGGGAGCGGAGGTTCTGGAACGGTTTCAAGTCCTATTCCCTCCGGCCCGACACTCCCATGCATCTACTAGTACGACTCACGGGCCGTGTTGGACGTTCCCGATGGGATTCCGGCCTGGATCCTGAGCAACGAAAAGTCCGATCCGGGCATTCCCGGGACTCGAGACCCAGGACAGCGGTACGAGCCGAGCCGGCGGTTATGACTCCGGCCGCAAGAGCGGGAAAAGGATGACTTCGCGGATGCTCGGAGCATCGGCCAGGATCATCGTGAACCGATCGACGCCGAACCCAAGCCCTCCGGTGGGCGGCATGCCGTACTCGAGGGCTCTCAGGAAGTCCTCGTCGACGACCATGGCTTCCTCGTCGCCGGCGGCGTGGGCCCGAGCTTGCGCCTCGAAGCGAGCTCGCTGGTCCATCGGGTCGGTCAGCTCGCTGTAGGCGGGCCCGACCTCCATCCCGGCGATCACGAGATCGAAGTGCTCGGTGAACCGCGGGTCGTCCCGGTGCGGCCGGGCGAGCGGCGATGTCTCTCGCGGGAAGTCGAGCACGAACGTCGGCTCGAACA
>JBKKCR010000192.1:0-6594 GCA_046712825.1 Actinomycetota bacterium | reverse complement strand
GCCGCCCACCCCCCCCCCCCCCCCCGGGGGCGGCCCCGCCCCGGGGGGGCCCCCCCGCTCGGCGCCGCGAGGCTTACCGGCTGGCGGCTGACGTTCACCCGCGACTCCCCGGCGTGGGGAGGTGGCGTCGGCCACATCGAGCCTGACGAGGCCGACGAGGTGTGGGGCGTCCTCTGGGACGCGAACGAAGCCGACATGACCGCGCTGGACGAGTACGAAGGGATCGCCGGCGGCGCCTACACCCGCGACCTGGTTACCGTGACGCACCACGGTGACCAGGTGGAGGCGATCGTCTACGTGGCGATCCCGCGCGGCTTCAAGCAACCGTCGAAACGCTACGTTGCGGCGCTCGTTCGGGGCGCTGAGGCGCACGGCCTTCCCGCCTCGTACGTCGAGCGCCTGCGCGCGCTCTCGGACTGACGCCATACGATCCGGGCTCATGGCATACACCCTCAAGGTCAGCGACACGGAGATCGAACGTTATCGACGCATGGCCGAGTCCGCGCGGAAACTCGAGGCCGATTCGTGGACCCTGGCCGGCATCGTCCCCGGCGCCCGGGTCGCCGACGTCGGCTGCGGGCCGGGGCTCCCGCTTTGCGAGATGGCCAAAGCGGTTGCTCCCGGCGGAGAAGCCACCGGTGTCGAGCGCGAGCCGGCAACCGTGGCAACGGCAACGGCGATCCTCGAGAGGGAAGGGATCGCCAACGCACGCGTGGTCACCGGCGACGCCGGGGCGACCGGATTGGAGCCGGGGACCTTCGACGTCGTGATGATGCGTCATGTTCTTGCGCATAACGGCGGGCGCGAGCAAGAGATCGTCGACCACCTCGCCACCCTCGTGAAGCCCGGCGGCCACGTCTATCTCGTGGACGTGGACGTGACCGCGATCCGCGCCGTCCCGCCGAGTCCCGAGTTCGAGGAGCTGACCACTCGATACCTCGAGCTGCACGAAGAGCTCGGCAACGACCTCTCGGTCGGGCTGAAGCTCCCGCTGTTCTTGGATGCCGCCGGCCTCGAGGTCGTCGAGAGGCGCGGCGTCTTCGACTCCCTCGAACGCTCTCCCGGGATGCGCGGTCCTGCGTGGGCCGCTCGTGAGACGCTGATCGAACGGGGCTTCGCGACGGAGGCCGACTTCGTCCGGTGGGAGGCGGCGATCCAGCGGGACGAGGAAACGCCGGGCCTCAAGCTCATCTACTTCCCCGTGCTCTGGGCGATCGGCCGCCGTTCAGCCGGGTAAGCGGTATCCCGCCGCTTCGCGATCCCAGGTCCGCTCAGTCACGCCTTCCGCCTTCAGTTCGGCGTAGCGCGGTCGCTCGGTCGGGGTCTTGGGGATCTCGCGTCGCAGCTCGACGTAACGCGGCACGGCGTAGCGGGCCATCCGTGTCGCGCAGAAGTCGAGCAGAGCGGCGGGGTCCAGGGTCGCGCCGTCGCGCGGGACGACCACGATCTTGATCTCGTCCTCGCCGAGCTCGCTCGGGACCGCGTGCGCGGCCGATTCGAGAATGCCCGGGAACTGGTTGACGACGTTCTCGACCTCCCAGGCGCTCACGTTCTCGCCGCGCCGGCGCATCGACTCCTTCTTGCGGCCGGCGTAGTAGAAGAACCCGTCCTCGTCCCGCCAGGCGCGGTCGCCGGTGTGGAACCAGCCGTGGCGGAACGCTTCGTCGGTGGCCTCGGGCTGGTTCAGGTAGTAGTGCGTTCGGCCTTCCGCCGCGCGCAGCCCGAGCTCGCCCACGAGCCCCGGCCCCATCTCGAAGCTGGCGTCGTCGAGGATCGCGGCTTCGCATCCGGCGACCGGTTTCCCCATGGATCCGACGCGCCCCTCCAGATTGATCAGGTATCCAGGCGCGTCGACCATCGAGAACTGCTCGACGATCTTCACGCCGAATCGGTCCTGGAACGGCTCCCACGAGTGCGGCGGACAGCCGGCCGACAGGCAGACCCGCACCCGATTGTCGAGGTCGTCGGGTCGCTCCGGCTGCTTGAGCAGGATCGGGATCAGCGCACCGACGTGATTGAACTCGACCGCCTCGAACTCACGGCACTCGTCCCAGAAGCGGCTCGCCGAGAACCGCTCGGAGACCGCGATCGCTGCGTCGAGGAACATCGCGCCGAGCACGGAGATCGCGAGCGGGTTGCCGTGGAAGAGCGGCAGGCAGGTGTAGATCGTCTCTTGCGGCCGGACTTCCATGGCCTGCCACATGGCGAGCAGCGGGGCGATGTCGGTCCGTGTCGGGACGACACCCTTGGGCGGCCCAGTCGTGCCGCTCGTGTAGAGGACGCCGAACGTCGAGCCTTCGGCCTCGTCGGCCGGAGGCTCGACCGCCGGCCCGGCCAGCACCTCGCTCAACGCGATCGCGCCCGACTGCGCGGGTGGCGTACCTCGCACGATCTCGATGAGCCCACCGGACTCGTACTGCGGTCGCAGCGGCGCGTCGATCACGATCCCGCGCGCCCCGGAATCGCGCAGCAAGAAAGCGAGCGTCTCGCCCCGCTGCGCTGTGTTGACCGGGACGGGCGACAGCCCGGCGCACATCGCGCCGAAGTGTGCGTAGAGGAACTCAGGGCAGTTGGGGAGCATGACGGCGACGCGCTCGCCCGCGCGTAGACCGGCGTCTCGATAGCCACGCGCCACGCGTAGCACGTTCGCGTAGAAGTCTCCCCAGGTCTCGCGAACGCCGGGCATCTTGAGGAACGCCTGATCCGGGTGCTTCTGCGCTCGGTATTCCATCAACGCCGCGACCACGTGTTTCGCCATCGCGCGGCATCCTAGTGAGGAGCCCGGTAGACTCGCCTTTCGTCACCGGGAGGAGCGACGCGATGAATTACGAGGGGCTCGAGCTCGAGCGGGTCATGGTCATCTACGCGCACCCCGACGACGCCGAGTTCGGCGCGTCCGGTACCTGCGCGAAGTGGGCGCGAGAAGGGGTGGAGGTCACCTACTGCATGGTGACCAACGGCGCTTCCGGATCGTCGGACCCCGAGATGACACGGGAGCGTCTCGCCGACATCCGCCGGCAGGAGCAGCTCCAGGCCGCTGAGATCCTCGGCATCGAAAACGTTGTCTTCATGGGGTTCGAGGACGGCTACCTGTATCCCGACCTCGGGCTCCGCAAGGCCGTCGCGCGCGAGATCCGCAAGGCCAAGCCCGACGCGATCATCTCGCAGGATCCGACGAGCCGCTACTGGGCGCCGGCGTACATCAACCACCCCGACCACATCGCGGTCGGCGAAGTCGTATTCCGTTCGATCAACCCCGACGCCTCCAGCGGCCTGATGTTCCCAGAGCTCTGGAAAGAGGAAGGGCTCGAGCCCCACAAGCCTAAAGCGCTCTTTGTCGTCGCCTTCAACGACCCGGACGTCTTCATCGACATCACCGACACGATCGACCTGAAGGTGAAGGCCCTCGAGGCGCACGTCTCGCAGGTCGGCGAATGGCCGGTGGGAGAGTTCATCCGCGAGCGCAACAAACAGATCGCCGCGGCGGCGAAGGAGAAGGGCTTCGAAGGGCAGTTCGAGTACGCCGAGTCCTACAAGCTGTTCCGCCTCGAAGAGTTCTAGCCTTCGTAAACGCAGTCCTCGGGCACTCTGTCCTCGCGCAGGCCCTTGAACACGGCCGCGCGCATCCGGAACTGAGAGGTGAACTCGAGGTACTCCGCCTCGCAGACCAGCACGGGGCGCACCCAATGGATGCCGCGCAGGTCGACCTCGTCCTTGGGGGGCTTCGGCACCGGCGGATCTTTGATCTCCAGCGGCGCGAGTTTTTCCTGGAGGGTCTTCAGTGTGCGCTCGGTGAACCCCGTTCCGACGTGCCCGGCGTAGATCAGCTTGCCGTCCTTGTGCACGCCGACGAGCAGGGCGCCGATCGATCCGTCGCGTCGCCCTTCGCCCGGCGACCAGCCGATGATCACGCAATCCTGGTTGTTGGTGGCTTTGATCTTGACCCAGTCCTTCGTTCGCCGCCCCGGCTGGTACCGCGATCCCTTCCGTTTCGCGATCACCCCTTCGAGACCGCGCTTCTCCACTTCCGCGAACAGCTTCTTGCCTTCTCGCTCGATCGTGACCGAGTTCTGCACGCGCGGCCCGGGCACCAGCACGCGGTGCAGCGCCTCCGTTCGTTCCTCGAGCGGGCGGTCGATCAGCGACTCGCCGTCGAGCCACAGCAGGTCGAACGCGATGAAGATCACCGGGTTGGTCTTGAGGTCTCGCTCCGACGGCTTCGCCAGCGTGAACCGGCTCTGCAGCCGCTCGAACGACGGGCGTCCGTCCTTGGAGAGCACCACGATCTCACCGTCGACGAGCGCGTTGTCGCCGGCGAGCAGCCCGTGCATGTCGACCAGCTCGGGGTATTGGACGTTGACGTCGCGCCCGCGACGCGACACGAGCCGCGTCTTCTCACCGCCGAGATAGGCGAACGTCCGGACGCCGTCCCACTTCACCTCGAACGTCCACTTCGGGTCGTCGAACGGCTTGCCTCCCGCGGTGGCGAGCATCGGCTGGAGGACGGGCGGCATCGGCTTCGCAGCGAGCGGACCGGACCGTGTGGAGCGGAAGATCAGCCAGTTCTTCTCGTCGGTCTTGACGATGTGGTACTCACCGTCCAGCCGCTCGCCGTGGAGACGGATCGTGATCTTCTTGTCGGTCCACTCCAGCGGTTCGTAGGTCCCCTCGTCGAAGATGCGCACCTCGCCGGCCCCGTACTCGCCCTTCGGGATCGACCCCTCGAACGAGCCGTACTCCATCGGATGGTCCTCGACGTGCACCGCGAGGCGGCGCACGCCCGGCTCCTCCGGCAACCCCTTTGGGATCGCGAAAGAGACGAGCACGCCGCCGCGCTCGAGCCGAAGGTCGTAGTGGAGCCGCCGGGCGTGGTGCTTGTGGATCATGAACGTCGGCCGATCGACTTCCAAGGCTCCCGGCCTGCCAGCTGGCTCGGACGTGATCGCGAAATCGCGCTTCCTCTTGTACTCCTTCAGCGGCTCGGCCGGCGCTTCGGCACGCACATCGGCCGGCGCTTCGAGCTTCGAGCGGTCGATGCCGAGCGCGTCCATCGCCTTGTTGAGGTTCTGACCCTTCTTCGACCCCCAGGCGAGCACGGGCGCGAAGAGGTCGCCCAGCTGCTCGTAGCGGTTCCATACCGTCGCGATCGTGAAGTCGCGCGGCTCGATATCTTCCTCCAGCTCCTCCCACCGTAGCGGCGTCGACACCGGCGCCCCAGGCTTCGCGCGCACCGAGTAGACCGAGCCGATGTTGCGTCCCTCCGACACCATGGCGTAGTCGAGGAACACCTTCCCGGCGCGCTTTGCGATCTCCCACTCCATCGTGGTGCCTTCGGGCCAGGTCTTGTTGATCAACCGGCAGACGCGTTCGACGAACGCGCGCGCTTCCGCGTAGGTGTGCGTCCCGTCGAGCGGCACGAACACCTGCATCCCCGTCGCGCCCGAGGTCTTCGGGTACCCGCGGAGCCCGAGCTTCTCCAACGCGACCTTCACCATGACGGCAACACGACGCACCGTCTCGAAGGTGATCGGTTCGAACGGATCCAGGTCGAAGAACGCGTAGTCGGGTCGGTCGATCGAGCCGACCCGCGAGTGCAGCGGGTGCATCTCGATACAGCCGAGACTCGCGACGAACAGCAACCCCGCGGTGTTGTTCGCCATCAAGAAGTCGATCGCACGCTTGGTCGAGAGCCCCGTCACGTGCGCGCGGGGCACCCAGTCCGGCGTATGCGAGGGCGCTTGCTTCTCGTAGAACTCAGGGCCGGCGATCCCGTCGGGCATCCGTAGGAGCGTCAGCGGCCGGTCGCGCAGGTGGGGGAGGATCATCGGCGCCAGGTTGTAATACGCCGTCAGCAGGTCGCCCTTCGTGTAGCCCTCGTCGTGCCAATACACCTTGTTCCAGTTCGAGAACCGCACCTCGACCCCGTCGAGTTCCGCGTACCAATGTTGCCCGCGCTTGGTCACCGGGAGCTCACGCGGGAACTTGAGTGCGGGTCGGCGACCGGCTGGCATCGGGCTAGAGCGTAGTGAGGTTCTTCACACCGGGCGAGTGAGGTTTCCCATTGGCGTTGAGGCAAGAAACACGCAGCATGACACTCGACCGTTTCGCCGGGAACTGAGGAGGTCGATCGCGATGGCGCGTCGAGAGCGAGCCGCTTCGGACAAGATCGAGATGCTGCGAGGGATCGGCCTCTTCGCAGGTTGCAGCACCAGTGAGCTGACCAGACTCGCCCGGCTCTTCGACGAGGGCTGGCGAGCCGCCGGGTCCACCCTGGTTCAAGAGGGCAAGCCCGGAGCCGAGTTCTTCGTGATCGTGGAAGGGCGTGCCGAGGCGACGCTCCGCGGGCAGCACCTCGCGACCCTGGAGCCCGGCGACTTCTTCGGTGAGATGAGTCTGCTCGAGGTCGCGCCGCGAGCAGCGACGGTCGTCGCTGAGACGGACCTGTCGCTGCTCGTCCTCGAGCCTCGCGGGTTCGCGAGCCTCCTCGCCGTCGCACCGACAGTGGGGATGAAGATGATGCGCTCGATGTCGCAGCGTCTCCGTGCGATGGAGACCATCACCGCGTAGCCCCGCGGACTGAGCGCGGGGGAGAGG
>JBKKCR010000191.1:0-5576 GCA_046712825.1 Actinomycetota bacterium | reverse complement strand
TTCGCGGGGCCGTACGAGGCCGACGTCGATTGGGCAGACGTGTCTCCGCAGGGGGTGTTCCGCTGGCTCTCGCGGGTCTGGCGTGTGGTGATGCAGCGGGCCGATCGAGGCCGAGCCGGCGGGATGGAGAGCGACGATTCCCCGCTCCGCCGCGCGACGCACCACGCGATCGAAGGCGTGACGCATGACCTCGACCGGTTCCGGTTCAACACCGCCATCGCGAAGCTGATGACGTTCACGAGCCAGATCGCCGACGCCGACGACGCGATGGACGGGGACGTGGCCGAGGCCGTCCGGGCCTTGCTCCAACTCCTGGCTCCGCTCGCGCCGTTCATCACCGAAGAGCTTTGGCATCGCCTCGGCAGCGAGGGCACGATCCACATGTCGTCGTGGCCGATACCCGACCCGGCTCTCATCGTCGAGAGCACTGCGACGATGGTCGTCCAGGTGAACGGGAAGGTCCGCGACCGCATCGAGGTCCCCGCCCAGATCGGCGAGGAAGACATGAAGCGAACGGCGATGGACTCCGAGCGCGTACGCTCCCACGTTGAGGGGAAGACGGTCGTCAAGACGATCGTTGTCCCCCCGAAGCTCGTGAACCTCGTCGTGCGGTAGGGGAGCACCGGACCGAAGGAGAATTCGTGGCAGGGACCCACGCGCACCCCGCCCGTCTGACGGGCGCTGAGGGGACGCGCGAAGGCCTGCGAGCTATCCGGCTCTCGGCGGTGGCACTCGGCGCATCCGCGGCCATCCGGCTCACGGTCGCGGCGATGACCGGCAGCGTCGCCCTCCTTGCCGCCGGCCTAGACGACCTCGGAGATGTGGCGACCACGGTCGCGTTGTCGGTCGCTTTCGTCGCCTCACGCAGGGCCGCCGATCGTCGCTACACCTTCGGGTACCAACGCGTGGAGGACCTGTCGGGCGTGCTGGTCGTGCTCGTCATCTGGGGAAGCGTCGGATTCGCCACCTACGAGGCGATCTCCAAGCTCGGCGGGGAGCACGAGGTCACCCGGCTGGGGATCGCGATGGGCGCGGCGGCGCTCGGTCTCCTCGCGAACGGGTTCGCCGGCTTCTACAAGATCTCGGTCGGGAGACGCATCGGCTCGGAGCCGCTCGTCGCCGACGGCAAGCACGCGCTGACGGATGGTCTCGCGTCGATCGCCGCGCTCGGCGGGTTGATCGGCGTGAAGGCCGGATGGGCCCAGGCAGATCCGATCGCAGCCTTCGTGGTTGTCGCAGCGATCGTGGCCGTTGCGATCGACGCGAGCCGGAACGTGTTGACTCGCTTGCTCGACGCGGTCGACCCGGAGATCATCAACAAGATCGAGAACATCGTGCTCGGCACGCCCGGCGTCCTCGGGTGCGGGCGCGTGCAGGCGCGCTGGGCCGGACGGTCGCTGTACGTCTCCGTCACGGTCGCTGTCGACGGCAACCTGCCGCTTGCCGAAGCGCACGGGGTCGCCGAGCAGATCCATCATCGGATCCTCCACGACGTCGACGGCGTGGCGCAGGTGGACGTCCACGTCGATCCCTGGGAGCCGCACGGAACGGAGGCGCACGAGGGAACGTCCGATCACGACGAGGGCCGCGCGACTGATGCGCTCGAGGCGGAGACCCACGGCCACTGATGGCTCTTTCTCCTCAGACCGTCTTGCTCCCGAGCGGGATGATGCTCGACTACGTGGAGCGGGGAAGCCCGTCGGGCATACCCGTCCTGCTGGTTCACGCGATCGCAGACTCCCGGCGCGCGTTCGAGCCGTTGATGGGTCATCTGCCTGGATCCATCCACGCGTTCGCGATGAGTCAGCGGGGACACGGAGACTCGAGCACTCCCGAGACGGACTACCGCCCGCACGACTTCGCATCGGACCTGCTGGCGTTCATGAACGAGCTGGATCTGAGAGCAGCCGTGATCGCCGGGGGCTCCAGCGGCGGCGTCGTGGCTCGACGCTTCGCCATCGACCATCCGGACCGAACGATCGGGCTCGTGCTACTCGGTTCTCCGCTCGCGCTCGGAGACAAGCCGGGCGTGCGGGAGATGTGGGAGTCCACTTTCTCGACGCTCACGGACCCCATCGATCCCGCCATGGTGCGCGAATTCGCCGAGATGACCGCCCCATCGGTGCCGCACGATCTCTTCGAGATCATCCTCGAGGAGAACCTCAAACCTTCCGCTCTGGCGTGGCGGGAGACGATGCGCGGTCTGATCGAGGACGATTCCGCGCGTGAGCTCGACGGTATCGCCGCCCCGACACTAGTCGTATGGGGTGATCAGGACTCGATCCTTTCCCGGAGCGATCAGGAGGCGATGACCGCGGCGATCCCCGACGCGCGGCTGATCGTCTACGAGGGCGCGGGGCACGCGTTCTATTGGGAGAACCCCGAACGTGTGGCGGCCGACATCGCGACGTTCGTCGAGCAGGTCGCGGCCGGATGAGAGGCAAGCGCATCCCGACCACCATGAGCGACTCCATCCGCGTCGGGAAACGCACGACCTCTGTGACGAACCGGGACAAGATCCTGTTCCCCGACGACGGGATCACCAAGGGAGAGCTCATCGAGTACTACACCTCCGTGGCGCCCAAGATGCTGCCGCACGTCAAGAACCGGCCGCTGACGATGCAGCGCTTCCCGGACGGGATCAAGGCCGAGGGGATCATGCACAAGAACATCCCCAAGTACTTCCCGGATTGGATCGCGCGATCCGAGCAGCCGAAGAAAGGTGGGACGGTCACCTACGTGCTGGCGAACGAGGCGGCGACGCTCGCGTACCTCGCGCAGCAAGGGTCGATCACGCAGCACGTCTGGCTCAGCACCCACCAGAAGCCGTACGAGCCGGACATGATGATCGTGGATCTCGATCCCACGACGGACGATTTCTCGGAGGTCCGCGAGGCCGCGCTCATGTTCCGCTCGCTCTTCGAGGATCTCGGCCTCGTCCCATTCGTGAAGGTGACCGGATCTCGCGGGCTCCACGTCGCGGCGCCGATCCGGCCGAGCGTCTCCTTCGACGTCGTTCATGAGGTCGCTGTCCGGATCGCGCAGCGCGCGATCGATGCGCGCCCGGATCTCTTGACGATGGAGTTCTACAAGGCGAAGCGCGGGAGCCGGATCTTCGCCGACGTCCATCGGAACGGTTTCGGGGCGACTGCCGTCGCTCCGTACAGCGTCCGTCCGCTGAAGGGCGCGCCGGTCGCCGTTCCGCTCGACTGGAAAGAGGTCGAGGACAAGCAGCTGAAGCCCGACGGCTTCTCGATGCGCGACGCGCTCGAGAGGCCGGAGCACTGGAAGGGGTTCCGCGCGGCGACGCGCTCGCTCGGCCGTGCGATGAAGGAGCTCGACATAGAGCGCTGAGCGGTTCTGCGCGTTCTGCCCGGACTGGGTGCCGGGCGCGAGCACTGATACGGTCGCGACTCTTCCTCGGTGAGCTTCTCGCGAAGAACCTTCCCGCGATGACGCATGCCCGCCGATCAGCCGACGATCCTCGAAGACGCCGTGCCCTCGTGGCGCAGGCGCGTTATCGACCTGCTCGAGTTCAAGCCTCGCGAGACGATCGCGCTCGGCGTCCTCTGCTTCGCGATCGTGGCAGGCGCGGCCTTCGCGTACGCGCGGTCGCTGCCGAAGCCGGCGCCCGACTCCGTCGCATCGCCGCTCCCGGCCGCGTCGATCGATGCATCCACCAGCCCGGGCGCGGGCGCCGGCCTCTTTGTCCACATGGCCGGCGCCGTCGCACGGCCCGGCGTCTACGAGCTACCAGGCGGAGCGAGGGTCATCGACGGGATCGCCGCGGCCGGGGGCGCCAAGCCCGACGCGGACCTCTCATCCATCAACCTCGCCCGGCCGCTGACCGACGGGGAGCGCGTCTACATCCCGCGCAAGGGTGAGATGCCGCCGACGGCGGCCGCACCTCCGGACGGCGTGGTTCCGGGCGGTGGGGGCGGGTCGGCCGACGCCTCCGGGAAGGTCAACATCAACACCGCGACCGTGAGCCAGCTCGAGGAGCTTCCCGGGATCGGCGAGGTGATCGCGCAGCGCATCGTCGACTACCGGACCCAGCACGGACCGTTCAAGACGGTGCGCGATCTGCTCAAGGTCGAAGGCATCGGAGAGAAGAAGTTCGAATCGATCGAAGATCACGTGACCGTGTGAGCGGGCCCGCGCATCCGGCTCCCCGGCTGTACGCGCTGGCGGTTACCTTCGTCGCCGGCGTCGTTGCGGCAGAGCGCCTGCATCCTCCGCCGGCGGCGGCGATCGCAGCCGGTCTCACCGGAGCTGCGGGGTTGATCCTGACCGCATCGCGCCACCGTCGGGCCCTCGTCGCGTGCGCCGCGGCACTCGCGCTCGGCTTCACCCTGGCGGGGTTGCGGACGGCGAGCCTGGACCGCGGAGCGCTCACGATGGGCGCGAGGACGGGAGCCGACGCCGTCCTCCATGGGCAAGTGCTCGACGACCCGCTGGTGCTCGGCGCCGGCGAGACGCGCATGCTCGTCGGGGTGAACCGGGCCGAGATCGACGGCCGCACCTACCGGGTCCGTGAGCGAGTCCTGCTGACCGTCCGGGGTGGCGCGCCGCTCGAGCTCGGCGATCGCATCGTCGTCGACACGCGTCTGACGGCCCTTCTCCGCGTCGACGCTCCGGCCGAGCTCCGCGCCTCCGCGGCTCGCCACCGGCGCAACGGCGTCGCCGCGCGCGCCTTCGCGCGAGCAGGGGGCGTGACCAAGACCGGCCGCGCGAACGATCCGCTCTCGATCGTGGCCCGCGCGGGCCGGACCGCGGTCGCGCGCGTCGCGAGCAAGATCCCGCTCAAGGAGGGCGGCCTGCTGATGGGCATGACCGTGGGCGACACCTCCAAGCTCGACCCCGGATTGGAGGACGCGTTCCGAACCACGGGGCTCAGCCACCTGATGGCGGTCAGCGGTGCCAACGTAGCGATGTTCCTCGGCGCGATCGCTGTGGTGCTGCGACTGCTCGGCGTCCGGCGCCGCGCGACCCTCGTCACCCTCGCGCTTGCGCTCCTCTCTTTCATGGCGATCACCCGGTTCGAGCCGAGTGTGCTGCGTGCCGGCGCGATGGCGTCGGTCGGCCTCGCCGGCGTTTGGCTGGGAGCGCGACGCGAAGCGCTCACCGCCCTCGGGGTCGCCGCGCTCGGCCTCCTCGTTCAGGATCCCTTCCTCGTCTTCTCGCTGGGCTTCCAGCTCTCGGTGGTCGCGACGCTCGGACTTCTGATCGTCGCCCCACGCCTGACGGCGGCGCTGCGCGGCGGGGGGTTGGGAGCGGTGCTCGGGGTGACGCTCGGGGCACAGCTCGCCGTCGCGCCGCTGCTCGCGATGCAGTTCCACCAGTTCTCGGTCGCGTCGCTGCCGGCCAACGTCCTCGCCGTCCCGGCCGTCGCGCCGGCCACGGTGCTCGGCTTCGCTGCTGCCGCCGCCGGGGCGATCCACGAGCCGGCCGGGGTCGCGCTCGCGACCGCAGCCCGGCCGGCGCTCGCCTGGATCTCGGCCGTCGCGGCGACGTTCTCGCGCGTGCCGAACGCCTCGGTCGGGCTGCCGGGAGGCGTCATCGGCGCCGTGGTGATC
>JBKKCR010000190.1:0-14282 GCA_046712825.1 Actinomycetota bacterium | reverse complement strand
GGATGGGGACGCCGCTCCCGTTGATAGTCGAGCCAGGCGTCGTAGAGGAACGGACTGCTCGCGAGGGCTAGGACCAGCACGACAAGACTGACTCGAACCGTCCGGCGACGTAACCAAGTCGTCATGGCGTATCGCTCGTGACCCAAGGGGTTTCGGTGCCTTTGAAGGGGCCTGGAGTACCAGAGGCTTCCGCCATTCGGAAGTAGAGGAACAGCGCAACCGCAAGCACCGACGCGAGCAGCAGTGCGCCGAGACTAACCCTTGCGCTACGGCTCATACGCTCAGTGTAGACCTCGCTCCCTGTGCTGGGAACGGGGTTCCTCTATGTCTGGTTTGCCCTACCTCTTGCTGGCAACAGGAACAACATGAGGCACATTCTGCACATGCGCAGGTCAGAGGCTATTTGTAGAAGAGCGAGTAATGAATGGCCCTTCTTCTCCTTGCACTGCTTGCCTTGCTTGGGACACCGTAAGGGTGGCGGGGTTACGGGCAGGGCGACCCCTTCTACCTGCGGCCAGCGCCAGGAATAAGTCCTGGTAGGAGCGCCAGGAGGTAGGTAGGAGGTCATTAAATATATATAAAGGGGAAGTAGTACCACCGTGGCGCACACGTTATGGAATGGTCTTTATGTGAGTTCTTGTAACACAATCGTAACAATTGACAGAAGGCTACAGGAAGCACAACCCCTGGTCAGGGCGCGTCCAGGATAGACCCAATTTCCTACATATAGATAGGGAGGGTTTTTCTGCCGGGCCGGCGGGGTCTGACTTGCGGCTTGGGACTAATTGAGGGCTCCTCCGTCTAGAAGAAGGGAAGCACTCGGGAGCCTAGGACGGCTCCCCTCCAAGGCGACCGAGGGCAATGGTTGTTGACCGTAACCGCCAGGTGAAGGGCAACCAACCACTAACCCGGAGGCGGAAGCCTCAGGACTCGAACCCTTACGGGCCCTTCACTACTCCTCGCCCTTCGCTCGGAGCAGCGCAGGCCGGAGGGTTTGAGGGAACCGCGCCGAGGGGTTCCCTACCAAGCACGCGGCAGATTTTCGGCAGGGCTATGTCCCGGCCCCAAATTCAAACGAACAACGGAGGGAGCATTTTGCAAGCACCAACAGATGAGCAACTACAGCTAGCCCGTGATGTCGCATGGCAAACGATGCGGAGCACCCCATGGGTGAAGAGAAGCAACCGCCTATGCGACGAAGGGCTATTCCACCGCGTACATGCAAAGGCCCTCGCTGCTGTCGATGACTGGGCTGAACGTAGCGACAGGCACCTTGCGGGGTTTCTTCAAGCAGTAGTTGCTAACGAGCTAGTCGATGTTGTGCGCGAAGAGGTTGCCAGGAAGCAGTTGCTCGAATTCTTGGACGAGTACGAACCCGATGTGGACCCCCTCCTCAGCGGCGGCAGCCGAGACAAGCGCCCTGCCTACAAGCGACGTGCTAGCGGCATTCGTGACCCCCGAGCGGAGGAAGATTTGCAGAAAGCAATCGACCGGCTAGACGCTGACCCGGTACTTCAGCGCATCGTTGCGAAGATGGACACCGACCAGCGCAGGCTATGGCGTTGGCTCCTCACTCCAGGCAATCACTTCTCCGATGCGGCCCAAGCCCTCAGCCTGTCCCGGTCTGCGGCGTATCGCGCACGTGAGGCAATCCGCAGCCTCTTCGCGGCAGAAGGTTTCACCCTCTTCACTGATAAGCAGCGGGCACCGAAGAACCCAGTCGTTCCGATGCGCCCGAAGGTTAAGCGTGACGCTGACGGGTGGTTGTCGCTCCCTATGGTCTGGAGCGGGAAGAGTCCGGTAGTCGAGAAGAAGCCTCAAGCACGCGAGTCTTGGGAGGAAGCAACAGCATGAGCGACGAGCGCGAAGCGCTACAGCAACGGGCCGAAGCAGTCGCCCAACTCTTGCGCGAAACCCTGAGCGAAGATACGGGGCTCCCTGTAGAGCGGTTTTCGGGATTGGCCGTCTCAGACTTGCAAGCGGTGCGCGAGGAATACACAGAGATACGGGACGCAGACGCCGAGGAACGCGCGGCGATGCAAGACTTGGCGCGCGAAGTCGCGGCGGCACAAGCAGGAATGACCTCCGACGACTACGCCGAGAAGGTCAACCGCGAGCAGGTCATGGAACACGCTCGCAAGACTGGAGACTGGGGACCTTACCTACGATGGAGGGCGTCCGACGAGCGCAACCTAGACCGGCGCTCGGAGCAGGGCCAAGGGAGTAGAGCAGAATGGCGGTAAAAGAAGAGCAGCCGACTAAGGCGGTTAAGGCACCACCCGTTAAGGACAAGACAGATAGCCCGTATGCCGCGTGGAGTAAACGGAAGGGCTGGCCCATGGGAAGTTGCCGCTACTGCGGCAGACTCCTCCTCGGCCCGTCAGCGCCAGCCTCTAAGCCCGTCTACTCCAAGGGCTACGAGTTCTGTTCTGACATTGAGGCGCACATCTACGAGCGTGACGGATGCCTCAGTCCAGAGAAGGAAGCGGCAAGGGATGCCGTCCTAGCTCTGGAGAAGCAGCGCGAAGCGAATATGCAACGCGAAGTACGCGAACGAGAAGCGCGGCAACGGGCGCTAGAGAAACAACTGCGTACCCTCTAAGTAGAGGGAGGGGCTATGCGCGGAAGCGCTAGGCCGACCCTCCTGCGGGCTCCCGCCCGTTGCGCAGTCGCTCTCCTGCGCGGGTCTGAGCTACCGCAGCAAGCCCCTCTCTTTCCCTTCCGTAACCGACCGAGGCAGAACATGTGGAACCGAAAACAACGTGAGATAGACCAGCTAACGCAGCGTGTGCAAGAGCTAGAAACGGCGGACGAGGCTAGCCAGGTTGAGGAGGTCCGCCGACAGCTTGAGAAGGACGCCGGCCGCCGGAAAGCATGGCTCAAGGATGCGACCGTCTCTGTAGAGGAGCGGTTCCGTAAGCACCTTGCCCATGATGCACGGCTACGGGCGGCACTTGCTGAATTGGCTTCTCTCCACGAGTACGACGCCGAACGTCTAGGAGTGAAGGACCTACTTGAAGCGCAGGAAGTCAGTTAGGCAAAGGTGACCACCCTGCCCAAAGAGTAGGAACCAAAGAGCCCGCCCCTAAACCAGGCGGGCTCTTCTCTTTCCTAGGCCTACAGCGTTAGCGGCTCCTCATGCCCTGCGCAGTCCGCTTGCCCTCCGAACACGCCAGGCTCCTCGGCACGGCACGTACACGTAACGCTCCACCACTGGTGCATAAGGCCGTAGTCCGTCTGCTCTACCATGCATTCGGTTTCGGTCATTCGCTCAACCTCCCCACGTAACCTTGCTCACGTCCTGGTAAAGGTCCTCGTCGTCCACCAAGGTATATACGGCAGTCGTCGCAGGGCTGGAGTGACCGAGAAACTGTTGCACCTTTCGCAGGTCCTTAGTCACGCGCAGGAGGGCGGTAGCAGACGTGTGCCGCGTACGGTGGAAACCGTCACGCCCGCGCACCCCGCTATGAAAGCCCGCCGCGTCTACAACCTCACGGTGCCACTCATAGACCGCGTTAGGCCGTACGGGGCTACCGTCCCTCAGTCGAGAGGGGAAAAGCCAAGCCCCCGAACATTCAACGCGCCAAGCGTCTAGAACCTTTCTCAAAGCAGGATGCATGGGCACGTTGCGCTCCTTGCCGCCCTTCCCCTTGACCACTATGTAGCGGGCGGTTACGTCGTCCCATGCCAGCTTCGCTACCTCATGTATGCGCAACCCTGCGTACACACCGAGGAACGCGAACGCGGCATATTTAGGGCCAAGAGTTACGGCACTCTTTAGGTAGCGGACTGTTTCCTCTGCCGAGTATGGGCGCGGTAGGTGTTGTCCTCTCTTTAGTCCGGGGACCGTAACGGCGGGATTATCTGTGACGCCGAGGAAGCGGTAGTAGAGGAGCAACGCTTGCCGTACCTGGTTGTGATGCGATGCACTCCAACCGTTAAGGAACACGGCGTTAAGGTCAGCAGTCGTAGCGGTGTCGAGTTTCGCAAACCCTCCGAGTTTCCCTGCTATTAGGCGCACGTTCTTCAGGTACGACACAACGCTACGTTCTGCATAGCGGCGGAAAGTTAGCCACTCGCGAAACTCTTGCAGCTCTTTCCGCCGCTCTGACTGTTGTTCCATGTACCGCAACCGGCGCCGGTACGCCCTCATGCGTTCCGCTGAGCCCATGCGTCACACCCTCCTTTGCGTTGCGGGTGACATTCCCGCTGCAAGACCGGAAGGGGGGAACTTGTTCGGATCGCTCCGAGAGAAAGCCCGGCTGCTCCGCCGTGCGCTGCTCGGCCGGATCGCGTGCCTGGCGGAGGAAGCCGGCGCGGCGACGGCCGAGTACACGCTGGTGACGTTGGTGGCCGCGACCGTTGCGTTCTTGCTCTTGAACTGGGCCAAGGGCGGCGCGTTGACGGACTTCTTCCAGACGATCTTCGACAAGGTCGTCGCGCTGTTCGCGTAAAGGGAGGTGCGGGGTGGGTCCTACGGGCGCGCGACCGGCAGGACCCACCCATGCTCGGCTTCGGACGCGGCTCCGGCGATCAGGCGGGGAACGGGGAACCGCGTCGGTCGAGTTCGCCGCAGTGCTGCCCCTCGCCCTCACAGCACTCTTGCTCGTGGTCCAGGTCGCGCTCGTCGTCGCGCAACAGCTCGTCGTGCAACACGCCGCGCGCGAGGGAGCACGCGAGGCGGCTGTGTGGAACGACGACGATCGCGCGCGCGAGGCAGCGCTCCGCGCGGGCAACCTCGACTCCGACCGCGCAGACGTCGTAGTCACGCCATCGGATCGACCGGTCGGATCGCCCGTGCGCGTCACGGTCCACTACCGAGTCCCGCTGATCGTTCCCTACGTTTCGCACTTCCTGCCGTCGGAGACGACCCTGACGGCGTTCGCCGAATACCGGGTCGAACGCGAGCCCGGATGATCGACGATCGCCTGCAGGGCGGCTCCGTGTCGATCCTGATCGCCGTGGGCGCATCGCTGATGACGTTGTTCGCCCTGGCGGCCGCCGACCTGGGATCGATGCTCGTGGCACGGTCCCGTGCTCAAGCGGTGGCAGACGCCGCCGCACTGGCAGCCGTCGTGCAGCAGGCTCCGATCCTTGGCCAGGGAGAGGATCCCGAGGGTGCCGCACGAGACACGGCGGAGCGGAACGGCTTGTCTTTGGTCTCGTGCGAGTGCGTGGTCGGTACCACCGAGGCGACCGTGACCGTTGAGACCCAGCCTCGGTTGTCGTTCGTCCAAGGATGGTTCGGCCGAGCCGTTCGCGCGACCGCGCGAGCGGGGCTCGACGCGGACGTGATGACTTATGAAGACGGCGGGGGGTGATGGCGTCCTGGGATGATCGGCTGCCCGCGCATGAGGCGGTAGGCAACGAAAGCGACCGGCAGCGCGAGAAGCACGAGCAGCGCGCTCCACGGGAAGGTCGAGTCCGTCAGCGGCGCTCCGGCGATCGGTGAACCTGTCGGGGACGTTGTGGTCGTCGGCGATGCCATGAAGGACTCGTCGACCGACGGCGAGGCGGACGGCGAGGCGGACGGCGAACCAGACCCAGATCCGGATCCGGATCCCGAGCCCGACCCGGACCCAGAGCCGGAACCGGATCCCGAGCCCGACGACGCGGGGGTGTACCAGGCCTTCGCGGTGACGTCGGTGTGAAGGAAGTTGAGGAGGATATTCGTAACCTTCGTCGTGCCGGCCTTGCTCGGATGCGTTCCGTCGGGCTGGAAGTCGCTGCAGAACCACTTCAAACCGTCGGCGCGGCCTTTGGTTCCGTCGGCCCACAGATACGGCCCCCAGCTCAGCCACGGCGCGGTGCCCACGGGAAGCTGGCCCGAGAGCTGCCGCTCGATCAGGCCCTTGGCGGCGAAGCCTTCCCAGTACGCCCACGGCTCGGGGCTCACGTCCGTCGATGCGTATCCGCCGTAACTTCGGCTCGAGACGTACACGACCCACAGGTTGGGGAACCGGCTCTTTGCGATCTTCACGATGGAGGCCAGGTCCTCTTCGAGCTTGTCGACGTGCTCGTCGAACGGCAGCTCGGGGGCGCCGTCCGCTTCCTTCATCCAGACGGCGCCGACCTGTGCAGCCGTCACCCCGGCAGCGGCCAGCCGCTCGTCGACGATCTTCCAGTACTTGCGGCCCTCGACCGCCTGCTCACTCGCCTCTTGGCCGGCAACCGCACCGTTCACCGGGATCACACGCTTGCTCTTGAGCTTGTCCGAAGCCGCGCTTGAGACGAACTGCTTGAACTCGTGCTCGGCATTGCTCATCCCGAGCGACAAGAACACGAGCTTCCCGTTCTTGGTGTCCGGCGAACCGCTCGCCGTGCGGGGCAGGACTCGCTCTTTCGCCAACGAAGTGCCCGCCAGGGTGTGCGACGCGGGACGTTTGTTCGAGCCTCCCGGATAGAGCCCGCCCTGTCTGCCTTTGTAGGTTCCTGTCCCGAGGTCGCTGATCGGCGTTGTTCCAACGCTGGTGTTGCCGCAGTTCGCTGCGTCGGCGCCCCGCGGGAACGGCATAAGGGTCGCGAGTATGGCGGCCATCGCCATCGTGAGTCCGAGGCGGCGACGGGCGGGCGCGGAAACGGTCGACAAGGCGGGATGCCCTCACTGGGTATCGGGTGGGCTCGGAATCCGGAATGTATCCAAAGAAGCGGCCGGCCGCACGAGGGGAAGTTCCCTCGAAACGGGGCTTTTCGAACGTTGGGCCTCCGGCAGGCCCTCCCGGGTGGCGCGCCCTCGCCTTGGTAGGCTGCCGCGGACATGCCGCTCCCGCGCAGCGTTCTCCGCCTCACCGAGGAGGAGCTCAACGAGCTCCTCACCACCGAGCGCTCGCTCCGGATCGGCACCGTCGGGCCCGACGGAGCGCCGCACGTGGCGCCGATGTGGTTCGTCTGGCACGACCGCGCGATCTGGCTGAACTCATTGATCCGAAGCCGCCGCACGAAGGATCTCGCCTCTGGATCGCAGGTCGCCCTGTGCGTCGACGCCGGCACCGACTACTTCGAGCTCCGAGGAGCCGTGCTCTACGGGGTCCCCAAGGAGATCAAAGGAGCCCCCGAGCTGACCGAGGTGCGGCGGCTCTTCGGAAAGAAATACTGGAACATCGACGAGATCCCCGAGACGAAGAGCCACGTCTGGCTCCGCGTCGTCCCCGACCGCATCGTCTCTTGGGACTTCAAGAAGATCCCGGCGAACAAAGATCCGCGCCTGAAGTACGGCCCCGGCTCCGAGGGCGGCAAGCCGAGCTGACACCGGCGCCTCGAAAGCATCCTTCGCCGTCTGCCGATCGTTAGAACACGATGGGGTGCACGGCGACGCCTATGTGCGAAACGGTCCAACCGGTCCAAAGCGTCCGGTGGGACGCTCCGGGCTGTGCTAATAATCGGAGGAGCCGATGAACCCGCAAAACGATCACGAGAACTGGCCCGAGGCCGGTTCTCCCTTCACGCCCGAACGGCCGAGCCCGCGCAAGGAGATGTTCCCGAAGCGAGCGGGCGCGACGTTCGGCTTTCTGCTGGGCTGCGTCCCGCGCCGGCGTTCCGGCCGACGGGCTCTCGGCATCCTCACCGTGCTCATGGCCTTCGCGGGCGTCGGCCTCTTGTCGTATCCGTTGGTCACGGACTTCTGGGCGAAGCAGCGCCAGGGCACCCTGAAGAAAGAGTTCGCCAGCGAGCAGGTCGTCGAAGCGTACAAGCGGCGTGAGATCGCGGTCGGCGGCGCGCTGACGCGGCTGCGCATCAAGAAATTCGGCGGTTGCGCGAGCTGCAAGCCCGTCAACGTGATCGTCGTCGAGGGGACCACCGGCAACGCGCTCCGCGCCGGGGCCGGGCACTACACGAACACGCCGCTCCCAGGCGAGTCCGGCAACGTGGCGATCGCCGGTCACCGGACCGGCTTCGGCGAACCGTTCCGCCACATCGACGCGCTGCGGCCGGGCGACGAGATCATCTTGGAGACCCCGGTGGGCGACTACGTGTATCAGGTCCAGAGCGAGGTGGACGGGCACACGAATCCGTGGGTCACCCATCCGAAGGATTTCTCGGTGATCGCGCCGACGCAAGAAGCGGCGTTGACGCTGACGACATGCGACCCGCCGCATACCTCGCTGAAGCGATTGATCGTGCGGGCGAAGCTGATCAAGAGCATCGTCGTCGGGTAACGACTACGCCCCGAGATACGCCTCTTTGACCCTCGGGTCCTCGAGCAGGTCCTTGCCGGTGCCTTCCATGGTGATCGCACCGGTCTCGAGCACGTAGGCGCGGTCGGCGATCCCGAGCGCCTGGAAAGCCATCTGCTCGACGAGCAAGATGGTCTTCCCCTCGTCTTTCAACTTCTGGATGATCTCGAACACCTGCTTGACGATTAGCGGCGCGAGACCCATCGACGGCTCGTCGAACAACAGCACCTTCGGCCGCGCCATGAGCGCGCGCGCCATCGCGAGCATCTGCTGCTCTCCGCCCGACATCAAGCCGGCCGCCTGGTTCTTGCGCTGCCCGAGGATCGGGAACCGCTCGTACTGCTCGTCGATGTCCTTGTCGACCTCGGAGTCCTTGCGCGTGAACGCGCCGAGCATGAGATTGTCCCGCACGGTCTGGTTGGCGAAGACCTTCCGGCCTTCGGGCGAATGCGCGACGCCGAGTCGGGCGATCTTGTGCGCCGGCCAGGCCTCGACCCGCTGCCCGTCGATCGTGATGCGGCCGCGCACCGACTTGTACAGCTCCGAAACCCCGGTGACGGTCTTGAGCGTCGTGGTCTTGCCGGCGCCGTTCGAGCCGATGATCGAGACACACTCTCCGTCTCGAACCTCGAACGAGATGCCCTTCAGCGCCTCGACCGCGCCGTAGAACACATGGAGGTCCTGGACCTCCATGACCACCTCGCTGGAGCTCTTCTTGCCTTCCGCGCTCTTCGCGGCAGGCGCCTTCTCTTGCCCGCCGCCGCGTATCGCCACGCCTTTCGCCATCATGCCCCCACGTGCTCGACCGCCTCGGCGCCGAGGTAGGCCTCGATGACCCGCTCGTTCGCCTGGACCTCGGCCGGCGTGCCCTCCGCGATCTTCTTGCCGTAGTCGAGCACCGAGATCTCATCGCTGACGCCCATGACCAGATCCATGTGATGCTCGATCACGAACGTCGTGATCCCGGTTTCCTTGATCCGCCGGATCACGCCCATCAGGTCGCGCACCTCCGCCGGGTTCAGGCCGGCGGCGGGCTCGTCGAGGATGCACAGGATCGGGTCGAGGGCGAGCGCGCGCGCGATCTCGAGGTACCGCTGCGGCCCGTAGGGGAGCGCGCCGGCCGGGACGTCGGCCCACTTCTCCAAGCCGACGAACTGGAGCAGCCCCAGCGCGCGCGCCTTGATCTCCGCCTCCTCGCGCCGGGCGACCGGCGTGCGGATCATGTTCGCGACGAACCCGGCCTTCGCGCGGCTGTGGAGCCCGACCATCACGTTCTCCACGACGGTCATCCGGCGCCAGATCTGGAGGTTCTGGAACGTGCGTCCCATGCCCTTCTCGACGGTGACGAACGCCGGCTTGCCGTCGATGCGCTCGCCGCCGAACCAGACTTCACCCTCCTCGGGGACGTAGACGCCGGTCACGACGTTGATGAAGGTCGTCTTGCCGGACCCGTTCGGCCCGATCAGCGAATGAACGGTGCCGCGCTTCACCGCGATCGAGACCTTGTCGTTCGCTCTCAAGCCACCGAAGATCTTCGACATCCCCTTGGTTTCCATGACGATGTCGCCACCGGTGATCCCCTCGGTTCGTACACGCGGCCGCACGAGGGCTTCCGGTAACCGCGCTTGCGGGGGCTCCGGATGTTTCCGGCGCTTGCGGCCCTTCGCCCGCTCCCGGCGCTCGTTGAAGATGCCGACCGTCCCGGCCGGCGCGGTTATCACGCTCACCAGCGCCAGCAGCGCGAGGATCGTGGTCGTCCAGTTGAGGAGGTTGAGCCCGAAGGTTTCCTGGACCTGGGGGATGACGAACTGGCGGATCGCATGAACCGCAGTCGCCCCCACGATCGGCCCGGCCAGCGTGCCGGTGCCGCCGAGGATCATCATCACGACGTACACGAACGAGTCGCGGATATGAACTGCGGGAGCGGCGCCGGGGGAGATCTGGCCCGTCGTCAGCGTGGTCAACATCGCGCCGGCGAGCGAGGCGTACGCCGCGGAGATCATGAACGCGGTGACCTTCACCTTGTACACGCGGACGCCCGAAGACTTGGCGGCGATCTCGCTCTCCCGCACCGCGGTCATGCCGCGACCCCACCGGCTCTTGACCAGGTTCCGCGCGAGGAAGAAGAGCGCGGCGAACGTGAAGACCACGAAGACGTAGTAGTCGTAATCGGTCATAGCCCGGTCGCTGAACGGGAACGTCACGACTCGCTGCGGCGGGCGGGCGAGGTTCCCGACCGGCGTCTTGATGTCCGAGATCCCCTGTGCGGAGTTGAAGACGCCCTTGAGGATCTGGCTGTTGAACGCCACATAGAAGATCGGTACGAACGCGAGCGTCACGATCGACAGGTAAGCGCCCTTCACGCGCAGCGCGGGCAGGCCGAGGAGTGCGCCGAACCCCATGCCGAGAACCACCGCCGTAAGCAGCGCGATCCAGTGGTTTCCGAGGAAACCCGAGTCGAACTCGGTGGTCAGCACGCCGACCGTGTACCCGCCGATCAGCACGAAGATCTTCTGTCCGAGCGAGAGTTGTCCCGTGTAGCCGGCGATCAGGTTCAGCCCCATCACGATCATCGCGAAGATGAGGATGTTCTGGACCTCCAGGAAGCTCGACGCGTTGAAGCCCGGGAGCCCGAACGGCCAGATCAGGAGCAAGAGGATGAGGACGGCGAACGCGATCCCGCCGGGAGAGGTGAGCACTTTGAGGCGCGGCTCCGGCTTCCGCGCCTGCTCGGCAGCGGCTTCTCCGGAGACGGCCTCGAGCCGGTCGGTCTTGGGTGCGCTCGTCATCGCGGCGACGTCGCCGTTTCCCTCGGCGGGGGTCTCGCCGGAGGGAACGGCGCCGCGAGCCCGCGCGCGCGCCCAGGCTTTCAGCGCCCGACGCCGGTCGCGCTCGACCTGTGCCTCCTTGTTGGCGCCCTTGAGGTCGTCCAGGAATCCCACGGGTTACACCTTCTCGATCAGGGCTTCGCCGAGGATGCCCGTCGGTTTCAGGACGAGGATGAGGATCAACGTCAGGAACACCATGGCGGTCGTCCACTCGCCGGCTCCTGCCCATCGTGCAAGAGACTCGACGACGCCGATGGTGAGGCCGCCGACCAGCGCACCCCGCGTGGATCCGATCCCACCGACCACCGCCGCGACGAACGCGGTGAGACCGACGAGGGTGCCCATGTTCGGGTCGACGAAGATCACCGGAGCGAGCAGCCATCCTCCGATCCCGCCGAGCACGCCGGCCAGCGCGAACGAATAGCGCACCATGAACCCGGTGTTGATGCCCATGAGGCTCGCCGTCGCCTTGTCGGTCGCGGTCGCGCGGAGCGCGCGGCCGAGCTGCGTCTTCGAGTGCACGACCTCGAGCACTAACGCGAGTATCACCCCGACGATCAGGATCAGATACTGCTTGGGCTCGATCGTGAAGATCGTTTTCTTGCCGCCGAACGATGTGACGATCGGGTCGATGCGCTTCGCTTGCTCGCCGGCCACGTTCCGCACGACCTCTACGAGGATCAACGACACGGATAGGGTCGTCAGGATCCAGCCGATGTTGGTGTTGGGGTCGAACTTGCCCAGCGGTGCGATCGCGATGAGATGAACGAACAGCCCGACGAGCATCGCACCGAAAAGCGCGACTACCAGCGCGATCGGCCAAGCGAGCCCCAGACCCGAGCTCGAGAAGCCGACGAAGTAGAGGTACGCACCGATCATCAGCACCTCGCCCTGCGCGAAGTTGATGACCCGCGTCGTCATGTAGACGATCGAGAACGCGAGCGCGATGAGCGCGTAGACGCCGCCGGAGGTCAGGCCCTGAACGATCGCCTGCAGGAAGCGTTCCATCGTCCGGCCCCTCCTTCTCCTAGTGGATCTTGCAGTCGTTCGTCAGCTTGAACCCGTACGGCGCGGAGCTGTCTGCCTTCTTCGTGCACTGGGTCCCGAAGCCGTTCTTCAGCATGATGTCGCCGAACAGCTTCTGATGTTTCTTCATCAAGGCTTCCTGGTTGAAGCGCATGAAGTGCGTGGGCCCGACGTAGCCCGGCGGGTTGAAGGGCGGGATCGGAGGGTCCGCTTTCGGGTTGCCGATGAACTCGGCGCCCAGCTCGTACGCGGGGCTTGTCTGTGCCGCCTTACCGCGTTCCAACGTGATCCCGACCATGTCCGCCGGCTCGATCGAGATGTGTCGGTCTTTCGTGAACGAGTGCGGCGTGATCGAAGAGAAGTTGATGCCGCCGCCCTCCAGGTTCTCGAGCGCCGCGATGACCTTGTTCGAGTCGGTCCCGCCGGCTTGCTCGAACGCGCGCGCGAACAGGAACACGGCGTCGGCCGGGTTGTTCTCGCCGCCGGTCGGCGCGACGCCCCAGCGCTTCTTGAACGTGTCCACCGCCGGCTTGAACTGCGGGATGTACCCGATGCCGCCCAGGTACCAGTAGGACATCGTCCCGGTGCGGGCCGCGTCGCCGGCGAGCACGGCGAAGGTGCGCTCGGCCGCGCCGCCCTCGAAGCCGATGATCTGCGGAGCCCACTTCCCGCCGCCGCGCGCGCGGTCGCGGTCGATGTAGACGGCGTCGAGCCGCTTGACGCTTTCCAGGGCGTGCGCCGTGTCGCCGGCGATCCCCCACACCATGAGCGCGTTGCAGCCCGTCCCCTTGATCCGCTGCAGCTGCGCGGTCATGTCCACGTCGCCGACGTTGTACTGCTCCGCCGCGAGCAACCGCTTGCCGGTCTTCGCGAGCGTCTCGCCGATCAAGCGTTTCCCCTGCGCGCCGATGGCGGTGTTGTCGCCGAGGTACGCGAACTTCGTATAGCCCCGGTCGGCAAGACAGTACTCGTTGATCATGACCTCGATGCCCCATTGATCGGGCGGGAACATCTGGAACAACTGCCGGTAGTTGTTCTTCGGGTACAGCTGGCCGACAGACGCGAGGTCGCCGTACGCTGCGATCGCCGGCAAGTTGTACTGCGCCAGGAGCTTCTTCGCGGCGTAGATGTCGTCGTACAGGCCGGCGAAGATCAAGCCCTTGATGTCGAAGCGCGTGATCATCTCCTGGATCGCCGACACGGCGACCTGTGCCGACAGGTTGTCGTCTCGTGCGATAAGCCGGATCTTGCGTCCGCCGAGGATGCCTCCGTTCGTCTGCCGCTCGTAGGCCTCGAAGTCGGGGAAGCCGTCCTTCGCGGTCTGGAGGCCTTTCGCCGGCAGCCCGTGCTTGTTGATCTGCTCGACGGCGAGCTGGCCGCCGCGGTCGGCGAGCTTCCCGACGAACGCTCCCACCCCCGAGTAGATCGAGATGACGCCGATGTTGATGGTCTCGCCGCCTCCGGCCTCGCCGACGTTGAAGCGTCCGCCCTGCTGCGGCGTCAGCTGATCGGCCGTCTTGCCGCATGCGGCGAGGAACGTCGGGTATAGGAACGATGACACGGCGACGCCGGTCCCCAGCTTGCGAGCGACGTCGAGGAACTCGCGCCGGTTCATCGGCGTGTCCCATCCCTCGGCCGAGCGCTCCTCCATCTGCTCGTCGATCCGTCGCCGTTGCCAGCGGCGACCGGGCTGGCGCTTGGGGAGCTCGTACGAGGGGATCGGATCGGGCGGGGAGGAAGGCTCCTGCTCGTCGCGTCCTGGGCGGCGGCGGTCACTCATCGGTTCACCTCGTGGCTCCTGGAGTCGGCGTCGGTTGCACGCCGCCCCGGTAGATGTCTTCGAGCTGGTTGATCAGCTGATCGAAGTCCTGGCCGCCGAGCGCCGGCGCGAGCCGCTGCTGGATCTGCGGCGGCGCGAACGGGATCCCGCCCAGATGCCGGAGCTCCTCGGTGGAGTACACGCCTGCCGGGCTCCCGACGAGCGACACGAGCGCCCACGCGAGTCCGATCAGCAGCGCGACGATCATCGCCACACGCTGCCGGACGACGGGAGCCGCCATACGGTGTATCCGGATCAGCTCGCTCATATCCCGAGGGACGACCGTCAGCGCGCCCGTCATAGCCTCGGCGCCTCCTGCGCGACGGCCCGGACCACGAGACGATCCGGCCCTCCCCACATCCGCGCGCTCCCGAACAGCACGAGCACGCGCTGGGTCGAGTCGGTGGTCAAGTCGAGCCGGTCGGCGGACACCGT
>JBKKCR010000189.1:0-22779 GCA_046712825.1 Actinomycetota bacterium | reverse complement strand
GCGTCTGCGTGCTTCGCCTTGGCTTTCTCGAGCGCGGCGGGGATCCAGCGCGTCGGCCATTCGCCCGGTGCCGGCTTGAAGTCCTTCAGGATCTGGCGGGCGGCGGTGACGGTGTGGACCTCGGTCGGGCCGTCCATGATCCCCATCATCGGCGCGAGCATCCACATGTACCCGAGCGGCATCTCGTTCGAGACCCCCAGCGCCCCGTGGACGTGAACGGCTCGCTCGACGACGCTGCGGAGCACCTTGGCGGCTTGGACGGTCGCGGCCGCGATCTCCTTGCGCACCGCCGCGGTACCCTCGCGATCGATCCGCCACGCCGTGTACAGAACGAAAAGGCGGAACTGCTGGATCTCCGACCAGGATTCCGTGATCGCCTGCTGCACCAGCTGCTTCTCGGCGAGGGATGACCCCTTCGTCTCGCGGCTCAGCGCCCGCTCGCACATCATCTCGAACGCCTTGTTGCACACGCCCACCGTCCGCATCGCGTGGTGGATGCGACCGCCGCCGAGCCGCGTCTGTGCGACCACGAAGCCGAGCCCCTCATCTCCGAGGAGGCTCTCCGCAGGAACCCGTACGCCGTCGTATCGGATGTGCGCGTGCCCGCCTTCATCGCCGAGGTCCTCGCCCATCGTGCCGACGTCCCTCACGATCGTGATGCCCGGAGTATCAGACGGCACCAGGAACATCGAGGTCCCCTTGTAGGCACCGGCGTCCGGGTTCGTCAGCGCCATCACGATGAAGAACGCGGCGTTGCGCGCGTTGGAGGTGAAGAACTTCTCGCCGTCGATCACCCAGGCGTCGCCGTCGCGGACGGCGCGGGACCGGAACTGCGTTGGGTCGGATCCTCCTTGCGGCTCGGTCATCGAGAAAGCGGAGAAGGCCTCTCCGTCGAGCAGTGGCTGCAGATAGCGCTCCTTCTGCTCGGGCGTGCCGTAGTGCGCGAGGATCTCGGCGTTCCCGGTGTCGGGCGCTTGGCAGCCGAAGATCGTCGGGCCCCAGCGGGTGCGCCCCAATATCTCGTTCATCAGCGCGAGCTTCACCTGACCGAACCCCTTGCCACCGAGCTCGGGCCCGAGGTGACACGCCCAGAGGCCGTGCTCTTTGACCCGACCCTTGAGCGGGTCGATCACCGTGCGGAGCCAGGGCGGCGGAGGAGCGTGGTGCAGGTGCGGCCAGAGGAGATCCAGCGGCTCGACCTCCTCTTCTACGAAGCCGCGCATCCACACGAGCTGCTCCTCGAACGCGGGGTCGGTCTCGAAGTCCCACGACATGTCAGGCCAGCATCGCCCGTGCGCGGGCGATCATGTCGGGGATGTGCGCCGGGCTGAACGCCTCGGCCTCGCCGCGCTTCCGCGCATTTTTCACGAGGAGCGCGGTCACTGAAGCGATCTTGAACAACGCGTGCGACTTGAACCAATCGAGGTCGTCGACCGGGACGCCTCCGGCACCGAGGTACTCGGCGAGCAGCTCGTCGTCCGGAGGCATCCCGATCGCCTCGCGGATGGCGCTCGGGTGACCGGCGGCGTTCGAGGACAACAGGAACCATGCGACGTCGACGCGAGGATCGCTGCGCGCCCAGATCTCCCAGTCGACGATCGCGTTCACCTCTTTGCCTTCGCACAAGGTGTTCCCGACGCGGAAGTCACCGTGGACGAGCGTGGAGGGAACGGCCGCCGGCATCGAGCGGCGTAGCGCCTCGGCGCAGTCGTCCGCGCCCGGTTTCATGTCGTCGTCGACCGTCGCGAACGCCCGGACCCAGCGCTCGACCTCCTCGACGAGATCGACTTCCGGCTCGTCGCCCAAGCCGACCTCATCGGGGCGGACGGCATGCAGCGCGGCCATCATGCGCGCGCACTCACGGGCGCGGGCGTCGATCTCTGCGGGTGAGGGCACCTCGTCGGCCTGATCGAGCGTCGGCTCGAAGCAGACGCCCTCCGCGAAGCTCATAGCGAAGAACGGGGGGATCTCGGGCGGCATGCCGGTCTCCTCGAAGAGGACCAGAGGCACGCGCACGCCGGGAGACTCCTCGAGGGCGCGGAGCAGACGCGCCTGACGGAGCACATCGCGGTTGCGCACCGGCGCGAGCCCCGCCGGCGCGACCTTGACGACGATGCGCTCGTGCTCGGACGGCCCTCCGGCGACCGAGGTGACGAAGGTGAGGCTCGAACGGCCCCCTTTCAGCTTCTCGAGTTCGCCGATGGACGAGCCCGGCGCCCACTCGGCGGCTGCGGCCGCGACTCTCTTGGTCAGGTCGCCGAGCTCTTCCGCCACGACCGCTTACTCGCTCGTCGGCCCGCTGAAGTTCGGTGGCCGCTTCTCGACGTGCGACGCGAGGCCTTCGGCAACGTCGGGGCCGCCGAACCCGTAGAACTCGAGTGCGAGCGACGCGTCGAAGATCGGACCCATCATGCGGTACCAGTTGTTGAGGGCGTACTTCGTCCAGCGGATCGCGCTCTGCGAGCCGCCGGCGAGCTTGCGGGCGACCTCCATCGCGCGTTCCTGTACGTCGTCGTCGTCCACACACAGCGACACGAGCCCGATCCGTTCCGCTTCCTCGCCCGAGAGTGGCTCGCAGGTGAGCAGGTGGTATTTCGATTTGGCCATGCCGCATAACAGCGGCCAGCAGATCGCGGCGTGATCGCCGGCGGCGACGCCGAGCCGCGTGTGTCCGTCGATGATCTTCGCCGTTCTAGCTGCGACCGACACGTCTGCGAGGAGCGCGACGACGAGCCCGGCGCCGACCGCCGGGCCGTGGATCGCCGACACGATCGGCTTCGAGCAGTTGATGACGTTGTAGACGAGATCCCGCGCCTCGCGCATGACCCGCGTCCGGACGCCGAAGTCGTCGATCATCGTCCGGATCTCCTCGAAGCTTCCTCCGGCCGAGAACGCCTTGCCGGCCCCGCGGATCAGGGCGACCCGGACGTCGGGATCGCGGTCGACCTCGAGCCACACGTTCGCCAGCTCGCGATGCATCTCCGGGCCGACCGCGTTCAGGCCCGGCGCGTCGAGCACTATCTGTAAAACGCCCGGCTCGGGCGTTTCGAACGTGAGGCTCGGGAACGCCGCGTAGCGGTCGCTCATCGTCGGCCTTTCAGCTGGTGACGTCGGTTCGGAGCTGCGACTTCGGGGGAGCGTACACGGGGGGCTTGTCGCCGAACATCCCCGGAACCTTCTCGACGAGCTCCTCGACGGTCCAGCGATCGTTCTTCTCGATCTGCTGCACCGGACCCCAGCCGTCGTAGAGCTGGAGCGTTCCGCCGCCGGTATAGAAGACCTGACCGTTGATCCCGGCCGCCTGATCGGTCGCAAGGAAAACCACGATCGGCGCGACGTTCTCTGGTGCCCATGAATCGAAGGACCCTTCGACCTTGATCTCTCCGAACGTGGCTTCGGTCAGGCGCGTGCGCGCGGCCGGCGCGATCGCGTTCGCCGTGACGCCGTACCGGACCATCTCCATCGACACGATCTGAGCGAACGCGGCGATCCCCGCCTTCGCGGCGCCGTAGTTGGATTGACCGGCGTTGCCCAGCAGCCCGCTCGTCGACGACGTGCAGATGATCCTTCCGCCCACCGGCCCACCGGTCTGCTTCGAGCGCTCGCGCCAGTAACCGCACGCGTGCCGCGTGGGAGCGAAGTGACCTTTGAGATGGACGCGGATGACCGAATCCCAGTCGGACTCGCTCATGTTGAAGATCATGCGGTCGCGGAGGATCCCCGCGTTGTTCACGAGGATGTCGAGGCCGCCGAGCTCATCGATCGCCTGGCGGACCATCTTCTCGGCACCCGAGAAGTCGGCGACGTCGTCGTAGTTGGCGATCGCCGTTCCGCCGGCCGCGGTGATCTCATCGACGACGATCTGCGCCGGGCGCTGGTCGGCGCCGCTGCCGTCCCATTCGCCGCCGAGGTCGTTGACCAAGACCTTCGCGCCGTGCTGCGCGAGCAGCAGCGCCTCACCGCGACCGATCCCTCGGCCGGCCCCAGTCACGATCGCAGTCTTTCCATCCAAGAGTCCCATCTTGTCCCCCTCGGTGAGTGGTGTGGCCTTCTCCTACACGCTGTCTCACCCCGGCTGCTACGCCATCACAATGAATGATGATTCATGTTTCCGACCAATCCCAAGGATCACCGCAGACCGTACCCAAGGTGTATAACCGTGACAGCTCTTCTTTGCGGGGGAGAGCAGAGTGGGGAGCCCCAGCTGCAGGCCAACGAAGGATCGTCTCCCATCGTGCCGCCCGCTGATCCTGTCTCCGATGCCGACGTGATGGCAGAAGCGGGGGCCAAGCCGAGGCGCGGCGATCAGACGCGGGCCAGGATCCTGGACGCCGCCGAGAAGGTCTTCGGAGCCCAGGGTTTCCACGGCGCCTCGATCGTGGATATCACGCGCGATGCCGGTGTCGGCCTCGGCACCTTCTACGTCTACTTCCCGAGCAAGATCGAGATCTATCGCCACCTGTTGCGATCGCATCTCGAGGACTTCGTTCGTGTCGCGCGTGAGGCAACGTCGGGGACCGACGATTACCGCACGATGGTGCGGGAAGCGTTCGGCGCGTTCTTCGATTGGATCGGCAAGCGTCCCGGCACCGCGCGGTTGCTGCGCGAGGCGGATTTCGTGGATCCGAAGCTCCTTGCCGAGCTCTACGAGGCTCCCGCGGAGGAGTATCGGAAGCGGTTGGAGCGGGCGATGGAGCTCGGATACGTCGCCAAGACCGACCCCGCTGTGCTCGCGTGGTCCCTCATGGGCATGACGGAGTTCACCGTGCTGCGTTGGCTCGTCTGGTCGGGTGAGCACCGCATGGACCCCGACCGCCTCGATGCGTTCGTGGAGATCGTCCTCCGGACGCTCGGGATCCCCCCGGCCCAGCCGGCCGGCGCTTAGTCGTCTTCGGGCCGCGCGCGTTGACGCTTCACTCTGCTGCGGCTCTTCTTACCTGCCAGCCGTCGCTCACGCGCGGCTTTCGTCGGCTTGGTAGCGACGCGAGGCCGCGGCGGAGGGCGCAGCGCGTCGGCCAACTGATCGCGAAGCGTGTCGAGCGCTCGTTCCCGATTACGGGCTTGCGTTCGTTCGGTCGAAGACACCACTCGCAGCCGTCCTCGCGCGTCGAGCTTGCCGCGGAGCCGTGACATGGCGCGACGGCGAAGCTCGGGCCTGAGCGTCGTCGTCGACGCGACGTCGAAGATAACCTCGACCCGTGTGTCCCGCTTGTTGACGTTCTGACCTCCGGGCCCGCCCGACCTTGAGAACCGCACCGTCAGCTCCGAAGCCGGGATGACGATCCCGCGACCGACCCGGAGATCGTCCACGCTAGAACCTCGGTTCGCGCTTCTCGAGCATCGCGCGCATGGCCTCGCCGGCCTGCCCCGACGCGAACGCGGCCACGAGCCGGTCGATGCTGCGACGTGCCGCCGCGCGGTACGCCTCGTCGGTCCAGTCGCGGAGCACGCGTTTCTGTTCGATCAGACCGGCGGGCGAGAACCGCGCGATCTTGTCCGCCCACGCGAGCGCTTCGCGCTCCAGCGCATCGCCCGGCGCGACCCGGTTCACGAGCCCGATCCGATGGGCCTCGGCGGCATCGATCATGTCGCCGTCGAACACCAGCGAGGAGGCTTGGCCCAGCCCGATGATCTGCACGAGCCACCAAGCGTCGATCACGCTCGGGATGCCGACCTTTATCTCGGGCATGCCGAACCGGGAGGCGGCCGACGCGATCCGGAGATCGCAGGCGGCGGCGACCTCGAGGTGTGCGCCGAGACACGGCCCGTCGACGGCCGCGATCACCGGCGCATCGAGATCTCGGATCGCGCGGCAGGACTCGTGGAGCGCGGTGATGAACCGACGCGCGCGGTCTTGGTCGAATCCCGCCATCTCTCGAACGTCGGCTCCGGCTCCCGAGCAGAAGAGCACGGCCACTCGCGGAGGATCGGCGGCGATCGTTCGGAATGCCTCGTCGAGGGCCGCGATCATCGACGAGCCGAGGAGGTTCAGCGGAGGGGCGTCGAGACGGATGATCGTGACGTCGCCGCGACGTTCTCTCTTGAGCACGCGGTCAGCGCTTCGGACGCCGCGCCGCCCAGAATCCGACCGCCATCCCCGCCCCGAACATCGCCGCGCCGCCGAGCGCACTCGGGATACCGATCAGGAGGGCCCGGCGCCGCGTGCGGAGCTCGTGGATCGGCCAGCCGCGCGCGCGTGCGATGCGACGCAGGGCGTGATCCGGGTTGACCGCGTGCGGATTCCCGACCGACTCGAGCAGCGGCAGGTCGTTGATCGAGTCGGAGTAGGCGGCGGAGTCGCGCATCTCGATCCCGCGCTCGTCGGCGAGCTCGGCGGCGATCTTCGCCTTGGCCGGCCCGTGCGCGATCTCTCCGACCAACTCGCCCGTGTAACGGCCGTGCTCGTCGATGCCGGCGATGGTCCCGCGCGCGCCGGTCATCCCCAGCCCGGAAGCGACGAGCTCCGCGAGCTCCTGTGGCGCGGCGGTAAGGAGCCAGGTCTGGTCGCCGGCTTCGTTGTGCTGGCGGATGACCGCAGCGATGTCCGCGTACACCCGCGGAAGGACCTGCTCCTCCGCGATCTCCCGGCCGAGCGCACGGATCTCCGCGGCGTCGCGCCCTTTCACGAACTCGAGCGCGGCGTTCCGAGAGCTCTCCATCCCCGCCTCGGTCTCTTTGCCGAGGAATCGGAAGACGAACTGGCCCCATGCGAGCCGCGCTATGTCCCGCGCGCGGTAGAAGTCGCGGTCATACATCCCGCGCGCGAGCAGGAACAAGCTCGAGCCGGGAACGAGCGTCTTGTCGAGGTCGAAGAACGCAGCACGCACCATGCGCCAAGCCTACCCTCGGCGGGGTTCTTTTCCTACGCATCGTCGGGCGCAAGCAGATGCGAGGACAGGCAGCCGGCCGCGAGCAGCCCGATCCAGCCGGCTGCGGTCACGCCGGCATCGTTGGTCGCGACGGCGGCCACGGCCGCGACGCCGCACGCGATGAGCGCCGCCCGAGTTGCTGGGGAGCCCCACAGCGCCCTGCCGAGGAGGTCGGCCCGGCGCCATACCATCACGGCGCTGAAGCCGCCGAAAACCGCGAGCGCGCCCATCCAGATCGAAGCCGCGAGCAACCTGCCGGCCGCCCCGAGCTTGCGGCCGATGATGTCGCCGGTGCCCCCCGGTTCTCCGATCGCGCGGCCCACGTGCGATTGGGCGGCCGGGTCGCGGAGCGAGTCCGCGACGGCGGCGAGGCCGGCGGCGAGCACCGTCACGATCAGGATCAGGAGCGTTCGGCGGAGGGTGAGCCGTCCCGAGGTGGCAAGAACGAGCATCACCCCGAAGGCAGGAACCGAGGCGGGAACGGAGCCGAACTTGGCGCCGGCCCAAGGAGAAGCCATCACGGCCGCCGCGGCGGCGAGCCCCAGCGCGCCGGCGGCGACCATCCGCGAGCCGCTTCGCCGGTCCAATGCCCAGGCGACCGCGATGAGCGACGACGCGATGACGACACCCATCGTCTCGTTCCCGATGCCGTGGAACCTGACGCCCTCGGCGACGAGGAACGACAGCGGTGAGCGTGCTGCGAGCCCCCCGCCGAGAGCGAGATCGCCCAACGCCAGGGCGGAGGTGAACCCAAGGATCGCGGCGAACGCAGCCCGAGCACCCAGGAGGGTGCGGCTCGCGAGCGCGAGCGCGGCGGCAAGCCCGAACGTCGCGACGGCGGCACCCCAGCGCGAGTCGACCCCCAAGACCGGCTCGACGAGCAGCGCCAGCGGCATCGACGCGGTGACGAGCAAGCCGGTCTGAAGCAGCCCGCGGCCGGTAAGTGGGAGGTCGCGACCAGAGGTCGGCGTTCCTCGTTCGGTGACGATGATGAGGAACGCGATCGCGACGAGCGCCATCGCCGTCAAGAGCGTCGATCGAACGAGCACGCTTCTCACGACGGCGGCGTGTATGTAGTCGTGCTCGAGGGATGCCAGGCGCGTCGGAGCGCGGGGCTGAGGAACGACGGAGACCGGCCGTCCGGTCATTGACGGCAGGTCGCCTGTAATCCTCATTGCGTCGAGGATCGTCGGCGCGAGATCGAGCAGCGAGACGACCCCGTGGATGCGCGTGGTCGAGCTCGTGAGTGTTCCGGGTCTGACCCCGGCGCCGACGGCGACGACCGCAGTCAGGAAGCGGCGGGACCGTTGTCGTTCGAGCGGCGCGGTCAACGACGCCACGATGAGAAGATCGTCCGGAGCGAGCGAAGCCCGAAGCCCGCCGAGGAACGCGTCCGCCTCCTTCAACGTGAGATCCATCCACGGCCCACGAGCATTCGGATCATGTCCGAGCGCGCGCTCGACGCGTGCCGTGTCGCCCGTATCGATGACAACGACGTGCTCGACATCGAGTGCCTCGGCGGTCGCTCGCGCCAGAGCGGGGTAGTCCGTGCGCATCCCGGTCGGGAACGCCGCATCGGGTCTCGCGGCGAGGAGCGAGGTTTGCTCGGTTCCTACGAGCGTTGCGGCCCGATCGACGGTGTCCGTGCCTACCGCGCTCCCCAGAACGGCGAGGCGGGAAACAGGGCGTGCCAGTGTGTCGGCGAGCAAGGTCGGATCCGGCTCGTCCGCGAACGCACCGCTTCCGAGCGTCCTGTAGGCGGCCTCGCGCATGGCGACCGGCTCGATCTCGACCGTCGCCGTCCGCGTGCTGAGCAGCGCCACGGCGCCCTCGCGAAGGAGTGCGTCGAGGTTGGTCAACCGGGGGTCTCGCCAGTCGGCGAGCCTCGTCCCGTCGAGAGTCACCAGAACGACCCGCCGTGCCGGTCCGAGTGCGGACGTAGCCTCGGCTCGCGCAGCGGGAACCGCTATCGGGGCGGTCAGGGGTAAGAGGAGCGTCGCTGCGAACGCGGCGACTTTGAAGCGGCGCACGCGGCCCAGTGTATGCGGGCGCTCATGTAGGATGCCGCGCGCCATGATCGATGACGGCGCCCTCCGTATCGTGCTCTCGGCCGCGCTCGCCACCGGCGGAGAGTTCGCGGAGCTGTACGCCGAGAAGCGCCGCTCGACCTCCGTTCATCTCGAGGAGCGCAAGGTCGAGGAGGTTACCAGCGGGAGCGACCGTGGGGCCGGCGTGCGCGTCATCCGCGGCAACTCCACGGCCTACGCGTACACGAATCGGCTCGACACCGATGCCCTCGTCGACGCCGCGCGCGTCGCGGCTGCAGCGCTCACCGACGAGCCTAGGGTGACTGTGGCCGACCTCCGTCATGAGCCGGAGCGGATGCTCAATCCGACGAGGATCCCGCCCGACGACGTGGAGACGGTTCGCAAGGTCGACGTCGTGCGCGAGATGGACGAAGGAGCGCGCGGCGCCGGCGGCGAGGTGCGCCAGGTCATCGCCGCCTACTCCGAAGGCTCGCAAGAGGTGCTCATAGCGAACAGCGAAGGGTCGGTGATCAGCGACCGTCGTGTGCGTACCCGTCTCGCGTGCACGGTCGTCGCCTCGCGCGACGGGAACGTACAGACGGGATCGTGGAACCCCGGCGCCAGCGCCGGCTTCGAGCTCATCGACGATCACCCGCCTGCGCAGGTCGGAGCGAAGGCCGCGGCACAGGCGATCGTCATGCTCGATGCGGTCGGAGCGCCTGCCGGTGAGATGCCGGTCGTGCTCGCGCCGGGCGGCGGCGGCGTGCTCTTCCATGAAGCGAGCGGGCACGGGCTCGAGGCCGACCTCATCAGCAAAGGCGCGAGCGTCTACCGCGATCGCACCGGCGAGAAGATCGGAAGCGAGCTGCTCTCCGCCGTCGACGACGGCTCGGTTCCCGGCCTGTGGGGCTCGTTCGCGTACGACGACGAGGGGACGCCGTCGCAGCGGACTCTGCTCTTCGAGCGCGGCGTGCTGACCGGCGCGATGACCGACTTCCTCCGCGCGCGGGCGATGGGGCTGACGCGGACCGGGAACGGCCGCCGGCAGTCGTACGCGCATCTGCCGATCCCGCGCATGTCGAACTCGAACATCCTGCCGGGAACCGACGACCCCGAAGCGATAATCCGGGACGTGAAGAACGGGCTCTACGCGAAGTCGTTCGCCGGCGGTCAGGTCAACACGGCCACCGGCGACTTCGTGTTCGGGCTCTCCGAGGCCTACTTGATCGAGAACGGCGAGCTCACGCGGCCGGTGCGCGGCGCGAACCTCGTCGGCAACGGGCCCCAAGTCCTGGCCCTGATCGACGCGGTCGGCAGCGACTACGAGGTCTGGTGGGGCGTCTGCGGCAAGGACGGTCAGGGCGTACCGGTCACGTGCGGGATGCCGACGCTGCGGATCGCGCGGATCACCGTCGGGGGGACGGGATGAGCTCGACCGAGGAACTGCTCGCCCTCGCGCGAGGTGCGCTCGATGCGGCGAAGCCCGGCGAGGCCGTCGAAGCCTACGCGGCTTGGGGACGCGAGACCGAGGTGAAGGTTTTCGAGGGCGAGGTCGAGTCCCTCACGAGCGCCGAGTCGAGCGGCGTCGGCGTACGCGTCATCGTCGAAGGGCGGCTCGGTTATGCGTACGCGGCCGATCCCGATCGAGCGGAGCTCGCCGAGCTCGTCGAGCGCGCTCGTACGAACGCCGCGCTCGCCGCGCCCGACGAGGGCAACGTGCTGCCCGACCCGCGACCGATCCCGCCGCTCGAAGGGATCCTGCTCCCGGAGCTCCTCGAGGCGCGCACAGAAGAGAAGGTGCGGCTCGCGCTCGAGATCGAGCGCGCGTGTCGCGCGGCGGACACGCGCGTCACCGGCGTCGAAACGGCGCAGTACGGCGAAGGGATCGGCCGGGCGGCGATCGCCTCGACCGCCGGTGTGGAAGCGGCGGGGGAGCGGGGAGACTGCTGGGCGGTCGGGGTGGCGCTCGCCGGAGGCAACGGGGAGTTGCAAACGGGGTTCGGGCTTCGCATCGCGCGCCGACCCGGTGATCTCGACGTGAACGGTGCCGGACGGGAAGCGGCGGAGCGCGCGGTCGTGATGCTCGGCGCGCACAAGCCGAAGACCGAGCGGATGGCGGTGCTGCTCGACCCGATCTCGGCGGCGTCGTTCCTGGGCGTCGTCGCGGCCGGTCTGACGGCCGAGGCGGTTTTGAAGGGGCGGTCGCTGTTCGCGGACAAGATGGGAGAGCGGGTCGCGTCGGACGTGGTGCGCCTGGTGGACGACGGGCGTGCGCTCGAAGGGCCGGGCGCCGAGCCGTTCGACGGCGAAGGGGTGCCGACCGGCCGGACCTCGCTGATCGATGCGGGAGTGCTGAACGGATTCCTCCACAACACCTACACCGCGACCCGGATGGGGGCGACGTCGACGGGGAACGCGCGGCGCGGCGGCTTCAAGTCGACACCGGGCGTCGCGCCGACGAACCTGATCCTCGAGCCCGGCGCGGAAACGCCCGAGCAGCTCTATGCCAAGGCCGGCCGTGCGCTGCTCGTTCACGATCTGATCGGTGTGCACTCGGGCGCGAACCCGATCTCCGGCGATTTCTCGGTGGGTGCGACCGGCGTGCTGATCGAGGGAGGGGTCGCCGGCGCGCCGGTTCGCGAGGTGACGATCGCCTCCAACGTTCTCGACATCCTTCGCGGTATCGTCGCCGTCGGGAACGACATCCGTTACCTGCCGTTCGGAGGAGCGATCGGTACGCCGACGATCCTCATCGGCGAGATGACCGTCGCGGGGACCTGATGCCTGCCAAACGCAAGACGTCGAGACGAACACCGCCGGCACGGCGTCCGGCTGCGCGTCGCACTGCCCGGCGCGCCGCCGCGCCGAAGAGGGCCGCGCCGAAGCCGAAGCGGGCTTCGCCCAAGCGGCCGGCCGCGAAACGTCCGAGCCCTCGCCGGGCGGCGCCGAAGCCGGTCAAGCCGAAGCGGGCAGATCGCCGCGCCGCGAAGCGTGCGACACCGAAGCGCGCCACCCTGAAGCGCACGACTCCGAAGCGCGCGACGACGCCGAGTCGTCCGAGGACCAAGCGCGCCGAGTCGAAGCGTTCGACGGCCCGGCGCACGACGACCCGCCCCCGGTCGCGCGCCCGGCGTCCCGAGGCGCCCGAAGCGTTCGTTCCGGCTCCACTCGAGCCGGAACCCCGGCCGGACGAAGAGGCTTGGCCCGACGAACCGGAGTTCCGGCCCGTCGTCCGCGGCGAGGTGGCGGTTGCCGGCGTACCGTCGGTCGGCGAACGCACCGCTCCCTGGGAGGCCGATCTCGAGCAGGCTGAATCAGGGCACGTGAAAGAGGTCTACCGCGAGGACATACCGATCGCGATCGTCTCGGCGGCGCTCGCGGCGTCGACGTTCATGCCTTGGTACAAGGGGCAAGGCGCTTTCGACGTCAGCGTATCGGCGTGGGCGAGCGGCACGTGGGGGCCGATCATGTTCTTCCTCGGCGTCGGCTCCTTCGCGCTCATCATCCTGCGCCGCGCGGGTGTCCGGTTGTCGCTTCCGTTCGAGGAAGCGCTGCTGCACGAGTTCGCCGGCTGGGTTGCGCTCGCGGGCGGCGTGATCAAGTCTCGGTACCGGCCGGGAGCCGAGGGTCTGCTCGGGGTCTCATGGGGACTCTGGGTAGGGCTCGGCGCCGCCTTCCTGCTCGCGTTCCTCGCGGGCCGCATGTCGCCACATGCGCCGCTCGTTCGCAGGCCGAAGTGGTATCGGCAGAAGGGCGGCGCGTTCGCTGCGCTTATCCTCCTCGTGGTGATCGCGGGTGCGGCCGTGTTCGGGTCGATGAATTCCGCCACGCTGACGGGTGCGCCGATCGACGCCGGCGATCTCCCGGGGCTGGTGCGCGGACGCCTTCCCACTTGCGCGGGCGCGTTCCCGCTTCCGGGGATCGTCAAGCCGATCCAAGGGGTCGAGCAGCCTTGCCAGGCTCACCTCCAAAGCGAGCGCCCCGCCGAGGAGGTTGTTGCGGCGATGAAGGACACGTTGGAGCGAGCCGGGTGGACCGTCGGCGTGGGCGAGACCGGCGCGACTTCCACCCTGACGCTGACCAAACCGCAGTGCGCAACGGTCGCGGTCGTCGGGGCGGACCAGGGATCGGTAGCCGTGGTCGCGTTCGGGATCTGCACGACGCCCTCGCCGAGCCCATCCTGAGCCGCGCGACACCCGGCCTTGACAGCTTGACACTTAGCGTCTATCTGTAACATCTGCAGATGGCGCTACGGGCGGACGACGCTACGTCCCTTTCGGCCGAGGAGGCCGCCAAAGGCCGGATCCTCGACGCCGCGTTCTCGTCCGCAGAGCGCGTAGGACTCGGCCGGCTCACGATGGCCGACGTCGCCCGCGAGGCGCGCCTTTCCCGCCAAACCGTCTACCGCTACTTCTCCTCCAAGCACGATCTCTTCATGGCGCTCGTGATCCGCGAGGAAGAGGTTCTCTTCGAACAGCTCCAAGCCGCGATCGCGCCACACCGTGAGCTTCGCCCGGCCGTCGAGGCTGCGTTCCGGACGATGCTCCGCGCGATGCGTGCGCACCCCTTGCTCGACCGCGTGATGGCGACCGAGCCGCAAGAGCTGTTGCCCTATCTCACCGTCGAGGCGAACCCCGTGCGCGACATGGGTGTGCGCGCGATGGAGCAAGTGTTCTCCGAGCGCATGGAGGTCGTCTCTCCGATGCTCGCGCACCGCGCCGCGGAGCTCTGCTCTCGGCTGATCACCTCGTACGCGATCATGCCGCCCGACGACGATCCGGATGTCGTGGCGGTGCAGTTGGCGGAACTGGTCTGCAACGGACTCAGCAAGAAACGATAGGAGGCGGGGCTATGAGCACGGACTACTACGCACTCCCGGTGCCCGACACGACCTGGGGTGTTCCCGGCTCGTTCGACACGATATTCAACTGGGAGTACGACGAGATGCGCGGCCGCCTCGTCACGCTGTACCAGAAGGGGAAGCAGAAGCAGTGGGACTCCGAAACGCGCCTGGACTGGTCGATCAACGTCGAGCCGGGCTCGCCCGACAACGGCCCCGACTACTACATCCCGATTTTCGGTTCTCCCATCTGGGAGAAGATGAACGACAAGGAGAAGGAAGAGCTGCGTCACCACATGGGCGCGTGGATGAACTCGCAGTTCCTGCACGGCGAGCAGGGCGCGCTGATCTGCACCGCCAAGATCGTGCAGGCGGTCCCGGACATCGACTCGAAGTTCTACGCGGCGACCCAGGTGATGGACGAGGCGCGGCACGTCGAGACCTACTCGCGGTACCTGCGCGAGAAGATCGAGATGGCGTACCCGATCAACCCGTTCCTCAAGTCCCTGCTCGATCAGGTGATCCAGGACTCGCGCTGGGATTTCACCTACCTCGGCATGCAGGTGATGATCGAGGGCCTCGCTCTCGCCGCGTTCGCGCTTATCCGCGACTACTCGACCGAGCCGCTGGCGAAGGCGCTAAACACCTACGTCATGCAGGACGAAGCGCGCCACGTCGCGTTCGGCCGGCTCGCGCTGCGCGACTATTACCCGCAGCTCACCGACGCCGAGCGCGCCGAGCGCGAGGAGTTCATCGTCGAAGCCTCTCACTTGATGTACGGCCGGTTGATGGCACGCGAGGTGTGGGACCACCTGGGCTACGACGTCGACGAGGCCATCGAGTACGTCGAGCACTCGGAGATCATGGCGCAGTTCCGGCGGCTGCTCTTCACGCGGATCGTCCCGATCGTCAAGGACATCGGGCTGTTCGGGCCCAAGGTCAAGGCGTGCTTCGAGAGCCTGGGCGTGATCGACTTCCAGGACCTCGACGCCGACGCGATGTCCGCCTCCGACGAGCAGATCGCCGACGAGATGGACCGTCGCAAGGCCGAGATCATGGAGGCCGTTGCGGTCGGCGGCGCTTAAGTCCCTTTCGTCGCAACCGAAAGAGGCCCGGCCAAAGCGCCGGGCCTCTCGCTTTTCGGAAGGACTAGACCCCGGGCTAGGCGAGTACAGGAAAACGACGTTCGCTCCGATATCAGGAGCGGGCCAGCGTGGATGGGACGCTACCCCCTGTTGAGGAGGATCGTGTTCTATGCGTTCACGCTCGGCCCGCTCATCGGTCTGGGGTGTTCTCGTCTCCGCTTCGGTCGTCGTCGGATTCGCGATCGCGCCCGTCCAAGCCGCTCCACCGCCGCAAGCGAACCCCTCGTGGGGTGACATCACCTCGGTGATGCCCGGCGCCGGGCTCACCGGGGGCGCCACCGAGGGCGACGCAACCCTCGGGATCCTCTTCGGCGGGAACGGAACCGCGAACTCGGTGGCGCGCTCCGACCACAACCACGACGCGGCGTACGACCTCCGGTACGCGCCGCTCGATCACGAGCACGCGCCGGGCGATCACAACCACGACGGCGTGTACTCGCTGCTCGAGCATCTTCACAACGACGTCTACGCACCCCTTGATCACAACCACGACGCCCGGTACCTGCCGTTGGACGCGAACTTCGACGACCGGTACCTGCCGTTGGACGCGAACTTCGACGATCAGTACTCAGCGCTCGGACACGATCACGACGGCTCCTACCTCGGGCTCGGTGGTGGAACGCTTAACGGGTTCCTGACGCTGGCGATCGGAGACCTGACGCTTCTCGGATCGGGCGCCCGGCTCGTCGCACCGCAGCTCGTTTCGACGGCGCCGAACGGCACGGCTCCCCTCCAAGTCGCGTCCGACACGCTTGTCGCGAACCTGAACGCCGACAAGCTCGACGGCCGCGACGCGTCGGAGTTCGCCCTTGCCGGATCCGTCGGTCCCGATCTCTCCGGCTACGCGCAGCTCGGTGGGAACAACGCCTTTTCCGGGATGAACACGTTCAACGGGGCGGCCACGTTCGGAAGCACGCTTAACCAGGTGACCGGGGGAGCGAACTTCACGTGGCAGCCGTTCTACTCGAGCGCGACGAACTACAGCCTGCGACTCACCGATTCGGGCAAGTCCGCAACGCGGCTCGTCGTCAACCAGGACGGCCGCGTGGGGATCGGGACGACGAGCCCGGCGTTCTCGCTGCACGTGATCGGCGACATCCGCGCGACGAACCTCAACCTCGGAACCGGCATCCTGTCGCCGTTCGGCTACGACATGTCTTCGTCGAGCGACCGCACGTTCTCGTTCAGCAACTCGAACGGCGGCGTGGCGAACCTCGCCGTGGAGGGTGACGTGTCTGCCGCGAGCTACCACGTCGCCACCGGCGGTTCGGCGGCCCGAGCAGGGAGCGAGGCGATCGCGTCGGGAGTTTCATCGCGCACCGTCGCCACATCGGCGGTCGGCGGCAGCTCGCTCGTCTTCGTGACACCGGACGCGACCGGGTCCGGGTGCGTTCCCGTCCCGGGCCCGCTCTACGTGAGCGCGCGGAATGCCGGGTCGAGCTTCACGGTGGCCGTCGTCGGAGCATCGCCGGGTGCGGGCGAGTCGTACTGCTTCTCGTGGTGGGTCGTGAACTGAGTGCTCAACCGCGCGCGAGCGCGGTGAGCAGTCCGGCGGTCATCGCGAAGAAGCAGTAAACGCCGAACGGCCTCAGTCCGCGACGCTTCACGAGCGCGAGCATCGCCTGTATCGCGAGCACGCCCGTCACGGCGGAGGCCAGCACGCCAAGCGCCATCGCGCCGCCGGCCCCGGACGTCCCCTCGTCGATCATGTCGGGGATCTTCACGATCACTGCCCCGATCGTGATCGGGATGGCGAGCAAGAACGAGAACCGGGCAGCGGTTTCGCGGCCGATGCCCCGCCACATGCCGGTCGCGATCGTGGTTCCCGACCGTGAGATCCCGGGGAGGATCGCCGTCGCCTGCGCCAGCCCGATGAGGCCGGCGTCCATCGGGGTCAGCGCTCCCTCGGGCCGGGGCTCCTCCTTGCGCTCCCTGCGGTCCTCATAGGAGGACTCGGCCGAGAGAAGGACCCACCCGGTGACGCCGAGCAGCAGCGTTGCGATAACCGGCCGCTCGAACGTGGTTTCGACGCGAGACGCGAAGATGCCGCCGAGCACGGCGGCGGGGACGGTGCCGATCACGATCAAGCCTGCCAGCCGCCGGTCGGGCTCGCGGCCGGGCCCGCCGATCACGGCTCGGATGATCTCGACGACGCGCGCGCGGAAGACCCACAGCAACGCGCCCAGCGTGCCGATGTGCGTGCTCACGATGAAGGCGAGCGACGGCTCGCGCCACCCGACGATGAACGGAACGAGCACGAGGTGGCCGTCGGATGAGACCGGAAGGAACTCGGTCAAACCCTGGACGATGCCGAGGATGAGCGCTTGCAGGAGGCTCACGACGCCGAGGGTATCAGTGCCCGATACGGGCGCCGGACAGCGCGGTGCCGCAGGCGCAGCCGCGTTCCGTCGGGATGGCCGGCGCGACCGCGAGCAACAGCTCTCGCAGGCGCTCGTTGTTCTCGGAGAAAACCGCTACGACCTCCTCGACGGAGACCGGAGGCACTCCTTCGACGCCGACGTCGTAGTCGGTGATCAACGAGATGTTCACGTAACAGAGCTCGAGCTGGCGCGCGAGCGTCGCCTCTGGGTACTGGGTCATGTTGATGACCTCCCAGCCGGCTTCCGCGTACCAGCGCGACTCCGCCCTCGTCGAGAACCGTGGCCCTTCGATCACGACCACCGTCCCGCGCTCGTGCATCGTGATCCCGAGCGCGCGTCCGCGCTCGATCGCGACGGTCCGCAGTTCCGGGCAGTAGGGATCGGCCAGCGAAACGTGGGTCGTCTCCGGCCCGTCGTAGTACGTGGCCGCGCGTCCGCTGGTGCGGTCGACGAGCTGATCACACACGACGAAGTCGCCGCGCCGCACGTGCGGCTGAAGCGAGCCGGCCGCGGCGGGGGCGATGACGCGCTCGACGCCGATCTCCTTGAACGCCCAGAGGTTGGCGCGGTAGGGCACCTTGTGCGGAGGAAACTCGTGACGGCGGCCGTGGCGAGGCAAGAACGCGACGGAACGGCCCTCGATCTCTCCGACCACGAGGGGTGCAGACGGCTCCCCGTACGGCGTGTCGATCTTCATCTCTTCGAAGCCGTCGAGGAACGAATAGAAACCCGAGCCCCCGAACACGCCGACCGTCGCGAGATCCGCCATGCGCTAGGTTTTCGATCCGCCGTCGCTCTTCTTCGGCGACGACTTCGAGGACGAGCTATCCGGCTTGGACTTCGACTCGGAGCCTTTCGATCCGGAGTCTTTCGACTCGGAACTCTTGGACTCCGAAGTCTTCGACTCGGAGCCCTTCGATTCTGAGCTCGATTCCGAGCCCGACTCCTTCTTGGACTCGGCGGCGGCAGCCTTCGAGCGGGAGCTCCTGTTATCGGTCGAGTAGAAGCCCGACCCTTTCAGCACGATGCCGACGGGATGGAAGACACGTTTGAGTGGGCCGCCGCAGTGCTCGCAGGTGCGAAGCGGCTCGTCGGAAAAGCTCTGGACGACCTCGACGTGTCGGCCGCAGGACATGCACACGTACTCGTACGTCGGCATCGCCGGTTATGGTAGCGGCTCGTCAGGCCGAGACGCAGCGGACGACGCGACGCTCGGTGATCACGACGTCGACCGGCTCGTCGGCTTCTCCGGCGGGTACCTCGTCCACGAGCTGTAGATCGAAACAGAGCCCGATCCGCGGTACGGAGCGGGCGACCTCTGAGAGCAAGCCGTCGTAGAAGCCGCCTCCGTAACCCAGCCGTCGCCCGTGCTCGTCGTACGCCACCCCCGGCACGAGGATCACGTCCGCGACGGCCAGATCCAAAGGCGTCCGCACGACCGGCTCGCGGATCCCGCGGTAGCCGGGCGCGAGATCTTCGATCGAGCCGACCTCTGCAGCGCACAGCCGTCGTCCGTCGACGTAGGGGAGCAGCAAGCGCTTCCCCGCGGTGAGCAAGGCCTCCATCGAAGGGTCGGTGGGAATCTCCGTCCCGAAGGACGCGAAGCCGAGGACGGAACCCGCCCCGGCGACCTCGGCGAGCGCCGTCAATGCGGCGGCGACCTCTCGCGCGGCGGCGTCTCGCACGGCCGGATCGAGCCGCCCCCGGCGGGACAGCACGAGCCGGCGAACCGACGCCTTGCGTGTGGAGAGCTCGTCCTGAGTGGTCATGCGCGCTGCCCATTCTGGGGCATCTGTTGAAGAAACGTACGTTCTCAGATGCCGGAGGCCGGTTCTCGGCGGGTAAAGTCTTGTGCGGAGCGAACCGAATCCTTCTAGGGGGACGAAAGTGGCATTCCCGGCGCCGGCCGTTCCGGCACCCTGAAGGAGGAGGATGTCGCTCCGCTCGCGTCTCACCGCCGCGTTCCTGGCGGTGCTCACTTTGCCGCTCATCACCATCGTGCTTCTCCTTCGCGGTGGGGTTGACGACGAGGTGCGTGCGCGAGCAGCGGCCGAGCTTCAGGCCGATCACGCCGCTGCGCCGGCTTTGTACCGCGCGCAGCAAGCGAGGGCGGCCGACCTCGTGCGCGGCGTTGCTGCCGGCCTCGGATCCCAGCTCGAGCGGGTGTTCGGCGATCCCGCCGCGGCGGCGAGCTTCGCGGCCGAAGCGCGTGGGTCGCTCGATATCTTGGCCGTCGTCTCCGGCGACGGAACCGTCCTCGGAACGGCTTCCGCCGAACCCGAGCTCCTTCCCGGCGCGGTCGTGCCTCCCGTCGCCGAAGTCGTGCGCACGCGTGCGTCGTCGCGCGCGGCGCTCGCCGAAACGGTCGTCGCCGGTAGCGCGGGCTCGCCGGGGTCTCTCGTCGGAGGCTTCTGGCTCGACGGCTCGTTCCTCTCCACGCTCGGAGCGACGGACGTCCAAGCGCTCATCCTCGTCGATGGGATCGCGACCGCGGTAACCGATCCCTCGATAGGACGCGCGATCACTCCCGACTGGAAACCGGCGGGCGCGCTGCTCGAAGGCGAAGTGGCCGGGCGTGAGGTCGTCGCCTTCGCCGGCCCGCTCGTCGAAGGCGTGCCGCCGAGCAGACTCGCCGTCGTGACCTACGCGAACCGGGACGTGCTGCTCGTCTCGGATCGCCCTTCGGGCCTCGCGGTGTGGGCGGTCGTTGCGCTCGCCGTCATCGCCGGGGGCGTGGTCGCTTGGATGCTCTCGCGTCTCTACACCAGGCCGCTCGACGATATGGCCATCGCTGCGCGATCGCTCGCACGCGGCGGCGCCGTGGGGACGTTCGAAGTCCATTCCACCGATGAGGTGGGCCGTCTCGCCTCCGCGTTCAACGAGGTGCTGGAGGGAACTCAGGCACGGATGCTCGAGCTCGAGGAGTCCCGCGACGAGACGCGTCGCTACGTCGAGCGTCTCGGCGAAGCTCTCCGCTCCACGCACGATCTTTCGAAGCTGCTTTCCGTCGTTCTCGAGACCGCCGTCGCCGCGGTGCAGGCGCGCGCCGGCGCCGTTTGGCTTCTCGCGCCTTCCCGCGTCGAGCTCTCGCTCAAGGTCTCGCGAGGGTTCCCGCCGGAGGCGCTCGACCGGCGGACGCGTGTCGGTGAAGGGCTCGCCGGCCACGTCGCGCATACCCGCCAGCCCGTGCTCATACCGTCGAGCGGCGCAACTCCGACCGCGGCGCCCTGGGAGCCGCAGGAGCCGACGATGCTCGCCGTCCCGCTCGAGAGCGAGACGCAGCTGATCGGCGTGATCTCTCTGTACGGTCGCACGCATCCCAAGCCGTTCGACGCGACCGACCTCGACACCGTGCGATCGCTCGCTCGGCAGGCCGCCGTCGGCGTCGAGAACGTCCTGCTCCACCAAGAGGCGCAGCGCCTTTCGATCACCGACGGGCTCACGAGCCTCTGGAACTACCGGTTCCTGAACATGCGGCTGGCGCAGGAGGTCGAGCGCGCGATCCGATTCAATCGTTCGCTCTCGCTGCTCATGATCGACATCGACCACTTCAAGGACGTCAACGACCGGTTCGGACATCAACGGGGAGATTCCATCCTTTCCGAGCTCGCGAACCGCGTCGTCACCGAGACGCGCGCGCAGGTCGACACCGTCGCGCGGTACGGCGGCGAGGAGTTCGTTCTGCTTCTCCCGGAAACGCCGTTGGAAGGTGGACGCGTTGTCGCGGAGAAGATCCGCGAGTCGATCGCGTCGACGCCGTTCGGTTCCGACGATGACGCGATCGGCGTCACGGTCTCGATCGGGATCGCGTGCTTCCCTCAGCACGGCGCGACCGCGCAGACGCTTCTTCGTTCCGCCGACCAAGCGCTGTACGAGGCGAAGGGCCGGGGCCGTAACGTCGTCGTGTCCTCCGACGAGCTCGATCAGGCCTCGCCGTCGCCGGTTGCCGATGACCCCGGGCAACCGTAGACTCGGCACCCCTATGTCGGTGACCAAAGCAGTCATCCCCGCAGCCGGCCTCGGCACGCGATTCCTCCCCGCGACGAAAGCGCAGCCGAAAGAGATGCTGCCCGTCGTGGACAAGCCGGCGATCCAGTACGTCGTCGAGGAAGCGGTCGCCGCGGGCTGCACCGACATCTTGATCATCACCGGCCGTGGGAAGCGCTCGATCGAGAATCACTTCGACCGGTCGTTCGAGCTCGAGTACTGGCTCGAGAAGAAGGGCGACGACGCCAAGCTCGCCTCGGTTCGCGCCGTCAGCGACATGGCGGACATCCACTACATCCGTCAGAAGCAACCGCTGGGTCTCGGCCACGCGGTTGCGACCGCCGAACGACACGTCGGCGACCAGCCGTTCGCCGTGCTGCTCGGCGACGACATCATCGGAGAGAACCTCCTGCAGAAGATGCTCGCCGTGTACGGACAATACGGGCGCAGCGTGATCGCGTTGCAGGAGGTCCCGCGCGAGGACATCCGCTTCTACGGCGCCGCCACACCGGAGCCGGTGGAGGAGAACCTCGTCAAGGTGCTCGACATCGTCGAGAAACCGGAGCCGGCGAACGCTCCGTCCAACCTCGCGGCGATCGGGCGCTACGTCTTCACGCCGGAGATCTTCGGCGAGCTGCGGAAGGTGCAGCCGGGGGTGGGCGGGGAGATCCAGCTGACCGACGCGATCAACTCGCTTGCGAAGCTGCAGGTCGTATACGGCTACCTGTTCGACGGCGTTCGGTACGACATCGGCAAGAAGATCGACTATCTCCGCGCCACGGTCGAGCTGGCCGCAGAGCGCGAGGATCTTGGCGAGGAGTTCCGAGAGTTCCTCGCCGAGTTCGTAACGCGCAAGAAATTGGTGTAAAACCCTTTGTATGCACCCTTCCCCAGCGGCTTCGTGCGCGCCTGGATCCAGGGTGCTTGAAACACGAGATGGGGGTGTTACGCTCGCGATGAAGGCCGAAGGAAGGGGCTGGCCTGGGGATCGTGTTCGTCGCCGTACTCGCCCTGATCTGGGCGATGTTATTAGTCCCCTCCTTCCGCGGCCGTCTCGCGTCCTCTCCCATCGACGGCGTCCGTAGCTTCGAAAGGTCGATGGGAGTCTTGGCGAACACACGCAAAGGGAAGGCGAGCCCGCCGGGCCGTTGGATCATGGTGCCTCGCTCGGAAGTCACCCAGCCCGTCCGGAGGCGCGGACGGGTGATCCGCCGTCGCCGTCAGAACTTCGAGCGTTTGCTGATCGCTGCCGGCGCGACCCTCGTGCTTGGATTCGTTCCGGCGCTGCGTTGGATGTGGTTCGTCCACCTCGCGATCGACGGCATCATCGGTTTCTACGTCTCCCAGCTCCTCCGCTGGAAGCGCGATGAGCTCGAACGGCAGCGGGTCGTGACGCCGCTCCCGGCCGAGATCCCGCTCGAAGAGCAGCAGCAAGCGCGCCGGTCCAGCTGAGCGCCCCGAACGCCCACTACGCGATACGATGCCCGGCATGGTCGATCTGAACAACGTCTCGGAGCAGATCCGCAAGCG
>JBKKCR010000188.1:0-11033 GCA_046712825.1 Actinomycetota bacterium | reverse complement strand
GGCTGAAGATCGAAGACATCGACCGCTTCGAGGTCAACGAGGCCTTCGCTACCGTGCTGCTCGTCTGGAAGAAGGAGCTCGGGATCTCCGACGAGCTCTTCGAGGAGCGGGTCAACGTCAACGGCGGGGCGATCGCCCTCGGGCATCCACTCGGGGCTTCGGGCGCACGGCTCATGACCACGCTGCTGCACGAGCTCGAGCGAACCGGCGGGCGGTATGGACTCCAGACGATGTGTGAGGGCGGCGGGATGTCCAACGCTACGATCATCGAGCGGCTCGGCTAGCGCGTAAGGCTGTTGGCAACCTAGGCAGGTTCCCAGACGGTGCGTACTGTTCTTGCGGTGGTCTTCGGGTTCATCATCTTCGGCGTTCTCGTCGGGACGTTGCGCGGGTTCGTCGGGCCTCGGGGGGGCGGGGCTAAGTCGTCGCTCGAGGCGGTCGAGCCGATGCCGGAAGGGCTCCGGATCCTTTATTGGTGTGAGACGTGTGGGTTGGAGGTTCTCGTTATCCGGCGGGGGAGTGAGGCGGGGCCGCGGCATTGTGGGGAGTCGATGACGCGGCGCGAGGAGTTGCTGCGGGGAGAGTAGTAGGTCAGGGTTTGTAGGCGAGGAGATCGCCCGGCTGACAGTCGAGCACCTGGCACAGCGCGGCGAGCGTTGAGAAGCGGATCGCGCGGGCGCGGCCGTTCTTGAGCACCGAAAGATTGTCTACCGTGATGTCGACCTGCTCCGTGAGCTCGGTGAGGGTCATCGCCCGTTGCTCGAGCTACTCGTCGGAGATCCGTTCGGCGCGTTCCTTGAGCCTGTTTGAAGTCGAGGCGCCGATCCTCGAATGCCCTAGTCAGACGACCGTCAGAGTGGCTTTCCTCATCCGAAGCGACGCCAGAAGGTCGGGTCGGGAGGACCGGCGAAGTAGTAGGTCTCGAAGAGCCATCCGTAGTTGACTTGGTACGCGCCGATCCGACGCTCGGTCACCGGGTCGACGTAGTTCGCTTCGATCAGAGCAACAGGGTCGATCGGCGCCACCGGGCCGGTGCTTTCTCTGTACCGCTTCGAGAGCGCGCATGCCTTGCCGTACTGAGGACCTGCTCCAAAGTCTGTGCCGTAAAGCGCGTCTTGAACGGCGATGTGATCGGGGTGCGCATCCGGCCGGCAATACCCTTCTTCGGCCTCGGCGTGCATAACGTTGGCGAAGATCCCAGATTCGGGAAGGATGGCGATGCCCCACTCGGCACGGTTCGCTCTCACTTCCTGGACCGCGGCCACGACTTCACCTGTCGTGAGATCTCCGTCGCCGAGATCGAAGGTCACCCGCGCGCCCAGCTCATTCGCCCAGACGGACACGCACCCGATCTGCGTGCAGAACTCGCCCTGATAATCGTCGTCAATGAAGGGATCGTCGCCGATCTGCATGTCGGGCACCGACCCGTCGATGCCCGCCATGTCGTCCTGGAACCACAGCCAGGAGGCGACCCGAGCGTCTTTGCACGCCTGCGACCCTTGGCCTTGCCAGGGGAAGCCGAAGGGATGGCGCTCCCCTTTATCCGGCTGGCCGACCGGAGAGTCCGGACCCTGATACTTGTACGGACCGTGGTAGCGATCTCCGTCGGGGTGTTCGCCTAGGCCGAGCGGATCGCTAGGCATGAACCCTTCGACCAGGACGGCGTCGTCCACCCCGACGCCGGCCGGCGCGACGGATTCCTCGGGCGTCATGCAGGACGTCGTTTGCTCCCCCAGGGTGAGGAGGATCAACACGATGTACTTATCCTGCTGCTGCTCGATCATCCCCCAGCCGGCGATCTCGTCATCGGAGTGCGCCGACACCGAGTAGAACATCTCGGAAGGGCTGGCCGCAGCCTTACCGGGGGTGACTCCGCTCACGGCCATGGCCACGATGGTTAGCAGGACGCAGAGGGACGCAGATCTTTTCATCCTGCCTAACTTCGTCGCGCCCATCGGCGATACCTACGACCGCGTCCCAGGAAATCCGTCACCAGTAGGTTCGCCGCGTCCGCGGCCAAAAACCCGAGCGCCCGCTGCCCGTGGTTAGCACAACGACACGTTGGGTGGACCGGGAAGGAGCACTGCTCGATATCGTCTTGTCCTATGCTCAGGGAGCAGCTACTCGTCTGAGATGCGTTCCGCGCGATCCTGGAGCTGTTTGAAGTCGCGGCGGGGCCTGTCGTCCGGCAGGTAGGAGTCGGTCTTCGAGAATCCCCACCCCTGCAGGGAGATGTGAACGCGGCCGCCCCAGGTTCGCTTCAGCTCCCCGCCGCACGCTTTGCAGTTCGTCGGGGCATCTTCACCGGGGAGGACGATCGTGTCCTCGCGGGCGCCGCAGGCGGTGCACTTGAATCCGAAGACCGGCATATCCCCAGGCTCCTCCACAGGTTGGGGAAAAACTACAGCGCTGTAATTACGCCTTGAGGAATCGCTCGACGACGCCTACCAGCTCGTTGACCGAATGCTCGCCGTCGCCGGTGGAAACCGCATCGGTGACGCAGCCGCGGATGTGATCCGCGAGCAACACAAGCCCCGCCTTCTCGAGGGCGGAGATGGCCGCGGAGATCTGCGTGAGCACGTCGACGCAGTACGTGTCCTCCTCGACCATGCGAGCTATACCGCGGACCTGCCCCTCGACCCGCTTGAGGCGGTTAAGGAGGAGCTCCTTGTCCTCCGCGTACTTGTACGCCATGACGCCCATCATATACCCCGGAGGGGTATCGGAGGCGGTCCTTGGGCCGGCTAGCGCCACTGCGTCGCGAGCCCGAAGCCCGCGGCGATGAAGCTGAAGCCGGCGATGAGCGGCCAGATCGTGTACCGGTTCAGGAAACCGAACAACCCGGTCGTAGATGTACCGGATAGGTAGTAAAGGATTAGGTCGATGACTCCGAGCGAAAGAAGGACGAGTACCGTGACCGGGATCCATCGCGGCGACGGCTTGGGTTTCGGCTTGGGAGGAGCCTGGTAGCGGCTTCGCTTGGACTTGGAGATCGGCATCGTTCTCTCCATCTCGATCGTCGGAGGTACCTCTCCATGGCAACGACCACGACGCCCGGAACGTCACGGACGGGCCGACCGCCGATGATACACTACGCTTTCTCCGAGGCTATTCGTGAGGCAGTGGCCGCTACTTCCCTCATCTGAACATCGATGAAAGCGCTTCGCGCGACCGGCTCGACATTCATCTTCCTGGGTTTGTCGATACTTTTCTTCGTCCTCTACGAGCTGGTCGGTACGAGTGCGATCACCAAAGCGCGGCAAAGCGACCTCCAGGCCGACTTCAGTTTGGCGCTCGAGGGTGGCGAGCTTCCCGACCCCTTCACCGGTGAGCTACCGCTTCCGCAGGCGTCGAAGCCTCGCAGCGCGATACGGGGCATCGCCCGGCTCCGCATCCCGAAGATCGGGGTCAATGTCATCGTCGTCGAGGGGATCACGCTCGAGCGTCTCGCCTACGGGCCGGGTCATTATCCATCCACCCCGAACTTCGGCGAGACGGGGGCGGTCGGGGTGGCGGGGCACCGAACCGGCTGGGGCGCGCCGTTCTTCAACGTCGACCGCTTGCGTCCGGGGGATCAGGTCATCGCCGAGACCGGCAAGGCGACCTACACCTACCGGATGACGACGAGCCGCGTGGTCAGTCCCGGGCACTCGGAAGTGCTCGACGGGAATCCCGAGTCCACGGCGAAGTTCCAGCTCGTGCTGACGACGTGCACGCCGAAGTTCACGGCTCGAGACCGCTTGATCCTTTTCTTCGACCTGGTATCGGAGGTGCCGCGCGCATGAGGATCTTCCCCAAGAACCGGGCGCCGCGCATCGCGATCAAGCTCGCGCTCGTGCTCGGCTACGCGGCGATCCTGTGGTTCTGGGTCTTCCCCTGGCTCGACCGCACCTACATCAACCGCCCCGCCCTCTAGCGTCACGCGACGGGCGCGAGCACCAGCTTCCCCTCGGACGCTGCCTCGACCGCATCGCGGGTGAACGGCATCGGGTGATACTCGCCGTTCGCCCACATGGGCGCCTGATCGGCGAAATGCGGGCTCGCAGGGTTCCCAGAGTTGCCGGTGGTGATGATCGACATCGATCGGTCGAAGTCGGCGAGATCGATGATCTGCCGGTACGAGGCGATCGCCCCGTCTGCGAACCCCTCTGAAGGATGCAGTACGCCGCGGTTCACCGTGTCGTCTCCGCCGCCCACTTCGAACGGCCCGGCCGAGAACAGCTCGTTCAAGGGCGGGATGGCGTTCGCGAGGATGTGCCGGAAGTGAACCTGGTGGAGCCGGCCCCAGCGCCAGTCGTTCATGTCGGCGCCGAGCCTCGTTTCGAGATCGTCGAGCGCCTTGGTCAGCGCTTCGCCGAGCAGGCGATCGCGTTGCCCGCCGTTGTCCGTCCCGTCGCCGCCGACCCAGAATGCCTGGGGGTTGACCAGGATCTCGCGGGTCCCGTCGTACGCGTGGTTGGTCGTCCAGGCTTTGCGCGGGTAGTACTCCTCGAACAGCTGCGGGCCGAGCTTCTCGGCGAACAACGCCTCCGCCACCCGCGCGAACCACGCATTGAAGATCGAGCCCCCGATCGCATCCGGGTCGAGACGGAGATCCCAGGTCTCGACGTGCTTGATGGCTTCGGTCTCGCGCTCTCCGGCGATCTCGGCCTGGAGGAACAGCGGAACGAGGTCGGCCGCGATCCCCGAGAACGTGTCCATGTGCATCGCCTTGAAATCGTCGTGGTCGAGCCGCTCCTTGGCGGTCAGCATCGCCACGATGCGACGGATCCGGTGGGGCATCTCCCAATCGTGGGTGAGCAGGTAGGGATAGTCGACGTCGACCATCCGGTGGTTCGCCGTCGCGATGAAGCCTTGCTCCGGGTTGAACGCGCGGGGGAGGTCGTCGAAGGGGATCGTTCCCTTCCACTCGTATTCGCCCGTCCAGCCGGGCACCGGCACGACGCCGGTTCCCTTCGCGCGGATCGGAACCGTTCCGGTGAACTGGTAGCCGATGTTTCCATCCACGTCGGCGTAGATCATGTTCTGTCCGGCGATCGGCCACGAGCGGGCGGCCTCGCGGAACTCTTCCCAGTTCGAGACGTGGTTCAGCATCGAGGTGGCCTTCGCCGACAGCGGAAGCTCGCGCTGGATCCAGCGGAAGGCGACGGCTTCAGAGATGCGGTTCTCCACCACCTCGGGCGACGTCCCGCCGGCGATCGTCGACGAGATCAAGGGACCGTGCCGCGTCTCGAGCACCTCGTGAAGGATCGGCTTGGGCTCGCCGAGGACGGTGATCTTCTCGCGGATCCGCTTCACGGGAAGCCACTTCCCTTTGTATTCGTATCTCTTGCGGTCCTCCGAGAGCCGTTCGACATAGAGATCGGTGACGTCGGCTTGGGTGTTGGTGAATCCCCACGCCACCCGGTCGTTGTGGCCGATCGAGATCCCGGCCACCCCCGGCAGCGAGACGCCGGCGACGTCGAGGCTGGGCGCGACCAGATGCATCTCCATCCAGATCGCCGGCATCTGCACCATGAGATGGGGATCGTTCGCGAGCAGCGGCTTGCCGGTCGTGGTCTTGGCGCCGGATGCCACCCAGTTATTGCTCCCGACGCCGGGCCGGACCCCGGCTGCGTAGGCCGCGTCGCGGAACTGCTGCGCGATCGTCGGGAACTCGGCCGACGTCATCGCGACGATCGGACCCTCCGCGTTGATGAATGGGGTGAGCTCGCGAGCGCGCTCGACGCCGAGGTGCGCGGCAAGCTCTGCGCGGAGCAGCTCGAACGGCCAGTTCGCCGACAGCTGGAACGACATCATCAACGCGATCGACGCGACGTCGACCAGCGAGTCTTCCAAGAGGTCGGGGAATGCGGGCTCGGCGTTGAGGAGCTGATACTCGGCCGGCTTCGGCAGCGTGCGCAACGCCGCGATGAACCCCGCGTGGTACGGGACCGCGAGCGCTCGGGATTCGTCGTCGTAGTCCTTCGCGAGCTTCTTGGCGAGCCGCCAGAAGCCGAGCGTGCGGAAGAAGCGGTCGAGCGGAAGGCCGGCTACGCCGACGACCTCCGCGAGCCGCCCCTGCGCCGCGCGGCGCGTGAAGTCCATCTGCCATAGTCGCTCCGCCGCGTGCAGATATCCCTGCGCGAAGTACACGTCGTCGGTCGTCTTCGCGTAGATATGGGGAACGCCCCAGCGATCCGTGAAGACTTCGACTTCCTCGTTCAGTCCCTCGAATTCGATCCGGCCCTCGGTCGGGCGGAGCGCGGAGCCCGCGTACTCCTTGATGGCGGCGATCCAGTCTTCCATGACGACCTCCGGCTCGAGGTGGAGCGGCGTTCGCTGGGGAAGGTCAGGCTACTTCCCGCGCTCGAAACGGAGCAACCGGCAGGCGTTTTGAGGCGTTGACGCCGCTCGGCAACAATGACGCTCATGTTGGCCGACCTCCACGCGCACGCACGTCCCGGGTCCGGCGACGCCCGGATGGGGATGGAGGAGCTCGCCGGCGAAGCGGAGGCGCTCGGGCTCGAGGCGATCGCGATGACCGATCACGGCGTCTCCGATCTGGCAGGCGCGCGAAAGGAGCTTGCGGCGCGCGGCGTGATGTTGATCCCCGGCCGCGAGGTGTCCTGTGACCTCGGCCATGTGTTGGTCTTCGCGACCGACCTGGATTGGCTGGCGGGGCTTCCGGCGCGGTGTCCGCTGCCGCTGCCCGATTCGCGGGTCGGTCCCTGCGCGCTGGTGTGGGCGCACCCGGCGGGATGGCGGTTCGGCGGCGCCCTGATCCCGCCCGATCCGTCGCGCGGCGCCGAGCACCTGCACGGGGTCGAGGTCCTGAACGGCGAGAGGCTGCACCAGACCGACGGCGTGCGCCTTGCCCAAGAGCTCGCGACGACGCTCGAGCTGCCCGGCTACGGAGGTAGCGACGCGCACGACACCCGCGCGCTCGGCCGCTGCCTGACCGAGGTGCCGGGCGCGAGCGATCCAGGCTCGTTCATCGAGGGGCTCGCCGCCGGGCGCGGGCGCGCCGTGCTCTCCCGGCACTGGGCAGAGGTCCGTGGGTACGATTACGTCCGCTCCGATCTGACCCCCTATCTGAGGTAGGTGACCGTTCCATCATGGCCAAAGCAACGACCGGAAAAACCGCCAAGAAGGCGACCGCGCCGCGGGCTCGCAAGCCCGACGCGAAGTCGCGGCCGCGTGCGTCGAAGCGGGCGAAGGGAGAGTCGGCTATGGGTTCGTGGGAGAGTCGTTTCTGGACGGCGAATTATCCGCCGGGCGTTCCGACGACGCACGACTACCCTGAGGTGCCGCTCACGCGCTTCCTCGACGACTCGGCGCGCCAGTTCCCGAATGCTCCTGCCCTGGACTTCATGGGAAACCGGTGGTCGTACGCGGAGCTGAAGCAACTGGTGGACAAGTTCGCCGCCGCCCTCAAGGGGCTCGGCGTCGCGAAAGGCACTGCGGTCGGGATCATCCTTCCGAACCTTCCGCAGAACGTCATCGCCTACTACGCGGCGCATCGCCTCGGCGGGATCGTCGTCGAGAACAACCCGCTGTACACCGAACGGGAGCTGCAGCACCAGCTCGCGGACGCGGGCGTCGAGGTGTTGATCACCCTCGACCAGTTCTACGCGAAGGTGAAGACGATCCGTCCGGAGCTCCCGAAGCTGCGTGAGGTCGTCGTCACCAACGTCTTCGACGGCATGAAGGGCCTCAAGGCGATGATCGGCCCGAAGACGAGCAAGGGGAAAGCGGTACTCGCGCCGGTCGGCAAGACGGAGCCGGTGAAGTTCTGGAAGGACGTCATGAAGAGCGCGCGCGGGCCCGTGCAGCAAGCACCGATCGACGCGAAGAAGGATCTCGCGCTGCTGCAGTACACGGGCGGGACGACGGGCGTTTCGAAGGGCGTCATGCTCACGCATCACAACCTCGTGACCAACGCGTGGCAGAACCGGCTGTGGCTCTCCGACATCCAGCCCGGGAAGGAAGTCGTCATCTGCGCGTTGCCGCTGTTCCACTCCTACGGGCAGACGGTGTGTATGAACGTAGGCGTGCTCGGCGCGGGGATGCTCGTGCTCGTCGCGAACCCGCGCGACATCGGCGCGCTGCTCAAGGAGATCGACCGGACGCGGCCGACGCTGTTCCCCGGCGTGCCGACGCTGTACGTGAACCTCCTTGCGCACCCCGATCTCAAGAACTACAAGCTCGACTCGATCCGCGCGTGCATCTCCGGCGCGGCGCCGCTTCCGGTGGAGGTGCAGCAGCAGTGGGAGCAGGTCACCGGCGGGAAGCTCGTCGAGGGCTACGGGCTGTCGGAGACGTCGCCGTCGTCCCATGCCAACCCGGTGTACGGCAAGCGGAAGATCGGCACGATCGGCCTGCCGCTGCCCGACACGGACTGCAAGCTCGTCGACGTCGACGATCCCTCCAAGGAGATCTCCCCTCCCGGTCCGGGCGAGCTCGTCATCAAGGGGCCTCAGGTCATGCAGGGGTACTGGAACCGCCCCGAGGAGACGCACGACGTGCTGCGGGACGGCTGGCTCTACACCGGCGACATCGCGGAGGTCGACGAAGAGGGGTACTTCAAGATCGTCGACCGCAAGAAGGACATGATCATCGTCGGCGGCTTCAACGTCTATCCGCGAGACGTCGAGGAGGTCCTGTATCAGCACCCGAAGATCCTCGAGGCCGCGGTCGTTGGGCTCCGCAGCGCGAAGTCCGGCGAGATGGTGAAGGCCTACATCGTGCTGAAGAAGGGCCAGACCTCCACGGAAGAGGAGATGGAGGTGTTCTGCCGCGAGCGCCTGACGGCGTACAAGGTTCCGAAGGCTTTCGAGTTCCGCGACGATCTTCCTAAGACGATGGTCGGCAAGGTCCTCCGGCGCGCGCTGGTCGAGGAAGAGAAGCAGCGCGCGGAGGCGGCGAAGTAGGCCCAGCGGGCATCGGAGAGCACAATCGGCAGCGAACGCGCAATGAGCGCGCGTTTATGCGCTGCGCGGTGAAGCGCACGCTTCGCGTCGGCACCGCCACGTCGCGAAACAGCAAAACGGCAATTTGGTACTTAAGACCTATCGATTTTCCCGTTCTTGGGGCGTAGCAAGGGGGTCCACCGAAAAGCCGGGTGCAGGGAGCTTCCCCATGAAACGGTTCGATGACGACGTTGCGCAGCGCCTGCTCGATGAGTACCTCGAGCACGTCGAGAAGATACGGAACGATGCTTCGCCGCACTCGGAGCGCCCGAACGTGGTCGTCTTCGACGTGTTGCGATCCAGCCGCCTCGTCCGCCCTGCGGCCGAGCCGGAGGTCCGCCAGGCGACCTCGACGTAAGCCCCCCCGATCTCCGGCGGCGGCCGCGACGCGTGGTGTACCGTTCCGGTCATGGCCGCCCGGGTGCTCGTGATCGACAACTACGATTCGTTCACCTACAACCTCGTCCAAGAGCTCGCCGAGCTCGGTGCGGCGCCGACCGTCGTGCGGAACGACGCGTGGACACTCGATCAGGTCCGGGAGTTCGCGCCCGATGGGATCGTGATATCGCCCGGCCCCGGCACACCGGAGAGGCCATCCGACGTCGGGATCTCGAACGATGTGATCCGCGAGCTTGGACCGACAACTCCGTTGCTCGGTGTTTGTCTGGGTCATCAATGCATCGGCTTTGTGTTCGGAGCGCGGATCGTGCGTGCGCCGGAGCTCGTGCACGGCAAGACCTCACAGATCTATCACCGTGGCGAGGGCGTGCTCGACGGGCTGCCGATCCCGTTCGAGGCGACGCGCTACCACTCGTTGGTGATCGAGCGGACATCGCTGCCGCACGAGCTGAAGGTGATCGCCGAGACCGGCGACGAGCTCGTGATGGCGGTGCGGCACCGGAAGCTGCCGATCGAGGGGGTGCAGTTCCATCCCGAGAGCGTGCTGACCGCGGAGGGGATGGACATCTTGCGGAACTTCCTCGGGCGCTGCGCGCAGCCGGCCGGGGCGCGCTAAGGGCTTTCGGTCGGCGTCGGCTCCTCCGTCGGGAGCGGCTCCTCCCCGACGACGATCGTCACCGTCTTCCCCTTCTCCAGCGTCGTGCCTCCGTCCGGGTTCTGATCGCAGACCTCGCCCGGCGTGAAGGCGCAGCTGCCCTCGCTCGAGCGGACGACGTTCACCTCGAAGCCGGCGGCCTTGAGCTCGGCCGTTGCTTCGGCCTCGCTCTTACCGGTAACCGTCGGGACCGGGGCCGTATCCGGGCCGCGGGACACGGTCAGGTCGACCTTCGCCCCCGAGCGAGTTTCGAAACCGCCTTCGGGCTCTTGGTCGATGACTTGATCCTTCGGCACCGTCGAGGAGAAACGGCGACTCACCGTTCCGACGACCAGGCCTTCAGCTTTGATGAGCTTCTCCGCCTCCGATAACGACTTCCCCTCGACGTTCGGCACCGTGACGATCTGCGGGCCCAACGACACGATCAGGTTGACCGTGCCCCCTTCCTCGATCGTTGCCGGTGGGGCAGGATCCTGGCTGATCACGTTGCCTTCTGGGACGGTCGCGTGGGGCTGCCTGTCTTCAACGACCGACTTCAACCCCGCCGCCGTGAGCTGCTCGCGCGCCTCATCGATGTGCTGATTGACGACGTTAGGAACGTCGACCTCCTTCGCGGCTCCCGGCAGCGAGCTCAGGATCGCCCACGTAACGACACCGGCGATCGCAAGCAGGATCAGCGACATCAAGATCCAGCCGAGCCGGCGGCGTCGCCGGACGTCGCTGGGCGGCGGACCGCCGGTGCGGCGGATGATCGTCGTCTGATCCGACACCGCCGGCGCGTGGATAGAGGTTTGCTCCACGGGCGCCATCAACGGAGTCGCATGCACCGGCTTGCCGGCCGCTGCGCGCATCAGATCCTGTCGCATCTCCTGCGCGTTCTGGTAGCGGTTGTCGGGGTTCTTGGCCAGCGCCTTCATCACGATCGCTTCGAGCGCCGGCGGGATGTCCGCGTTGAGACGCGACGGCTGGATCGGATCTTCCTTCACGTGCTTGTACGCGATCGCGACCGGGGACGAGCCGGTGAACGG
>JBKKCR010000187.1:0-4285 GCA_046712825.1 Actinomycetota bacterium | reverse complement strand
GTTATGCGGACCCGGTTAATAACAAGATCTGGTCGGGATATCGCGCGGGCCCGGCGGCTCTGATTCACTCCGATTGAGCCGATCACCAGCGGATTCCGGCGGAGCGAAGCGTTCAGCCTCAGAGAGTTATCCCGCATCTCGGTCAGTATAAGCCGCGCGCCGGTGGCTCCGAGCCGGATCGCTCAGTGTTGATTAGACGATAGGCAACTGCGCGGAAGGCGCGGAGGCACGCGGCTCGATGAATCCTGCGCTCGCCATCGCATCGTCGAGGAAGCGCGTGACTTGGCCCGACCACAAGAAGGTCAGATGCCCACCCTCGTACCAGAGAACGTTCGGCCGGTCCCAGTGCGCCCACAGGCGGTGCGCCTGCTTCGGCGTCGACATCCGGTCCCCAACCCCCGCGTACATGTGCACGCGCTCGCGCGGGATGGTCATCGGGTACGCGAGCGGCGACACGGGACGGAACACATCTTGAAGAACGGACTGATCGATGCCGTTCTCGACCGCCTTGCCGCGGAGACGGCGCGGCATGTGGTGGTCGATCAGGCCCGGCATGTCGCACAAGGGCGCACCCGCGATCAGCAGCTCGAGATCCGGCTCGAGCGCCGACAACAACGACGCGGTGTACGCACCGAGGCTCATCCCGTGAACGCCGATCCGCTCGGCGCCTTGCGCGCGCAGCCAACCCATGAGCCGCCGGATGTCCCACATCGCCTGCGCCATGCCCGAGATGAAGTCGAGGACGTTGTACGACAGGAGCTCGGCGCCCGACATGCGGCTCGCGCGGCGCGGGCCGTGCAGCGGCAGCACCGGGAAGACCAGGTTCAGGTCGAGCTCCTCAGCGAGCCGCTTCGCTTTGAACGCGAAGAAGTCGGAGGTCGGCACCCCCGTCGAGAACCCGTGGAGGCACATCAGCCACGGCCGGTCGGGCCTGCGCCGCACGACGTACGCGTACGAGATCCGGTTCTTCGTGAACGACTCCCATCGCGCCGCGTTCGGCTCGCCGGGGTGCGTTTCGTACCCGCTCGGCCACGACAGACGCTCGTACCAGACGTTCATCGCCCAGAGGCGGCGGACGCGGAGATCCGTCAGTGGCGGCGGGTCGCGATGATAAGACCGCGGCTCGGCGATCCAACCCTCACGCGCGTACAGGTCCGCGGCGGTCGCGAGCTCCGCGGCGAGGCCCGCGTAGTCCGCGTCGGTCGGATACCGGCTCGGGTTGCGCATCATGCCGAGGAACGCTTCGTCGAGCGCGACTTGCGCGGTCAGCGCGAGCGACGGACGCGCCTTCGGAAGGTCGTCGGTGCCGCGGAGGCCGAAGCGTTGCTTGATGAACGCGTCGACGGCGAAGCCTGCGGCGCGCGGTGGCGCCCAGAGGATGCCGATCCCCGGCATCCTCGCGACGGCTCGTCCTACTCGTTGTGCTACCACGATGGCCTGTGCAGGCCGGTTGGAGGCCATCTGATCCCCCTCGCCCAAGCCTGAACTTCCGTCATACTATGGCCTCCTCACCTCGAGGAGAAGCATGAGCTACAACCTCGCCGACCTTTTCGAAGCGGTCGCCGATGCCGTTCCAGATCGCGAAGCGGTGATCGTCGGAGAGCGCCGTTTGACCTATTCCACGCTCGACGAGCGAGCGAATCGCCTGGCCAATCATCTGCTCGCTTCGGGCGTTCGCCCAGGCGAACACATCGGGCTCCAGTTGATGAACTGCGGCGAGTATCTCGAGGGGATGCTCGCGTGCTTCAAGATCCGCGCGATACCGATCAATGTGAACTTCCGATACGTCGAGGCCGAGCTTCGCTACCTGTTCGACAACGCGGATCTGGTGGGGCTGATCTACCACCGGCAGTTCGCCGCCAAGGTCGCCGCGGTCGCGCCGGAGGCGCCGATCCTCGAGCGTTTCCTCGTGGTGGAGGACGGCTCGGACGAGGAGCCGGCGCCGGGTTCGGACCGGTACGAGGACGCGCTCGCTGCGGCGAGCCCCAAGCGCCCGAGCGTCCCAGATCGCTCCTCCGACGATCTGTACTGCGTGTACACCGGCGGCACGACCGGTATGCCGAAGGGCGTCGTGTGGCGGCACGAGGACATCTTCAAAGCGGCGATGGGCGGCGGCGACATCACCCAGATGGGGAACCATGTCACCGGTCCCGAGGAGCTCGCGTCTCGTGTCCCCGAGACCGGTCTCGTCGCGCTCGCGACTCCCCCGCTTATGCACTCGAGCGCGCACTGGCTCGCGTTCCAGACGCTGTTCACCGGCGGGACGCTCGTGATGACGCCGCTGGGCAAGTTCGACCCGCCGACGATCTGGGATCTCATCACGCGCGAGAAGGTCATGATCCTGGTCGTGGTCGGGGACGCGATGGCGCGTCCGCTCGTCGACGAGCTCGAAGCGAACCGCGACCGCTACGACACCACGAACTTCTGGGTGATCGGATCCGGCGGCGCGATGTTGTCCGAAACCACCAAGAAGCGGATCCTCGAGCTGCTCCCGGACCGCATGATCGCCGACGGCTTCGGCTCGTCGGAGACGGGCGTGCTCGGCTCCAAGGCCGGCCGCGGGGGAGCCACCTTCGTGGTGAACGACCAGACGTTCGTCCTCGACGACGACGGCAAGAAGGTAGAGCCCGGCTCGGGCGTCGTCGGACGGCTCGCGCGCCGCGGGTTCATCCCGCTGCGATACCACAAGGATCCGGAGAAGACCGCGCTGACCTTCGTCGAGCTCGACGGCGGCCGGTACGTGCTCCCCGGCGACATGGCGACCGTAGAGGACGACGGCACGATCACGCTCCTCGGCCGCGGTTCACAGACGATCAACACCGGCGGCGAAAAGGTCTTCCCCGATGAGGTCGAAGGCCCGCTCAAGGATCATCCCGCGGTTGAGGACGCGATCGTGGTCGGCGTGCCCGACGACCGGTGGGGTGAGCGAGTCGTCGCGGTCGTGCAGCCGCGTGATCCCAGCGCCGCGCCGACCCTGGAGCAACTTCAACAGCACTGCCGCGAGTCCGTCGCCGGCTACAAGGTTCCGCGCGACATCGTGCTCGTCGACAAGGTCGTGCGCACGCCGGCCGGCAAGCCGGATTATCGATGGGCAAAGGAGCGCGCAATGGAAGCCCTGGTGTCGTCGTGAAGCGTCTGTCGGGCATGGACGCGACGTTCCTGTATCTGGAGACGCCGGAGATGCACATGCACGTCATCGGTGTTCTCCTGCTCGACACGTCGACGATGCCGGGCGGCTACGCGTTCGAGAAGATCCGCACGATGCTCGAGGATCGCATCCACCTGATGCCGGCCTTCCGTCGGCGGCTCGTGACGGTGCCGTTCGGCCTCGGTCATCCCGTGTGGATCGACGATCCCACGTTCGACCTCGAGAACCACGTGCACCGGATCGGCGCCCCACCGCCCGGCGACCAGCAGGCGCTCGCCGACGTCGTCGGCGACATCGCGAGCGCGCAGCTGCGCCGCGACCGGCCGCTGTGGGAGATGTGGGTCGTCGAAGGACTCGAGGGTCAGCAGGCCGCGGTCGTGACGAAGATGCATCACGCGACGATCGACGGCGCGTCGGGCGCCGACGTGATGGTGCATCTGCTCGACCTCACGCCGGAGATCGAGCGCAAAGCCAAGCCCGAGGAGCGCTTCATCGGCGAGCGGCGCCCGTCCGACGTCAAGCTCCTCCGCGACGCGCTCGTGACGCAGATCGCCAACCCGGTTCGCATCGTCGGCGCGATGGCCCGTGCGACCGGCAACGCGGCGAAGATGCTGCGCTCGATGACGAGACGATCGGAGGGTGGGGCCGCCGCGCCGTTCCTCGCGCCCCGCACGCGGTTCTCCGGCCAGCTGACCCCGCATCGCGCGGTCGCGTTCGGCCAGGCGTCGCTCGACGACCTCAAGGAGATCAAGAACGCGTACGGCGCGAAGGTGAACGACGTCGTGCTCGCGATCTCGACCTACGCGTTGCGCAACTATCTGCTCGCGCTCGATGAGCTTCCCGACAAGCCGCTCGTCGCGGCGTGTCCGATCTCGGTTCGCGTTGAGGGCCAGGAACGCGAGTCGGCCAACCAGGTATCGAACATGCTCGTCCCGCTGCCCGTGCAGCTCGCCGACGCCGAGGAGCAGCTCGAAACGATCATCGCCAGCACGAAGCGGTCCAAGGAGCTGGCGAACGCGCTCGGCGCGGAAACGCTGATGGATTGGGCGGAGTTCCTCGCTCCCCGGCTCTTCACGAGCGCGATGCGCCTCTACTCCGGATCGCGTTTGCCCGACCTGCACCCGCCGGCCCTGAACT
>JBKKCR010000186.1:0-6415 GCA_046712825.1 Actinomycetota bacterium | reverse complement strand
TAGGCGCCCATGTAGTCCACCGCGACGACGCGCCCCGGCAGGCTCGCGACGATCTCGTCGCCGTAGTTCGCGCCGACGTCGAAGCCGGTGTGGAACGAGCGGTATCCCCAGAGCGGGTGGATCCGCCAGCCGAACGCCGATGTGATCCGGCGGGACTCGACCGGCCAGCGAAGGAAGTACTCGCCTTCCTCGGCGACCTCTTGGTTCTTCTGCGCCTCTTTGAGCAGCGTCGCGATCTTGGTGTCGGTACCCGCGTACGCCTTCACGATGATGTCGAAGCCGTGCTTGCGCAGCTCGTCGAGCCCGCCGAAGTCGGCGATGAGCTCGTTGATGAGCAACTGCCGGCGGCTGAACTCGACCTGCTGATCCTCGAGCAGCTCCGTCTCTTCCTTCTCGATCTCCTTGACCTGCTTGCGGAGGTCCAGCGCCCTCGCCTTAGCCGCCGCGTGCGCCTTGGTGGCGGCGGCTTTCTTGGTGCTCAGCTCGCGCATAACGCTGATGAAGTCGTTGAGCACGGACTCGGAGAACACCTCGACCCTGACCATGTCGCTCACGCTTTGCGCGTTGAGCATGGCGTTGACGTAGCTCCACGGTCCGCGCATGTAGAGGGACGCCGCGCTGTCGCGCGTCAGGAGCTTCTGCGCCTCAAGCGCCTCCGTTGCCACAACAAGCGCTGCCTGGCGCCGGACCAGCTCGATCTCGGCCTTCTTGAGCTTGGTGCGAACCTTGTTCAGCCTTTGCTGGATCGCGATCAGATCGAGCTCGAGGGCGCGAAGGCGGCCTTCGACCGCGTCGCGCTTGGCGTCGAACTTGGCGAAGATCCCGTTTAGCTTCGCGTCTTCGGCGCTGGGCGACGGCTCCGGGGTGGGTGCCGCCTGAGCGGCCACGCTGATGGCCATGAACACGGCAAGGACCACGGCCGTCCAGCGGCCGGGTCTGCGGACGCGGTGCGTTAGCTCTCGATACATGGGGTGACCATCATGCATAACGTTCGGGACCCCCCGCCAGGTGCGAATAGAGGAGAAATGAACCCCACAACTGGGGTGACCAAGCACTTCTGGATTCCCCACCCGTAGGCCTCGGGACCTGCGTCCTAACCCTTGAGGGGGCGGGCCGAAGCTGCGGCGTATGGGCGAAGCGTCCCGCAGGGTAGCGGCTTCCGGGTGGGGCTGCAGGCTCAGACGAGGTCGATATCCACGATGACTGGGAGGTGGTCGGAGGCCTTTGTTGAGCCGACCCGGCAGGCTTGCCCCGAGGTTCCCCGCGGCACCCAGACGTAGTCGATCCGCGACCGCGGTTCGCCGGCAGGGAAGGTGGGCTGGGCTCCTTCACGACCGGCATCATCGAAGCGACTCGAGAACAACGCGACGGCCGCGTGGTCCGGGGTCTCGTTGGCATCGCCGGCGACGATGGAGCGATCGGGGAGCGCGGCGAGGAGCTCGGCCGCCAAACGAGAGCGCTCCGGCGCGCGGAGGCCGAGATGGACGGCTGCGATCGTCGTGCCGTCGGTCAAGGTGACCAACGCCGCGTCGCGTCGATCGACCCTGCGAACGCGCGAGAACCGGAACCGCCGCCAGGCGGTGATGGGCGCGTTGGTGAGGATCGCGTTGCCGTACGGACCGATGAAGGAGCTCGCGACGAACGCTCGCAAGTCGAGCGCGTCGCGCAGGCGGTTTCCGTCGCCGCGCTTCACCTCGTTGAGACAGACGACGTCGGCTTCGTACACGGCGATCTCCCCGGCGATCTCCGTTATCGAAGCGTCCCGGGCCCCGTGGATGTTCCAGGTAAGGATGCGCATAGCTCTACGTAACAAAATCAGACGCGCGATGCGGGGAGGCCCACGTAGGATCGGCCCGGTGGAGGATCCGGCGGGGGATTTCGAGCGCGACACGGCCGTCGAGGGCGGTGACGGGAGTTACCGGGCCATGCTCTCAGATGGGTGGGAGCTTTGGGGACCGGCCGGCGGCTACGTGTCCGCGATCGCGTTGCGTGCCGCCGGCGCGCACAGCCGCTTCGCGAAGCCGGTGAGTTACTCGTGCAACTACCTGGGCGTCGCCGCGTTCGCTCCCGTCGAGATCGACGTCGTCACGCTCAACGCCGCGCGGCGCTCCGAAGTGATCCGCGTCTCGATGTCACAGGAGGGACGGCTCTTCCTCGACGCGACCGTCTGGACCGTCGACGAAGGACTGGCCGGCTTCGACTACGACGCAGCGCCGATGCCCGAGCTGCCGGGCCCGGAGGGCATCGTGCCGTGGAGAGTTGCCTCACCGCCGCCGCCCACGTTCCGGCGGTTCTGGTCGAACATCGAGGAGCGCATGATCGGGCCGGTGATCGAGCGGTGGGAGGAGCGTGTCCCCGGCGCGCCGATCCGCGAAGGCTGGTGCCGGTTCGAGCCGAGGCCGACGTTCAAGGATCCGTACCTCGACGCGGCGCGCTCGCTCCTGCTGATCGACACGATGGGTTGGCCGGCGTTCATGGCGGGTCAAACAGGACGCCCGCTGGTCGTAGCGCCGACGATCGAGCTCTCGGTGCGGTTCCACCGGCCGGCTTCGCGCTCGGAGTGGTTGCTCTGCGTCACCGAATCGCCGATCGCGGCCGACGGGTTGATCGCAAGCACCGCACGGGTTTGGGCAGAGGACGGAAGCCTCGTCGCGAGCGGCGGACAGCACATGCTCTGCCGCCCGGCGCCGGGGTAACGCGCGCCGCCGGGCCGCTGAGCCGGTTTGGTAGCATCGGGCCTGCTCCAGGGGGTGTAGCTCAGTTGGTAGAGCGCTGCGTTCGCAACGCAGAGGTCGACGGTTCGAATCCGTTCACCTCCACTGACCGACGGTAGGAGAACCACTCCGCCAGCTTCAGAGGCAGGCCGGGCGCCGGCAAGCTGGAGATGGGGTTACCTCACTTGAAACAGCGAGGAGCCGAAGGGCCCACCGCTCGTTCTCGCTGCTACGGTATGGCGGTGGCCGACGTGGACGACGTCCGACTCGACTTCCGGGGCCTGCTTGCAGCCGTCGAGGCCGCTCCGCCCGTCGAAGCCGTCGACGTTCTCGCGGCCGAGCTCGCCCGCATGCTCGACGCCACCGAGGTGAGCCTCCTTCTCGCGAACCTCTCGGGGACCGCCGCCGTCCGGATGTCGCACGTCACGGCGAGCGAGGGGAGGGTGGCTGCGGGGCGCAACGAGCGCACGGAGTCGTTTCCGCTCGATGGCTCCATGCATCATCGAGTCCTTACGAGCCAGGAACAGCATGTGGAGCGCGAGGACGACGGCGGCTGGCGCGTTCTCGTTCCGGTGACCGAACGCGGCGACGCCATCGGCATCCTCGAGCTCAAGACCCCGTACGACCCTGACACCGAAACCATCGCGTACCTGACGTCTGCCGCGCACACCCTTGCGTACACCCTGATCGCGGCCCGCCGGCATACCGACCTGTTCGAATCGGCACAGCGCGACGTGCCGTTCTCGCTCCCGGCTGAGATCCAGCGTCGCCTGCTGCCCGACTCCTATACGGTCGAAGGGGGCCCCTTCACTCTCGCCGGCTGGCTCGAGCCGGCGGCGACCGTGGGTGGAGACACCTTCGACTACTCCGTCGATCGTGAGTACCTGTACGCGTCCGTCACCGACGCCATGGGCCACTCCATCGGTGCCGCTTGGCTCGCCACGCTTACGGTCGGCAGCCTGCGCAACACCCGCCGGTCGGTGGCGTCACCAGGCGAACAGGCGGATGCGGCGAACGCCGCTCTGATCGCCAATGCTGCTCCCGACCAGTTCGTCACGGGCCAGATCCTGCGGATCCGAATCGCCGACGGCGCAGTCGACATCGTCATCGCCGGCCATCCCCCGCCGTATCTCCTGCGGGCCGGTGCAGCGGCAGCGCTCGACCTGTCGCCGGGCGTGCCACTCGGCATTGGGAGCGACCCCTATGAGACCCACAGACTGATGCTCGAACCGGGGGATCGGCTCCTGATCGTGACCGACGGGTTCCTCGAACGGAACGCGACCCTCGCCGTAAGCGACATCCTCGTGCAGTCCGCCGACCGGCACCCCCGCGAGGTCGTCCGTGAGCTCGGTCGAAACCTGCTCGCCGCAACCGGCGGCGACCTCCGGGACGACGCGACCGTCCTCTGCATCGACTGGTACGGGCCGCGAGGTGTCCGCGAGGCCACCGGAGGGGCCAGCCTCGACCGGGCGACACCCGGCTAACGGGTGTGCGCGGGCGCGGTGCTGTCACGTTGATCCCTGAGAGCCGCCTCGCTTTCCTGCTCGCGGTAGTGCTGAGATCAAGATGTGCACGTGGTCACGTCGCGTTCTCTCTTCCGTTTGGGGTTCCCGCCGATCCGATGCCTTGTCGCACGGCTTCGGCCGCGAGCTCGGAGCGGGTCGAGTAGCCGAGCTTGGCGAAGATGTGCGAGAGGTGGATCTTCACGGTCCCCCGTGCGATGAACATCCGCTCCGCGATCTGGGGGTTCGTCAGACCTTGCGCGGCGTGGCTCACCACTTCCAGCTCCGTCGGCGTCAAGCTGGCCCATCCGCTCGAGGGTCGTCCACGCTCGCCCCGCGCCCGCGTCGCGTAGGCAACGGCGTCTTCGACTGTGAGCGCTTCACCTTCGGTCCACGCTGCCGCGAAGACCAAGTCGCCAAGTGCGAGTCGGGCGCGCGCCAACTCACCGTCGTACTCAGCTTGATCGGCGGGCCAACGGGCGAGGCCGATCGCGCCCCGCAAGGCCGCGGCCGCGGCGAACAACCGCGTCGCCTCCGAATAGCTCTCGTGGTCGGCCGCGAGCGCCGCCAGTGCTTCGAGTGACTGCACGATGTCCGGTCGTAGTCCGCGCGGAACGAGTAGCGCGAGCCCCTCATGGTGGAGATCTTCCGCGGTGCCCGCCTGCCCGCGTCGACGAGCAAGCCGGCCGAGTTGGTGGTCGGCGACCGCGATCAGCCAAGGATTATCGATACCTCTTGCCAATTCCTTCGACTCCTCCAAGGCATCATTGGCAGCTTGGTCCTGGCCTTCGGCGAAGAGTGCAGATCCGAGTACGGCGAGTCCCAACGCGATGACGTGGGAGATCCCAAGTGATCGATCCTTCGGGAGCAGCGGTTCGAGGATGGCGCCGGCTTCGGCTGGATGGCCGCGGCCGACGGCGAGGGTGGCGAGTGTGAGCAAGGCAAAGGGCACGGCCGCCTCGCCGCCTGTTGCCGTCGCTCGCTGGATGAACGCAGCCAAGCACGCATCGGCAGCGTCATAGTCTCCGGTCAGGGAGTCGAGCTCGCTCAAAAAGCTCAGGGCAAAACCTTCGGTCGAAGGCTCACCGACCTGTCGGCACTCATCGATGGAAGTCTCGAGTTCGCGGCGGGCCAGGCCGAAATCGCCGCGGCGTAGCGCCATCCACCCGACGCCGCTGTGATACCAGGCTGTGAAGAACTTGTTCCCGAGGCCCTCGGCAACTCTACGAAGATCCTCGAGGGCACCTGCGAGCCCATCGTGGTCCTCTTGGAAGAGCCACGCGAGGGAAATCATCTTCAGACCGTCGGCTACGGCCCAGTTGTCGCCGATCTTCCTGCCGAGATCGACGCTCTTGTGGAGTTCCGTGCGAGCAGGTTCCGGCTCGGACAAGAGCTGCAGGAGTCCGATCGTGTTGAGCGCGCGAGCCATCGCCCACTCGTCGCCGACTTCCTCCGCCATGGCCAATGACTCCGGCGCGCGCTGCGCCGCGATCTCATGGACGCCGCCGTATACGGCTACGTGCGCAGCGCCCCAGAGCGCGCGAGCGCGCACAACTGACGGTCCTTCGTCACGGGCGAGCGCTCTTGCGAACCAGCGGCCGCCTGCGCCGAGATGGCCGCGAAGCTCCCAGAAGAGCGTGAGCGCCGTGACCAGACGCAGGAACTGCTCGTGCGCATCGGTGATGTCGGCCCACTCGAGCGCGCCACTGATGTTGTCGTGCTCCAGCTCCAAGCGAGCCAACCAGGCCGGCGCGTTGGCTCCCACAAGCTCCGGCTCCGCCCGCTCGGCGAGTAAGAGGAAGAACTCGCAGTGACGAGTGCGGATGGCTTCGCTCTCGCCCGACTCGAGGAGGCGATCGCGGGCGTATATGCGGATCGTTTCGAGCAGCCGGTACCGGTCGACCGCGTCTGGGCGCCCGGCTTGGACGAGGGACTTGTCCACCAGGCGCGAGAGCAGATCAAGCACGGCATACTCGTCGATCAGCTCGTCAGAACAGACGCTCTCCACCGCGTCGAGTGTGAAGCCTGAAGCGAACACCGAGAGGCGGCGGAGCAGCGCGCGCTCGTTGGGATCGAGCAAGTCGTGACTCCAAGCCACGGAGGTCTCGAGCGTTTGTTGGCGCGGCATGACAGTGCGGCCCCCGCCGGTGAGAAGGCGGAAGCGATCATCGAGCGCAGCCGCGATACGCGCAGGGGACA